>PKWA01000142.1 GCA_003131665.1 Acidimicrobiaceae bacterium
AGGTCGTCGTAACGTCGCGCTGGGGAAGACGCCTCGCGAGTTCGGCCACGTAACGACCCACGCCGGCGATCTGGGGCGGCACCGCAGAGACGTCAAGGGCGACCTTCACAGCCATCCCGCCAAATGATCGAGCGCGACGTTGCGCCAGGTCAGCGTCGCCACCGACGCTCGTCGACGCTCACGCGCGACCTCGTCGTTGCTCTGGGACACGGCCCGAACCAGTCCCTCGGCGATCTCGGACACCTCGAGCGGATTAACAATCACTACTTCGTCGTTCTTCATCACGCTCGGGGTCGTCGCGCTGGCGACGACCCGCGTGCCCTCGTGCAGCGCCTCCACCGGAGGCAGTCCCCAACCCTCGGCTCGAGGCACGTACGCCACGACCGTCGCGTCACGGTAGAGACCTCTCAGCATCGAGCGCGCCACCATACCGAGAACGACCGCGTCACGGCTGTCAACCTCACCCCATCCTTCGGGCCCGACGAAGACCAGTGGACCGAGTTCAGGGTTCGTCGCCACGGCCTGAGCGTGCGCCTGGACCAGACGATCGAGGTTCTTTCTCGGTTCGCGGGTACCGGCGTACAGCGTGAAGGGTCCGTGCACCCCGTGTTCGGCGAGAAAGGCTCGCACTTGGCCCGTACTGACCGCCGAGGCGGTGTCATCGACGCCTAAGCGCACCTCGTGGAGTCGACTCGACTCGAAGCCCTCGCCGCTCAAGCGCTGAGCCAAGCCCGGCGCGGTCGTAAAAACTCGCACGTCGTCTCTCGCTTTGAGCAGTTGGAGCCGACGCTCGTGAAAGCGCACGCCGCGCGGTGTGCTCGTGGTGGGCTCGTCACGCCAGAGAAGATCGTGCAAGGCCACGCAGTGCACCGCTCCCGGTCTACCTCCGGCGAAGGGGCCGGCCAGCGACGTGGCGTGCACGACGTCACTGTTGGACGGCACGCCGAGCGGCCAACGGGCCCACGCGCGGGTCAGCACCTGGATCGACGCCGGCGCGCGCACTTCTTCAAGCGCCAAGTCCGACACGTCCTGGGTGGGTTGGCCCCGAGGCACGACGCCCACCAGGCGCAAGGAGTCGTCGTGAAGTGCGGCCAGTCCGCCCACGAGTCCTCGCACGTACGTCGCAATGCCGCCGGGTTGGGGCCGATAGAACTGATCCAGCGAAATGCTGACCGTACGAGTCACGAGTTCCAGCCTCGCACGACTTCGCGATAGAGCGCGGCGTAGGCCCGCGCCGCGGTCGCGGGAGCGAAATCTTCGGCCCGCGCTCGTCCGGCGGCGATCGTGATCGCCCGGCGCGTCGGACTCTCCCAAAGTTCTTCTAGCAGCGGCATAACCTCGCGGTCGTCTTCGGTGAGCGTGGCCGCGCCACTAAGGAGCTCTCGGTTGATGGTCGTCGCACGCGCAATGGTGGGTACCCCCGCCGCCAACGCCGCGATGGCGAATGACGGAAACCGCGCGCCGTCCGAGATGTGCAGCACGACGCGCGCGTCGCCGAGTGCGCCACGCGCCTCGCTACGAGTCATCAAGCGCACCGCAGAATCTCTCGAGCGAATTCGTTGTGCGACTTTGGTGCTCGAGACCGCGACGACGTGCGTGCCGCGACTCTTCGCGAAGGCCACCAGTTCCGGGGCGAGATTCAAAAAGGGTTTGACCACTCCGGTCAGGTTCACGACGAGCGCGGTGCCGTTGAGCGTGGGTTGCACGAGGGGCACCGCCGGGGGCACGACCACGACACGAGAGCGCTCGATCCCGAGCACGTCTTGCACTTCGTGACTCGCACTACGCGTCGAAGCGACGAGCGTCGCGCCGTGACTGACGGCGCGACGAAGTTGATTAATTCTTTGATGTTCGCGTGACTCGCCGCGCAAGGGTCGAAGATCGTCGACCGAGATGATAAGTGGAATGGCCTTCGTCGGGGGTGTCGCGCGACCCGCGACGTGCACGACGTCGACGGGGGTCAAGAGTCGATCGAGTGAAGGCCCGAGACTACGACGCCAGAGCGGTGTCCACAGCGAGTGAAGGGCCAGTCGTACCTCGTTGGACGACGTCGCCGGCGCGTGGGTGTGAAAGCGCACCAGTTCACACTCGCCCGTTGCGTCCAAGGCATTGGCCAAATCGGTCATCGAGTTTCCTAGGGACTCGAGCGAACCATCGAGATCCAGACCGACCCGGGGAACGGAACTCACGAACGCAGGGCCAGAGCTCGCGCGGCGCTCGTCCATTCGGGCCAGAGCTTTACGGCCCACTGACCAAAGGGTTCGGTGCCCGTGGCCACAACTCCCACGCCCTCGTCCGTGTTCAAGAGCATCAACGCCCCGCTTTGGCCAAAGTGACCAAAACTCGTCTTGGCCCAGTCGCCCATCCAATGTTGCTTCTCACCTCGTACCTCGGGACCGAGCCCCCACGGACATGGCGTGAAACGGCCAAAACCGGGCACGATGCCGTCGAGTTCGGGCAAGTACGGTTTGACGATTCGATCCCGCGTCTCGTTGCTCAAGCCATCCGGTCGCAGCCAGGCGACGGCCAGCGTGGCGAGATCGTTCGTCNNGCGGGACGACCTTTGAGGGCCGTGGAGGACATACCCAGGGAGCGAAAGACCCGGTTCTCCAACCACGTCGCCGCCGGATTTTCCCCCACGAGGGCCTCGACCAGGAGGTCGATGCCGTAGTTCGAATAGACGCGCTTGGTCGCCACGGGGACGACGGGATCGCTCTCTTCGAGTCCGAGCCCACTCGAGTGCGACAAGAGATTCGCGATCGTCGCTCCCTGAGGGCCAACACCCTCGGTGAACTCGTGCAGGTCCCAGTCGATCTCGACGCCGACGGCCAACGCGACGGCCATCTTGGAGACCGACGCCCACGGACGCACCTCGTCCAGATCTCCCGCCTCGGCCACTCGCTCGATGACTCCTTCGTTGAGGCGCAATACGACGTAGGCCAGTGAACCGGGCCACGAGGCGTCAAGGGCGTTGTTCACCACTCGATGATACCCACGCGCCCCTAAGGTTTCGAAGGTGATTACCGTTCTCAGTGGAGGCGTCGGCGCGGCGCGGCTCTTGCACGCTCTCAGCGACGTCATCGCCCCGTCCGAGATCGCGGCCGTCGTTAACGTGGGCGACGACGTAGTGCTGCACGGTCTGACCATCTGTCCGGACCTCGACACCATCACCTACACGCTGGCCGGACTCAACAACGACGAACTCGGCTGGGGGCTGCGCGGCGAGACGTGGCGCGTGATGAGCGAACTCGAAGAACTCGGTGGTGAAGCTTGGTTTCGACTCGGCGACCGCGACCTCGCGACGCACCTCTATCGCAGCCAGCGGCTCAGCGAAGGCGCGACCAAGACCGACGTGGCGAAGGATCTGGCCGAGCGACTGGGCGTCGCGGTGCGGCTGTTGCCGGTAACCAACGACACCGTCACCACCGAGTTCGACACCACCCTGGGTCGACTCTCCTTTCAGGAGTACTTCGTTCGCCATCATCACGACGTCACCGTTCGCGCCATCGAGTTCGTCGGCGCCGACAGCGCGCACGCGACGCCCGAGGTACTCGACGCCCTTCGCGAGGCGAGTCGGCTCGTCATTGCACCGTCCAATCCCCTCATCTCCATTGACCCGATACTTCAGATTCCCGGTGTGCGCGAGATCGTGGCCGAGCGACGTGAGGACGTGGTGGCCGTCTCGCCACTCATTCGCGGCGAAGCCCTCAAGGGTCCGGCCGCTCGGCTCTTGGGCGAGCTCGGTTACGACATCTCCACCGTGGGGGTCGTCGACTTCTACGAGGGTCTCGTCGGTACTTGGATCATCGACGAGGCCGACGCCGCTCTGGCCGAGGAGATCCGCCAACGCGGCGTGCACGTCGAGGTCACGACGACCGTCATGGCCGAGGCCGACAACGCCGAGCGCCTCGCCAAGGCGGTGCTCTCGTGAGTGAACTGCGCGTCGTAGCTCTGGCCTCCAAGGTTCAGGTTAAAAAAGGCGACGATCTGGTGGCGTTACTACTCGACGCGCTGCGTGACGCCAAGGAAGAGCCACGGCACCACGATCTGTTGATCGTCACGAGCAAAGTGGTCTCTAAGTCCGAAGGTCAGGTCGTGGCCCACGACGGAACCGAAGAACATAAGGTCGCCATCGTCGAACAAGAGTCCGTGCGCGTGCTTCGACGTCGCGGGCCCCTTCGCATCACCGAAACCCGCCACGGCTTCATCAACGCCAACGCCGGGGTGGATCTCTCGAACACCGACGAGGGCACGGCGGTGCTGCTACCCAAGGACCCCGACCGATCGGCCCGACGAATCCGCGCCGAGATCGCGCGGCGCACCGACGTCGAGGTCGCCGTGTTGATCACCGACACCTTTGGCCGGGTCTGGCGCCAGGGCGTCACCGACGTGGCACTCGGCTCGGCGGGACTGAAGCCCCTGTTGGACCTGCGCGGGACGTTCGACGCCAACGGTCGGCTCTTAGAGGCCACGGAAGTGGCGATCGCGGACGAGATCGCCGGCGCGGCGAATCTCGTGTTGCACAAAGCCGCCGGGACGCCTTTCGCGTTGGTGCGCGGACTCGACGAGTCGTTCTTTGGACCGGGTTCGATCGCCGAAAACATCGTTCGCACCAAGAACGACGATCTCTTTCGCTAGTTAGACCCCACCGAGGCGCACGTCGCCCGAGAGCCGCGACGCCGCGGCGACGCGCTCTTTCGCACCAACGACGCACGTCGGACCGAGCACGGAGTCGGTGCCAATCACCGCTTCGGGGCCGATGATGCACGAACGTATCTGACAGCCGCTCTGTACGACGGCCCCGGGCAACAGCACCGAGTCTTCAAGGATGACGTCTGATCCGACGACGCACTCGCGGTCAACCACGGTGTTGAGCAACGTGACGCTCGCGTCAATGGTCGCTGACGGGTGTCGCCACGAGCCCGCGACAATGCCCGTGAAGTGGTGGCGCGAGTGACGACCCTGCAACACGTCGACGTTGGCTTGCAGATAGGCCTGGGGGGTGCCGGTATCGAGCCAGTAGGCCTCGTCGGCCAAGGCGTAGAGCTCGCCCGCGGCGGCCAGTATCGGGAAGGTCTCGCGTTCCACACTGACCGGACCTTCGGGCGCGATACGACGTAGCGCGCGTGGCTCAAAGACGTAGTACCCGGCGTTGATGAGGTTCGTCGGGGCTTCTCCGGGCGGCGGCTTCTCGACAAAAGCCAGGACCCGGCCGTCATCTGCTGTGGGCACCACGCCAAAACACGAAGGATCGTCGACGGGGTGCAGCGCGATCGTGACCTCGGAGGCGCGTTCGCGATGAAACTCCAAGAGTCGCGTCACGTTGAGGTCGCTCACGATGTCGCCATTGACCACCAAGAACGTCTCGTCAATCTCGGCGACGGTGGCGGCGTAACGAATCGCGCCCGCGGTGTCGAGGGGTTCGGCTTCGACGGCGTAGGTCATGCGCACGCCAGCGATCACGTTCGAGGGGTAGGCCTCAATAAATCGATCGGGCAAGTACCCCAAGGACAGGACGGCGTCGGTGACCCCGTGGCTCGCCAAGGACTCGAGCACGCACTCGATCATCGGCACGCCCGCCAGCGGCAACATCTGTTTGGGCGTTTCGAAGGTCAACGGACGAAGTCGCGTGCCCTTACCGCCGACCAGAATGATCGACTGCAAACTCAACCCTTGGTGGTAGTGGTCGTACCCGCGGTGGTGGTCGTGGAACTCGCTGGAGCGGTCGTGGTGGTGCCCGAGGGCAACGTCGTCGTGGTCGCCGTGGGCAGCGTGGTGGTCGTGGTCGGAGTCGTGGCGGCCAGCACCATCTCATCGACGGTGGCCTTGGCCGGCGCTCGAGGCGTCACGCCCGTCGGCTCAAAAGCCATCGTCACGCGAAGGTCCGCCACGAATTTGATTTTGGCGGGGTTGGTCGTGAGCGTGGGCGTCTTTTGACCGAACGAGGTCCAGTACGCGTAGACGACCTTGCCCTTCTTGCCGGCGTACTTCGTCTTGGCCGGGCAGGCTTCACCGTTCTTGTAGGTCGTCGCGGGGTCTTTGGTTCCAGTCTTCGTGGGCACCGCGAGCTCGGTGGAACTCGCGACGAGGCCGAAATACTCGGCCGCGAAGGTCTTGAGAGTGGCGTTGGCGCCAGCTTCGGCGGACGAGACGGGCGAAAGTCGGATGACGTTATCGGGCCCCACGAGAAAGCCGCCCTTGAAGGAGGGATCGGTGTTGAGATACGGGAGATTCGAACCACAGGCCTGCACCGAGAGCGCGGCGTAGAGGACCGATCCAATAACCGGTTGGACGGTCGTGGTGTGCTTCTTGACGGGGTTTTGGTACTCGTAGCGAGAGTAGACCGTCAACACGATGCCCAAGACCACGATAACCACGAGCGCACCGTAGAAGTTGCCCGGTCGAGTCTTTTGATAGGTCTTGCCACCGCCCGCGGCGCCGACCCTACTTACCCATTTACCCGACGTGCTTTTCGCCACCCTACAACGCTACTAAATAATCAGGCGGGCTCGACGCTGCGTGGGGGCGGAGGGACTCGAACCCTCACT
>PKWA01000072.1:0-1727 GCA_003131665.1 Acidimicrobiaceae bacterium
GACCCCATCCGTCCTTGACATTGCCGGCCACCTGGCCAGGTGCTTTGTCGCCCACGAACTGATAGAGCGGGATGCCTTGGTACGTCACTTGGTGGGTACCGTTTGCTCGGGCGATCAACCCGAGTCCAGTAACGCCGTCACCGATGGGGCTCTGCTGGCCCGACGCTAAGAGTACGGGGGGCCATATTTTCGCGCACGCTCCGGTACACACACTGGTGTTCTTTGCGTCGGCCGTGAGCCGGTAAACGGTGTCGCCGTTCTTGAGCGTCAGCGTCGGCCCCCACGTCGCATTTTGCGACACTGAAATCGTTGTCGGTGATGAGGACGCGTCACTCACGCCGCTCAGCGTAGCCGCGCCCAGTAGGAGAATCCCAGTGGTCAACACGGCGACACTAGCCAAGCGACGGTGAGTGGTTTTCTGATCAGTTCGTTGGCGCGCGGCCCTTTGCATTTGACGACCGTTCCCCTCTTATGTCGTGGGAGCCTTGCTAGGACTCACGCTTCATAAGTGGATACCGAGAACCGGCGCGAAATGTTCATGGACTTTTCTGTGAGATAAGCGTCAGGCTCGAAAGCTCGTGCGGCCTGGGCGAAGCTGTTGACATCAGGTTGTTTCGGACCTAGCGTGCCCTCAATGGTTGGTCGATAGCCCTGAGCCATCGCGGTACTTATTGATTGAGATAAGTGAGGTCTGTCAACCGAGGGGGACAGGCTATGCAACGTAATTTTCGTCTGGTGTTGACTGCTGTCATCGCCGCTGGCTTCAGTGGATTCGGGGCTATAACGCTCACGGTCGCACCATCTGGTGCGGCGACGGCTCCGAGTTGTACCACGATCAGTACGGCGCTGGTCAAGTCGACCCTCGGTGGCGCGCCGGAGACCGCGAGTTCTTCAACTTCGACCAATACGTTCGACGGTTACAAGGCCACCGTCCTGAGTTGTACCTACTCGGCCACGGTCAACATCACCTACTCATCCCCCGCCACCGTGGCGGACTACAAGTTGGCGATGAAGACGTTGCAACACGCGACCATCGTCAAGTCGGTTATGGGGATCGGTACGAGTGCCTTTAGCGGAACCGGCACCAACTCGTCGAGCGTCTATGACGCCACGACCAAGAAGTACAAGACGGTGACCGTGACCACTAATAATCTGTGGGTACTCGTGAAGGGCAAGACCTTCTTCGAGATCAGTGCCTCGGGTACCACCGCCGCGAAAGAGACGGCCCTCGCCAAGAAGATGGTTCCTCTCGTCTGAGTCAGGCGGAGTAAATCGAAGACTTCGGGAGTGGGCCACCGGAATCGAACGCAGGTTCTTGGCTTGGAACGGAGATGACTCGCGTTAGTGCGAGCCACTCAACGGCCTGGTGGGAACTTATATTTGGCGAATCTCCCAAGGGCGGTCGAGGGGAACGGAAATCGTCAATCTATGGTTGACGTTCGCGAATTGTCAACGTATAGTTGACGCATGACGCCACTGCCATCGATCCAATCGCTCATTGACATGGTCACTCGTGAAGCGCCGGATGAATCTGCGCTCACGCTCCTTCAACGAGCGGCGGAGAATGCTCGAGACATCGAGCAGATGGGCGACGACCTTCTTGACCATTTCGTCGAGAAGTGCCGGGCGAACGGACGTTCCTGGAGTGAGATCAGTGGCGTTCTCGGCGTGAGCAAGCAGGCGGCGCATAAGCGATTCTCAGTGACCAGTGGAAAAGTCCGCGACCT
>PKWA01000072.1:1761-3802 GCA_003131665.1 Acidimicrobiaceae bacterium
ATGACCGCGTTCTGGTCCGAGGCGTTGGCTCCGTTCGCGAAGACTCACCTCGTCTCGGTCGACCCGGTCGACTTCCCCGCTGGCTCCGAGGCGATCGGGAACCTCGCCGGGCGTACGATGCTCGTCCGCCGAGCCGAGATGCTCGAGATCGAGTGCATCGTCCGCGGGTACATCACGGGATCGGCGTGGAAGGAGTACCAGAAGTCGGGGACGATGCACGGGACGGTCCTGCCGATCGGCCTTCGCGAGTCCGACCGGCTGCCCGAGCCGGTGTTCACGCCGTCGACCAAGGCGCCAGAGGGCGAGCACGACAAGAACATCACCTTCGAACAGGCCGCGAACCTCGTCGGACTCGAGGTCGCGGAGCGCGCCAGAGAGATCTCGATCACCGCCTACCTCGCCGGGGCGAGGATCGCCGAGGAGCATGGGATCTTGATTGCCGACACGAAGTTCGAACTCGGCGTCGTCGACGGCGAGCTGATCATCTGTGATGAGATCCTCACGCCCGACTCCAGCCGCTTCTGGCCCGCCGACCAGTGGAGGCCCGGAGAGACGCCTCCCTCGTTCGACAAGCAGCCGCTCCGTGACTGGGCCGAGTCGACCGGATGGGACAAGAACTCGACGCCTCCAGCGATTCCCGCCGACGTCATCGCCGAGACCCGCGAGCGCTACGTCACCGCGTATGAGCGGATCTCCGGACGTTCGTTTGCGGAGTGGATGGCCGGATTGAGGCGCTAGGCGCCGAGCGGTGATGACGCTCTCTAGCGGCCGATGGCATCGAGAAACTCCCTCGACTCCCGGCGCGAACGGAGCACGTGCACCGTGGCGGAAGACCCGTGATGCAAGATCTCAGAGCGTACGTACTCTGGTTCTGAACGGCGGTTGCGCCAAATCCTCCCAACGCCGCCCCACTCGTCGCGCAAGCGTCGCTTGAACGAGTCCTTGCAACCCTCGGGCATCCTGCCAATGGGCTTGCGAAGCCCGCGCACAAACGCGCGACTCGCGCTCAACCACCACCGAGTATCGAGAAAGACGACAGTTTCCGCGCGTTCGAGTCGTAGGGCCAGCGTCTCGTTGTAGTTGCCGTCGATGATCCAAGCCTCGCCGGCGAGCAGCGCGCGTTGGCGTTCTCGCCACTCGTCGCTCGACGGTCGCTCCCAGCCCGGCTTCCAGTAGTGGACGTCGAGGTGAATCACCGGCAAACCAGTCTTTGCCGCGAGCGCACGTGCAAAGGTGCTCTTCCCGGACCCCATCATCCCGTCGACGAGGACGCGCTGACCGATCATCCGAGATGCAGCGTTCATAGTGCACGAGTATGCCAAAGACGCTGAGCAGAGTGCCTCCTCAGTGAGCGTTACTTAAACAGCCAGCGTCGCGCACGACGTCGCCGAAGCAGCCGGCATTCAATGCCGCTGTACCCCGAGACCCCACTTGAAATTCAATGTGCCTAACTTGTTCGAACAATGGGCGTCACCGGCGTCATTTGGGCGTTACACAAAGGACAACAACGGTCAACGACGGACAGCGGCGGTCATTCAAATGAACTTCAAACATTGGTGATTGAGCGAACGAATTGGAGCGGGCGACGGGAATCGAACCCGCGATCTCAGCTTGGAAAGCGGCAGTTCTATTGGAACGAATATGAGGCCGCTGGTCAATTGGAGGGCTTCTCCGGTTTCATCCTTAGAACGGCGCAGCAACGTCTTTTGGCCGCCATTGTAATCATCTCTCCTGGGTTAAATTTGTTTCAGCCGAGGTTCACATGGGTTGACCAGGGATTTGAAAGAAGGACAGCCATTTCGGTCAACCCTAGGTGCAGGACGCTTGACGTGAATATGGCAGTCATGTGATTTGACTTCTATATCGTAGTCATTTAATATGACGTTAATATCGAAGTCAGGGAGACAGATGATCTACACGGGAAAGATTACGAGTGCCGAGTCGCTCGGACGCATCCTGCAGCAGGCCCGATTGCTCGCAGGTTTAAGTCAGCGCGAACTTGCGAAGCGTTTGGGCACCACGCAGAAGTACATCTGGGAAC
>PKWA01000100.1 GCA_003131665.1 Acidimicrobiaceae bacterium
TACTGCTTGACAAGTAGTTGCAGAAGCAAGTATAATTGAGGGACACTGCAAATGTGCAATGAAATTAGGAGATCCACCATGAGTAACTTTCCCGCCCCCGGTGTTTACACCATCGACGCCGTCCACTCGAGTTTCAGTTTTGTCGCGCGTCACTTGGTCGCGTCAAAAGTTCGCGGCAGTTTCAGCGACTTCTCCGGCTCAATCACCATTGGAGAGAACGAAGAGAGTGCGTCGGTCGAAGCGACCGTTCAAGCGGCCAGCATCACGACCAACAACGAGATGCGTGACAATCACTTGAAGAGCGCCGACTTTCTCGAATTTGAGAAGTACCCCACGCTGACCTTTAAGTCCACAAAGTTCTCATCCAAGGGCGGCGACGACTTTGAGTTGGTCGGTGACCTTACTATTCACGGCGTCACCAAGTCCGTGAACTTTGATCTTGAGTACCTGGGATCGGGCCCCTCCATGGCCCCGGGCGTCACGATCGTGGGTTTCGAGGCTCGCGGAGAGATTGATCGTCGTGACTTTGGCGTCAGCTTTAACGGCACCCTCGAGAACGGCAGTGTGGTCGTCAGCAACAAGATCGTGCTTGAGCTCGCCGTGGAGGCCTCGAAGCAGGGCTAGGCATCACTCCACCAAGGTGTGACGGCGGGGGCGAATCGCCCCCGCCGTTTCACTTATTACGATGGTGCCGTGGCGGATAACTCCAAGGGCAAGGTCGTCAAATCGAGCATCGGCGTGCTGGGCGCGCTGGCGACCATTATCTCGGTGTGGTGGTTCGCACTTCGCCCGCGCCGCCACAAGGACGAGTCGTAGTCCACGGTACCTAGGGTGCGATCACGCGGCCCGGTAGTTTGATGAGTGTGGCGTTGACCTCGCTGGCTCCTCTGCGGCACCAAAGTTTCGCGCTCGCGATCACGTCGTCGTTCGTTTCGTCCATCGGCACGTGGATGCAGAACGTGGCGCTGGGCATCTACTTGACCGAGACCACCCGTAATCCGATCTGGTTGGGGCTCTTGACGGTGTCGGCGTGGACGCCAGCGATCATTGGTTCACCGTTGGGTGGAGTCGTGGCCGATCGTTGGAGTCGTCAGCGCTGGATTCAGCTCAACAATTTGATGATGACCGGTACGGCCAGCGCGCTCGCCGTGGCGGCCGTGACCCATCATCTCTCTCCCGCACTGGCCTGTTATCTCGCGGTGGGCGAGGGGCTTTGTGGTTCGGCCTCGTGGGCGGCGTGGCAGTCGTTGCTACCCGACCTCGTCGAAAAAGACGAGGTCCTCGCAGCCGTGTCGCTCTCCTCGGCCCAGTTCAACTTGGGACGGGTCATCGGTCCAATCTTCGCGGCGCTGGCCCTCACTTTCGGTTCGGTCAGTCTGTGCTTTGCCATCAACGCCGCATCCTTCTTCTTCGTGTTGGTGATCTTCTCCTTCGTGCGCAGCGCCCCCCGGCCCAAGCCCACCACGCGGGTTCACTTCATCGCCGAAACGATCACNNGGGCGGTGAAGGGCTGTCGCCACCCGATCTTGGGCGTGGGAGTCGTTGCGGTTATCGCGGGCCCCTTCATCGCCCTCGTGCCCGCGATGGCCATCATCGTGCTGCACGCCGGCAAGATCGGCACCACGTGGCTGGTGTCGGCCCAGGGCGTGGGGGCCGTCGTGGGCGCGTTGACCTTGCCAACCGTCGCGAAACGTACCTCGCGGCTGAAAGTCCTTCGAGGATCGATCTACGTGCTCGCCGGTTCGCTGGCTCTGTACGCCGAGGCGCCGAATCTGGCGAGTTCGGTGGTGGTGATGGTCGTGTTGGGCGGCGCCTACATGGGAACGATGACGGGGCTGAATACATCGGTCCAGTTGCACGCGCCACGCGCGGAACGCTCGAGGATCCTTGCGTTGTACATCTTGTCGCTTTCGATGTTCTATCCCTTGGGCGCGTTCGTGCAGTCCGATTTGGCGAAGAGTTTTGGCGTGCGTCCCGTTACGCTCGTCGCGGCTGGCGTCCTCATTTTGGTGCTGGTCGTGGTTCGTATTTTCAGCCCCGATTACTGGCTGGCGATGGGTACACCACCGATTCAGGCTCCGATTTTGCTGGCAGACTAGGGTCATGCCCTTTGTCTCTGTCAATCCCGCGAGCGAGAAAGTCGTCGCCGAGTACCCCGCCCACACGCCCGAACAGGTCGACCAGGCCCTCGAAACGGCGTCGGTGGCCTTTCAGAAATGGAAAGTCGCTTCATTCGCCGATCGTGCCCAGTTGATGGTTCGAGCGGCGGAACTTCTCGAGAGTGAAGTCCCGGTCGTGGGCGAGTTGATGACCAGTGAAATGGGCAAGACCTTCGCGTCGGCTAAGGGCGAAGCGATGAAGTGCGCCATGACGATGCGCTACTTCGCCGAGCACACCGAAACGATGCTCAAAGAGCAAAGTGTCGCCACCAGTGGTTCGCGCAGTGGCGTGCGTTTTGATCCGACCGGCGTGATTTTTGCGGTGATGCCCTGGAACTTTCCTCTCTGGCAGGTCATTCGCATGGCGGCGCCGACGATCATGGCTGGCAACGTCGTGGTCTTTAAGCACGCGTCCAATGTGCCCGGATGCGCCAAGTACTTAGAAGATCTCTTTCTTCGTTCGGGTTTCTCCCCGGGTGTGATGACCAACGTCTTCGTCGAGCACGGTCGAGTGTCGTCAATAATCGGCGACCCTCGCGTGGTGGGCGTCACGCTCACGGGTTCAGAGCGGGCCGGACGCTCGGTCGCGGAGCTCGCGGGCACGAATCTGAAGAAGTGCGTGCTCGAACTCGGGGGTTCGGACCCGTTCGTCGTCGGCGCCTCGGCCGATATGGACGCCGCCGTGCCCATGGCGGTCACGGCGCGCATTCAAAACAACGGTCAGGCGTGCATCGCGGCGAAGCGCTTCATTGTGGTGCGCGAGCGATCGGAGGAGTTTCTCGAGAAGTTCGCCACCGCGATGAGCGCGGTTCGCCTCGGTGATCCGATGGACCCCGCCACGGGACTGGGACCGCTGGTCTCTAAGTCCCAGCGTGACGAACTGGCCACTCAGGTGAGCTCGTCGATCGCGGCGGGCGCCGTGGCGCTGACCGGCGGCGAGATGCCCGGTGGCACCGGCTTCTACTATCCCGCGACGGTACTGACCAACGTGCCCGCGAACTCGCGCGCCGGCTGTGAGGAGCTCTTTGGTCCCGTGGCGGTGGTGTACGTCGCCGACGACCTCGACGAGGCGATTCGCGTTGCCAACGACACGCCCTGGGGACTGGGTGGCTCGATTTGGGCCAAGGACGATCACGAGATCAACGAGGCGATTGCGCGCCTGGACGTCGGGCTGGTCTTCGCCAACGCGATCGTCGCGTCCATGCCCGAACTGCCCTTTGGTGGCACCAAGCTGTCGGGCTTTGGCCGCGAGCTGTCAGCCTTTGGCGCTCGTGAGTTCACCAACGCTAAGTCGTTTTTTGTCGCATGAGCGAGCGGTACTACTTCGATCACGGCGCGTCGGCGCCCCGTCGCCCCGAGGTCGCCGAGGCCATGGCGCCCTGGCAACACGGCGTGGTAGGCAATCCTTCGGGTAGCCACCGGGCCGCGCGCGAAGCGCGCCAGGCGGTGGAAGAGGCGCGCGACGAAGTGGGTGCGTTCGTCGGCGCCAAGCCCGGCGGCGTCATCTTCACCGCGGGGGGCACCGAGTCGTGCCACCTCGCCGTCGTGGGTGTCACCAATCATCATCGCCGCCACCACGAGCGCTCGGAGATCCTTATCTCCAAGATTGAACACCACGCGGTGATGGACGCGGCCGAGATGATGGCGCGTGATTTTGACAGCGTGAGCGTTCGCTACGTCGAGGTGGACCCCGAAGGTGTAGTTGATCTCGACTCGTTGCATGAACTGCTCAGCGACGACACGGCACTGGTGAGCGTGATGGCGGTCAACAACGAGACGGGCGTGCGCCAGCCCCTCGACGGCGTGAACTCGATCTCCAAGAGTCTCATCGCCGGCGGCGTGACGACCCACACCGACGCCGTCGCGGCGGCGCCGTGGCTGAGCCTGCCCACCGTTACCGCTTCCATCGATTTGATCTCGATCTGCGCGCACAAACTCGGCGGTCCGGTCAACAGCGGGGCGCTCATTGTGAGAAACGACGTCGCGATGGACGCGGTGATTCCCGGCGGGGGACAGGAACGGGGTCGTCGTGGCGGCACCGTGGACGTCGCGTCGGCCGTCGGCCTCGCGACCGCATTGCGGCTGACCACACGTGATTTGTCCGAGGTCAATGATCGCGTCAGCGACTACCAAGAAAAATTGATCGCCGCGCTGAGCTTTCTGCCGGGCTGTGAGATCACCGGTCTGGGCGCGGCCCGAGTGTCGGGCACGGTGCACGTGACCTTCGAGGGACTCGCCAGTGACGAGCTGCTCTTTCTGTTGGATCAAGAAGGTGTCTTCGCCTCCGCGGCGGCGAGCTGCTCGAGTGGTGCCGAGACGCAGAGTCACGTGCTGGCGGCGATGGGCGTCGCGCCCGAAAGGGCCCGGGGCTCGATCCGTTTCACGATGGGCGGCGAGACCACCGAAGCAGACGTCGACGCGCTCATTCGCATTCTCTCCTCGGTGGTCTACCGATTGAGATCCGAGGCCTAGTTACCTCAGCGCCTGGCAGACTAGAGGCGTGAAAGTTCTAGTCGCCATGAGCGGAGGGGTCGATTCGTCGGTGGCGGCCGGGCTCTTGATTGAGCAAGGTCATCAAGTAGTGGGTGCCACCTTGAAACTCTGGGGAGGGGCTTCGGACTCGGGATGCTGCTCAGTCGCCGATGTCGATGACGCGCGACGCGTCGCTCAGATCCTCGGCATCGATCACCACGTCTTTAACTACACCGAAGAGTTCGAGCGCCACGTCGTGACGCCCTTTATCGAGGGCCACCTGGCGGGCCGCTCACCCAATCCCTGTATCGAGTGCAACCGCCATATCAAATTCGACCTGCTCTTCGAGCGGTTCCTGAATCCCGAGCGCGTGTCGATGCNNATTCGACCTGCTCTTCGAGCGGGCGGTTCGACTGGGCTTTGACGCGGTGGCGACGGGACATCACGCGCAAGTCTCCCTGCGCGAGGGGTCGCACTATCTCGTGCGCGGCGCCGATGATCAGAAGGATCAGAGCTACGTCCTTGGCTACCTGCAAGCCGAGCAACTCGCCCTTTTGCTCTTGCCGATTGGCCATCTACAAAAGAGCGAAGTGCGAGCGCACGCCGAACGTTTGGGACTACGTACCTGGGACAAGCCCGACTCACAAGACGTCTGTTTCATCGAGGCCTCCAAGGGTCGCGAGGTCTTCTTGCGCCAGCNNGTCGACGCGCGCACCGGCGAGGAGTTGGGCGAAAGCGCCGCCGCGGAACTGATGACCGTCGGGCAACGTCGCGGAGTCTTACCGGGCCGAGACGGCCAGAAGCGCTACGTGTCGCGCGTGGATCTGGTCGCCAAGAGAGTAGAAGTAGGACGGCTGGAGGAGATTCTCGTCTCTTCGCTAGGTCTCGAGGAGAGTTCGGTCACCTTTGCTCGTGAGGGGCTCCGCGACGGCGACGAGGTCCTCGCCCAATGCAGCGCGCACGGACGGCCCCTGCTCGCGACCGTTCGCTACCAAGGACACTGGTGGCTCGATCTGCACGCGCCCGCGCGCCCGGTGGCGTCGGGCCAGTCCGTCGTGCTGTATCGAGTCGATGATCCCACGGTCGTGGAAGGCGCGGCGATCGTCACNNACCCGCCGAGCGCGTCGCGTGGCTGCGCGGCGAGATCATTCGTCATAACGAGGCCTACTTCATTCACGACACGCCGAACCTTCCCGACGCCGACTACGACGTGTTGGTGCGTGAACTGCGTGCGCTCGAAGCCGAGTATCCCGAGCTTCGAGAGGCGGACTCGGTATCAGAACAAGTGGGCGCGCGCGACGCCACCGTGTTCCAAGAAGTGGAGCACGCGGAATCCATGTTGAGTCTCGACAACGTCTTTGACGCACCAGAACTGCGTCAGTGGGCTGAGCGCGTGGCCAAGGGACTCGGGTCCGACGTCGAGACACTGAACTTTGCGGTAGAGCCGAAGATTGATGGTCTGGCGCTTTCTATCACTTACGTGGATGGCGCGTTGCATCAGGCCGCGACCCGGGGCGACGGCCGCGTCGGCGAGGACGTGACCGAGAACGTGCGAACGATTCGTAACGTCCCGGTCACCTTGCCCGGCGTTGCCCGAGGTCGCCTCGAGGTGCGCGGTGAAGTTTTTCTGGCGCTCGACGATTTTCACGAGTTGAACGATCGCCAGCGAGCCCAGGGCGCGAAGGAGTTCGCCAATCCTCGCAACGCCGCGGCGGGCAGTTTGCGACAGAAGGATCCGCGGGTGAGCGCCCAGCGACCGCTCTCGTTTCTCGCCTACCAGCTCGTGGACGTGAGTGGTTCGTTATCGTTTACGACGTACCTGGACACGATTCGCCAGCTCGCCGAGTGGGGCTTTTTGACCGCTGAGGAGACCCGTCTTGAAGTGGGGGTCGAGGCGATGATCGAACGGAGCGATTGGTACGAAGAGCATCGTCACGACTTGCGCTACGACATCGACGGGATCGTCGTGAAGGTCGACGACCTCGCCCAGCGCGAACAACTGGGTTTTACGAGCCGGGCTCCTCGGTGGGCGATCGCGCGCAAACTTCCGCCCGAAGAGCGCACCACACGACTGCTCGCCATTGAAGTGTCCATCGGGCGAACGGGCCGAGCCACGCCCTACGCCGTGCTCGAGCCGGTCGTCGTCGCTGGTTCGACGGTATCGATGGCCACCTTGCACAATCAAGATCAAGTGGCGGCGAAAGACGTGCGCCCCGGTGATCTCGTCATCGTGCGCAAGGCCGGCGACGTGATACCAGAAGTGGTGGGCGCGGTCGCCGAGCCGGGCAAACGCCGAGCGAAGAGGTGGACGTTTCCCTCGAACTGCCCCGACTGCGGCCAGCCACTCGAGCGCGCCAGCGACCAGAGCGACACCTACTGCGTGAATCCGGCCTGTCCGGCTCAACTCCTGCATCAGATCGTGCACTTCGCCTCACGCGGCGCGCTCGACATCGAGGGCCTGGGTGAACAACGCGTCGCCCAGCTGCTCGGTGCAGGTCTCGTCAGCGACGTGGCTGATCTTTTCACGCTGCGCGCCGAGGTCCTCGCCGCCTTAGAGGGACTGGGCGAACTCTCGGCGACCTCGCTCGTGCGAGAGATTGACAAGGCGAAATCGACGTCGCTCAGTCGGGTGCTCGTGGGACTGGGTATTCGACACGTTGGTCCCGTCGCAGCTCGAGCACTGGCGACGCACTTTCGAAACTACGCCGCCCTCGCCCACGCACCGCTTGAAGAGCTCGAAGACCTCGCCGGAGTCGGTCCGGTGATCGCCCAGTCGGTCTATCAGTACTGTCGCGAAGAGGAGAGCCGCGAGCGCGTCGGGCGTTTTGTCGCGGCCGGACTTTCGCTCGTCGAGCGCGAGAGCGGTCGCGCCTTGGAAGCCACGCTCCAGGGCAAGGCCGTCGTCGTCACCGGGGCACTGGAGGGGTACTCGCGCGACGAAGCCGAAGCCGCCATCGTCGCACGCGGCGGCACGTCGCCCGGCTCGGTGTCGAAAAAGACCTACTGCGTCGTGGTGGGCGAGGCGCCCGGCGCGTCCAAACTGGAGAAGGCGCAAGCATTGGGGGTCCCGCGCGTGGGCGCGAATGAGTTCGAGACACTACTTGGCACGGGTACGTGGACCAGCACGCTCGCCTGAGCCTTCCTTACTAGGGTTTAGCCGATGGCGCCAACCTTTTCTCTCGGTTACACCCTCGCGGATCGGTACCGAATTCTCGAGTTGCTGGGCGTAGGTCAGACCGCCGAGGTCTACGTCGCGGAGGATCTCTCGTTGCACCGCCGCGTCGTGGTCAAGGTTCTTTTGGCGGGCCTCGCAGCGCACGAGGAGATTCGTCGGGCTTTTCGCGATCACATCATTCGTGCTTCGACACTCAGTCACCCCCATCTCGCGCGCGTCTTTGACGGAGGTCAGGAGTCGGGCGCGATCTTCATGATCAGTGAGTACTTGAGTGGTGGTTCATTGGAAGACGTGCTCAGTGCGGGACGTCGTTTGAGCGTGGACGACGGGGCACGCTTGGGTCGTGACGTCGCGAGTGCCTTGGCGTACGCCCACGAGCACGGCTTCGTGCACGGTTCACTCTCACCCTCCAAGCTCTTGTTTGACGACGAGGGCCGAGTGCGTGTGAGTGACGTCGCTTTGGCCGGACTGGCCACCAAGTACCGCGAGCGAATGACCCTCGACGACGCGCGCTACCTCTCGCCCGAGCAGGCGGTCGGCGATGAGGCCAATCCCAAAAGTGACGTCTACGCTCTCGCGTTGATTCTCTTCGAGGCCATCACCGGCAGCGTGGCCTTTGAAGGTTCGACGCCCGAGGCGGTGTTGCGCGCTCGACTGAACGCGCCCTTGCCGGTGCGACTCGAACTCGGCACGCTCGACATGATTCTCGCTCAAGCGGCGGTGCCCGATCCGCGCCTTCGCCTCGACGCCGAACAGTTCTCGGCGCGACTCAGCGCCGTTATCGGTGACGTGGCACCGTTGGTGGTTCGACCGGGGAGTGAACAACTGCCGCTCTTGGCGAATTTCTCGCCGCCCGAGCCGCGACACTCGATCGGATTTCGGGCACCCTCGCCCGATCAGATCGTGGGCGGATCGTCGGGATCGGGCGGCGGGTTCGCCCACGTGCCACGAGGGGGCGCGCCGGCCGTCGGGGGATACTCTTCCGGGCCGAAGGTACCCCTGGGACGTACTCCTCGGTTCGATCGAGATCAGTACGATCTGCCGCGCGCGAATCGTCGACGATGGGGCTTTCTCGTGGCGGCGCTGGTGATCGTGGTCGCGGCGATCGGTGCCGGGGCCGCGTGGAAGTCCGGCCTCTTTACGAAGAAGCAAGTGGTGCCGAGTTTGGTCGGACTCAGTCTCACCCAGGCGTCCAGCGCCCTTCAAGGCGACGGCTTTACCGTGACGGTGAATCATCGCGTGCACTCGTCGAGCGTCGCGGCCAACGACATCGTCAGCCAGTCGCCCTTGGCCGATTCCAGCGCGAAATCGGGCCAAGTCATTACGGTGAGCGTCTCCGAAGGTCCGGTACTCGTCACGCTGCCCACGAACCTGCTGGGTGAGACCTGCGTGGCCGCCACGGCGCAGCTCTCGGCACTGCACCTCATCGCGCAATGTCCCTCGTCGGCTGCGATCTACTCTTCGACGGTGGCGCTCAACGGCGTCGTTCGCGTGCTCTTTCACACCACCGTCAATCCAGTGACGGTGCCCCTCGAAGGAACGGTAGTGCTCTCGCTCTCGAAGGGTCCCGCCGCCGGAACGACGACCACGACCACGACCACGACGCCGACATCCGGGACCACCACCACCACGACCACGACGATCGCCGGGGAGGGACCTCGGGCCGTTCCTAACGTCGTCGGCGACGATCAAGCCCAGGTCTACGCAGCGATGCACGTGGCCAAGCTCTACTTCTCCACGACCGGCCCCAATCACAACACCACCAAGTGGACGACCGTGGTTTCGCAGAGCCCCATCGCGGGCACCATGGTGGCGTGGCACTCCTACGTAACCTTGACGGTCAGATGAGCGAGGGCTGCGAACTGTGCGAGGCCGCCATTATCACCAAGCGCTACTTCGAAGACGACACCTGCTGGATTGGCGACTGTGAGGTCTGTCTGGTGCCCATGGTCGTCTGGCGCCTGCACGGCGCCGCGCCGCCGCCCGAAGTGATTCGCCATCTGCACGACGCGCTGGCGGTGGTGGCCAACGAGGAGTTCGCGGCGACGCCGTGGAGCATTGACGATCACATGCGAAATATTCCCGATCACTACCACGCGCACGCTCGACCCCCGTACTTCTGGCGCCGGGGCCCGCAGTAGTGGCTCGTCGTTCGTCGTTACAATCGGTTCACTACATCATTTAGGGGGACTCCATGGGAGCACTTGAGGGTCGCGTCGCGATCATTACCGGAGCTGGCCGAGGTATTGGCCGCGAGCACGCATTGCTCTTCGCCGCCGAAGGGGCCAAGGTCGTCGTGAACGATCTCGGGGGAGGACTCGACGGCTCGTCCCAAGAGGCGACGCCGGCCGAAGAGGTGGTCGCCGAGATTCGCGCCATGGGCGCCGAGGCGGTCGCCAACCACGACAACGTAGCTACCTGGGACGGCGGTGAGCGACTGATCCAGTGCGCGCTCGAGAACTTCGGTGAGTTGCACGTATTAGTCAACAATGCGGGCATCCTGCGCGATCGCGTGCTCGTCAATCTCTCGGAGAGTGACTGGGACGCGGTGGTCAACGTGCACTTAAAGGGCCACTTCGTGCCGTCGCGCCACGCCGCGACGTACTGGCGCGAACAGGCCAAGGCCGGCAAGGTCGTCAAGGCCTCGATCATCAACACGTCGTCCACTTCTGGGCTCTTGGGCAACGTCGGACAGTCGAACTACGGCGCGGCCAAGGCCGGGATCGCGGCCTTTAGCGTCATCATCGCTGAAGAGCTCGGTCGCTACGGCGTGCGCGTGAACGCGATCGCCCCCGCAGCGCGCACGCGCATGACCGAGTCGACGCCGGGTCTGTCGGACTACGTGGTGAAGCCCTCCGATGCGGCCGTCTTTGACGTGTGGGACCCGGCCAATATCTCGCCGTTGGTGGCGTGTCTGGCGATGGAGGACTGCGCGGCGACCGGACAGGTCTTCTTCGTCCAGGGGGGCACCGTTCGAAAGTTCCAGAACTGGACGATGACCGAGAAACTCGAGAAGGACGACCGCTGGTCGGTGAGTGAACTCGCCGAGCAACTGCCCACTTTGCTCTAGTGAGCGACGAGAGCCCGTTGGCGCACCTCGATCGTGAGGACCCCGACGGACTCTTAAACGCGCGCACCGATCCGGCCAGCGCCGCCTTTGGCACGCTCGGCAGCGAAGCCGGCAGCGACCTCAACTGGTTCTTGCTGCTGCGCCAACGAGTGCAGGACAAGGCCGCCGCCTCGTCGAAGTATCCGTGGTGGGTCTTGTGGAGTTTGCTGGCGGGACTGTTCGCTTTGAACTTCACGTTCACGGTCTTCATTGTCGCGCTACCCACGGTGGCCGCGCAGTTTCACACGACGGTGACGGTGCTCACCTGGACGATGGTCGGGCCACTGTTGGCTTACGGACTGGCCGCACCGATTCTTGGCAAGACCGGCGACATCTTTGGTCACCGGCGTCTGTATCTCTTCGGGCTGATCGGCGCGATGGTCTCCGCGATCTTGACCGCGCTGTCGCACAACGTCGACATGTTGCTGCTCGCGCGCACGCTCGACGGCGTGCAGGGCGCGGCGACCGGCACCGCGTCGGGGGCGTTGATCAATACGGTCTTCTCTCGAGAAGAGCGTGTCAAGGCGATGGGCTGGTGGAGTCTGGTGGGCGCGGGCGGGCCCGTGATCGGTCTCTCGCTCGGTTCGCCGGTCATCGCCGCCTTTGGTTGGCGCGCGCTCTTTTGGTTCCAGCTGGTCTTCATCATGGTGGCCTTTGGGGTCGTCGTGACGGTACTGCCTCATCGTCGCGGCTTCGACGACGAAGAGGCGGAAAAGAAGGCCCGGGCCCGTCAAGAGTTCAAGAAGCTGGACTGGATTGGCAGTTGGTCGCTCTCCATTGCGGTGACCGTCTTAATGCTCGGTCTTTCCATCGGCCCCTCGCTGGGCTGGACCAGTGTCTGGACGATCGGGGCCTTCGTGCTCAGCGTCGCGACGGCCGCCGTGTTTATCTATCGACTGAATCACGCGGCGAATCCGCTCATTCCCGCGTACTACTTTCGACGGCGAAACTTCGTGATGCCCCTGATACTGAGAGCGTCGGCGAACTTCGCCTACTTCGGTGCGTTCTTTTTGTTTCCCCTCCTCATGGAGCAGGGCTACAGCTACTCCATTCCCCGAGTGGGCGCCTTAGCCATCGCTCGACCCCTCACGTTCGCGCTCTCCTCGCCGATCGCCGGGTACGTCGCGATTCGCATTGGCGAGCGCAAGAGTGCCGTCGCGGGGGCGGCGTTTCTGACCGCCTCGTTGGGCCTCTTTGCGTTACTCGAACCCAGTTCGGGCGTGTGGTTGGTGATCATCGCCCTCGCCCTCTCCGGGCTCGGCATGGGTGTAGCGATGCCGTCGTCGAGTTCGGTGATGGCCAACGAGGTCAAAGTCAGTGAGTTTGGTGTCATGTCGGCCGCACAGTTGCTCGCCATGCAGGTGGGCGAAGTGGCGGGCATCCAAGTGCTCGAGACCGTCCAGCAGTCCATCGCACGCAAGCGGGGCCTCGCGCACGCGCACCCCGGTCCGGCACTCCTCGCTACCTTTCACACATCGTTCGTCATCGGCACGTGCGTGGGTACGGTGGCGCTGGTCGCGGCGACCTTCATGCGCTCAGTTCCGCGCCACCGAACTAAGAAGCTCGTCTAAATCTTTCGGTAGTCTGGAGGGCTATGAGCGCTGACATTATGCCGGGCTGCGAGCCCTTTTCTTTCCACGGCTCCACCTCGGGGGTGCTGGTGTTGCACGGCTTTACCGGCAATCCCTCCTCGATGCGGTCACTGGGCGAGTTGGCGGCCAAGGCCGGGTACAGCGTTGAACTGCCGCGTCTCGCCGGTCACGGCACGACGGTGCAAGACATGATGACGACCACGTGGGCCGACTGGTCGAGAGACGCCGAGGAGGCTTACGACACGCTGAGTGCTCGATGTGATCGCGTGGCGGTCGTCGGACTGTCGATGGGCGGCGGTCTCGGGGCCCACATCGCCGAGGTTCGCCCTTCCGTGGCGGGCTGTGTGTTGATCAATCCAATCGTGAAGCCGCCTCCCGAGGTGGTAGAAGGGGTGCGCCAGCTCCTCGAAGCCGGCGTCGAAACGGTGGAAGCCATTGGCTCGGACATCAAGAAGGAGGGCACACTCGAAGCCTCCTATGACGCCACGCCCCTCGCCGCAGTGCTCAGTCTCTTTTCGGGCATCCAAACGGTGCACAAGAACCTTTCCGATATCAGTGCGCCCGTCTTGTTGATCTCGAGTCGAGAGGATCACGTGGTCACGTCGGACAACGGTGACGAACTCGTGGCGAAAGTCTCGGGACCGATCGAGCGGATCTGGCTTGAAAACTCGTATCACGTGGCGACCATCGATAACGACCAGGAGCTCGTCGAGTCCTTGACCATGGACTTTCTGGCCCGAGTTTTGTCGTAATGGCCTCACCGCTGCGACGAGAAGACGTCGCGAAGGTCGCCAAACTCGCGCGTTTGACGTTGAGCGAAGCGGAGCTCGACCTCTTCACCGAACAACTCGGCCAGGTACTCGAGCACGCCAAGGACATCGCGGCGTTGAATCTCGAGGGCGTCGTGGCGACGGCGCACCCCTTTGGCCTGATCAACGTGGTGCGAGACGACGTACTGCGAGCGAACCTCTCTCGCGAGGACGTGTTGGCGATGGCCCCCGACGCGGAAGACGGCCGATTCGCTGTGCCGCGCATAATCGGCGAGGCACCGTGAAGAGCGCCCGCCAAATCGTGAGCGACGTCCAGAGCGGTGCGTCGAGCGCCGAAGCGGAGGTGACTTCGTCACTGGAGGCGATTCGAAGTAAAAACGACGAGCTCAACGTATTTCTTTTTGTCGACGAGGTAGGTGCGCTAGACGCCGCGCGCAGTGTCGACGAACGGGTCGCCAAGGGAGAGAGCGTTGGCGCGTTGGCCGGGGTACCAATTGCGCTGAAGGACAATCTCTGTCAGCGCGGCGTGCCCACGACCGCCGGATCGCGGATTCTGAAAGGTTGGTTACCGCCCTATAACGCCACGGTGATTGATCGGCTGCTGGCCGCGGGTGCGGTGCCGATGGGCAAGACCAATATGGACGAGTTCGCCATGGGTTCATCCACCGAAACCTCGGCCTACGGCCCGACCCGCAACCCCCTTGATCCAACGCGCGTGCCGGGCGGCTCGTCGGGCGGCTCGGCCGCCGCGGTGGCGGCGGAGATGACTCCGCTCGCGCTCGGCTCGGACACCGGTGGTTCGATTCGCCAACCGGCGGCGCTCTGCGGCCTGGTGGGTCTGAAGCCGACCTACGGTTTGGTGTCGCGTTACGGACTCATCGCTTTTTCGAGTTCGCTCGATCAGATCGGACCGTTAGCCACGAACGCTGCCGACGCGGCCCTGTTGCTGGAAGTGATCGCGGGACACGATCCGATGGATTCGACCTCACTGCCCGAGTCGGCGCCGTTACTGCTCGCGCACCTTGACGACGGGGTCGAGGGCAAACGCGTCGGCCTAGTTCGTGAACTGGTCGAGGGCGCCGAAGAAGAGGTCGTGGCGTCAGTCAATCGCGCCGTTGAGGCGCTGCGAGACGCGGGCGCCGTCATCGTGGAGCTATCCGTGCCCGAGTTTCGCTTGGGCCTCAGTGCGTACTACCTCATCGCCCCGGCCGAGGCGTCGAGCAACCTGGCGCGCTACGACGGCGTGCGCTATGGACTGCGCGTCGACGCCGAGGACGTCGCGGCGATGAACGAGGCGACGCGAACCTTGGGCTTTGGCGCCGAGGTGAAGCGACGCATCATGCTCGGCACCTACGCCCTGTCAGCCGGGTACTACGACGCCTACTACGGCNNTGTCGGCCGGCTACTACGACGCATACTACGGACAGGCGTTGAAGGTACGCACTCAGATGATCGACGCCTTTCGTCGCGCGTATCAACAAGTCGATCTGCTGGTCGGTGCGACGACGCCGACCGTGGCGTTCAAATTTGGCGCCAAGACGAGCAATCCCATGGCGATGTACCTGTCGGACGNNCCGGCGACGCCGCGATCTCGGTGCCCTTTGGCACTGGTGAGTCGCAGTTACCAGTCGGCGTGCAACTCCTCGGACCCGGGCGAAGTGAGGCCCAACTCCTCGCGGCGGCGCGGGTGCTCGAACTCGCGGACGGCCGCCCATGAGCTTGGCGGAGGGTTGGGAGATGGTGGTGGGACTCGAAGTGCACACCGAACTGAAGACCGCGACCAAGATGTTCTGTGGCTGCGCCAATGCCTTTGGGGCCGAAGCCAACACCCACGTCTGTCCCGTCTGTCTCGGGCTGCCCGGTTCGCTGCCGGTGTTGAACGTGCGCGCGGTCGACTTGGCGATGGCGATTGGTCTGGCGCTGCACTCCACCATCGCGTCCTCGACCTTTCATCGAAAGAACTACTTCTATCCCGACA
>PKWA01000161.1 GCA_003131665.1 Acidimicrobiaceae bacterium
TCAACATGACCGGCGCGCCCGGGGGGACAACGTCGACGTCGTCGATAAAGACCACGCCGAGTGATTTGAAGTAGTCGACGACGAATTGATTGTGAACGATTTCGTGGTAGCAGTACACGGGGGGCTCGAACACTCGCGTCATCCAATCGAGTGCCTTGATGGCCTTTTCGACGCCCGCGCAGAAGCCTCGCGGGGCGGCGAGCACAACTCGATCAACTTTCACACCCTCAAGCCTAGTAAGTGATGTTTTTGTCGAGTGCCTAGGCTAGAGACGTGTCGGGTGCTCGAATTTCCTCTATCTCGCCCGGTTCACCGGCGGCGAATGTTGACCTCGCCATAGGTGACGAGCTGGTCAGCGTGAACGGACTCGAACCGACGGACATCATTGAGTATCAACAGTTAATCGATGGAAAAGTCGTCACGCTGGTCGTCCGACGCGAGGGCGAACCACTCTCGCGCAAGGTCTCGGTGAGTAAAGGCGAAGGAGAACCGCTCGGGCTCAGCATCGATTCGGCCGTCTTCGATCGAATACGCACCTGCGACAATCACTGCACCTTCTGCTTCATCTATCAACTGCCTAAGGGCATGCGCCGCTCGCTTTACGTAAAGGACGACGACTTTCGCCTTTCCTTTCTGTACGGAAACTTCACGACGCTGACGCGCTTTACCGAGTTCGACNNCGGGTGATTGACGAGGGACTTTCGCCGCTGTACGTATCAATTCACTCGACGAATCCCGAACTGCGCGCCGACATGCTGAGGAACCCTCGCGGTGCCACGAGTCTTCGTTGGCTGCAAGAACTACTTCGCGCTGGTGTCGACGTGCATGGACAAGTCGTGGTCTGTCCCGGCGTGAACGACGGTGTTGAACTCGAGCGCACCCTCTACGACGTGCTCTCGCTCTATCCAGAACTCAAGTCGTTGGCCCTGGTGCCGGTGGGCGTCAGCGATTTCACGCTGGAAGAGACCATGCGTGCTCACAACGCCGCCGAGGCGCGCGAGGTGGTGGCCTTGGCCGAGCGATTCCAGCGATTCACTCGTGAACTCTTCGGCGTGGCGAAGGTCTTCGCGAGTGACGAGTTCTACCTCGTCGCCGGAG
Source organism: Acidimicrobiaceae bacterium (assembly GCA_003131665.1). GTDB lineage: Bacteria > Actinomycetota > Acidimicrobiia > Acidimicrobiales > RAAP-2 > RAAP-2. The sequence goes on from PKWA01000161.1 coordinate 1,099, forward strand.
TTTCGCCGCCCGGCACCGAGAGTTTTGAAAGTCTCGATGAGGCGGAGAACGGCGTGGGCCTCGTCGCGGCGTTCATCGAGAGTTTCACCAAGCACGCAGTGATGACGAAGCTGGGCTCGGGCTTCTTCCAATCGGTGGACGGAGCGCCGGCACTCGGGTATCGGGCGCCGCGAACCATGATGAACCAGAGTTACTTCGGCGACGAGGTGACGGTTCTGACGGGTGAGTACGCCGCGCCGATCTTGCGCGATCTCTTTGACGAGCACGGTTTCTCCGATGTCGACGTCAAAGCGGTGAAGAATCGCTACTTCGGAGGCAATATTAAGGTGGCGGGCCTGATGACGGGCCAGGACCTTCAAGTGGCCCTGCGCGACATCTCCGAATCGAGCGTCTGTCTCATTCCTGACGTCTGCCTCTCGGAAGGTCGATTTCTCGACGGGCTCACCTTGGAAGATTTACCTCGACCGGTGATGACCGTCTCGACTACCGGGTTGGATCTACGAACCGCGCTCGAAACGGTGCGCACCAAGGGACTGAGCCGAACGTGACGAGACCCCAGGTGGTCGTTGTTGGTCGGCCCAACGTCGGGAAGAGTTCACTGGTCAACCGTCTCGCGGCGAAGCGGATCGCCGTCGTCGAAGAGCAACGCGGCGTGACGCGCGATCGAAAGGCCGTTGAAGTGGAGTGGCGCGGCGTGAGTTTTGACGTCGTGGACACGGGAGGGTGGCTCGAGACGGGCGACACGCTCGAGGGCAAAGTCTCTGATCAGGCCAACGCCGCCTTAGCTCAAGCGGACCTCGTGCTGCTGGTGGTGGACGCGGCGACGGGACCGGTGGACGAGGACTCGCACGCCGCTCGCTGGGTTCGTCGCAGCGGTCGTCCGGTGATGTTGGTCGTGAACAAAGTCGACGATGAACAACACGAGCCGAGCGGTTGGGAGTTCTTGAATCTCGGAGTGGGCGAGCCGTACATGATAAGTGCCCAACACGGGCGTGGAGCGGGTGACCTGCTCGATCGGATCGTTGAGCACCTCGGTGAAACAGCCGACGAGCCTACCGTGAGTGACGTCGACGACGGAGCCCTCCGGGTGGCGATCGTCGGACGACCCAACGTGGGCAAGTCAACGCTCTTCAATCAACTGATTGGAGAAGAACGCTCGGTAGTGCATGACCTTCCCGGCACGACTCGTGACGCCATTGACACGGTGGTTGACACGACCGCCGGCTTGATTCGTTTTATCGACACCGCGGGAATGAGAAAGCGTGCTCGAACGGAGGCCGGTCTCGAGACGTACTCGGTCCTTCGAAGTCTTGACGCGTTGGACCGCGCCGACATCGCCGTGCTCGTGATCGACGCCACGGACGGCGCGACCGGTCAAGACCAGCGCCTGGCCGAACGAATCTCGGCGGCGGGCTGTCCCGCCATTGTCGTGTTGAATAAGTGGGAGCTCGTCGCCACCGAGGCCCGTGAGTCCGTGCTCGCCAACGTGGCGGACAAGCTGGGGTTCATAGGTGACGCGCCGGTACTTAAGACGACAGCCCTTTCGGGCAAAGGGGTTCATCGGTTGTTGCCAGCGCTGGCCCAGGCCGCCGCCGACTACACCAAGCGGGTGCCCACGGGCGCGCTGAACCGGGCCATTCGAGATTTGCAGATCAAGCAGCCGGCCCCGAAGGGAAAGATTCGCTACGCAGTCCAAGGCGCGAGCGAACCGCCGACCTTCACGCTGTTCGTGGCCGGCAAGCTCGCCCCCACGTACTTGCGCTACGTCGAAAGGAGCCTGCGCGAGCGTTTTGCTTTGGGGGCGTCGCCGATTCGAGTTCGCGTTCGAGTCGAGTAGTGGCGAACTGGTGCGAAACCTGCGACCGCCCCGTTGAGGGCGACGTGTGCGAGGTGTGTGGAACCGAAATCGTCGAGCCCGAACACGAACCGATCCCTTGGCGCTGGCGGTTCTTCATCGTCGCGTCGGTCATCTATCTGGTGTGGCGGATTTATCAGATAATTTCGTGGATAGTTCACTAGGAGGATCGACGTGCCCATCTACGCTCTTGGCGATCGCGTACCCACCATTCACCCCGACGCCTTCATTCACCCCGACGCGGTCATTATCGGCGACGTGCGCATCGGAGCCGATTCATCGATTTGGCCCGCGGCCGTGCTGCGGGGAGACTACGGCACCGTGATCATCGGCGAACGCACCTCGATCCAAGACGGTACGGTCGTTCACGCCGTTAACGAGTTCCCGACCGTGGTGGGCAGTGACTGCGTGATCGGACACCTCGCGCACCTAGAAGGTTGCGTTATTCACGATCGGGCGCTGGTGGGCAGCGGATCGATCGTGCTACACCGTGCCGTGGTGCACACTGGCGCCATTGTCGGTGCGGGCGCCGTGGTACGCAATGGAATGGAAGTGCCGGCCAACGCCATGGCCCTGGGCGTACCAGCGGTGCTCAAACTAGATGCGTGCAGTGAAGACGAGACGGTCGCTTCGGCGGCGCTGTACGTCGCCAACGCCCGTCGCTATCGAACAGAGCTTCGACGTATTTAAGCGTTGGAGATAGCGACGAGGCGCTCGAGTGCCAGTGCCGCGTGGCCGTCGACGACACTGGCACTGGCGAGGGCGAACCCCTGGGTGAGCGACGAAGCTCGACCGGCGACGATCAGTGCCAGCGCGGCGTTGGCGCACACGACGTCAAAGATGGGCCCCTGCCTGCCTTCGAGAAACGCCCACACGACCTTCACGTTGTGTGCCGTGTCGCCGCCTCGGATACTGGCGGCATCGTGGTGGCGGCCGAGTTCGTCGCCCGCGTCCCGGCGCTCAACGGTGTGTTCTTCGGGAGTGACGTAGTGCAAGGTCGAGGGTGAACCGAGCGAGAGTTCGTCCAGTCCGTCGTCGCTGTTCACGAGTATGGCGTAGCGAATGCCTCGCGACTGCAGGACCTGAGCCATGTTTTCAAGAAGCTGAGGTTGGGCGACGCCAATCAGCGTTCGTTCAACCAGAGCGGGATTGGCCAATGGCCCCAGCACGTTAAAGACCGTTCGAAACGCCAAGGCGCGACGAATTGGCGTCACGTAACCCAACGCATGGTGGAAAGTTGGCGCGAACAAGAAGCCGATCCCCGCTCCCTCTACGCAGTTTCGTACCACGTCTTCTGGCGCATCGAGACGTACCCCGAGGGCCTCGAGCACGTCGGCCGAGCCCACCGAAGACGACGCGGCTCGGTTGCCGTGCTTGGCGACCGGCACCCCACACCCGGCCACCGCGAGCGCGGCCATGGTCGAGACGTTCACACTGTGCAGCTGGTCGCCGCCAGTGCCCACCACATCGATGGCCTCGGGACCGACGCTGAACGTCGTCGCGGTTTCGATCATGGCGTCTATAAAACCGGTCATCTCATCGGCCGTCTCGCCCTTGGCGGTGAGTGCGGTCAGAAAACTCGCGATGAGCACACCTTCGACGCGACCTTCGAGGATCTCGGTCAGTGCGAGTCGAGCCTCTTCTCGTTCCAGGTTCGTGCCGCGCACAAGTGGGTTCAGCACGTCGAGCGCGAATGAACGCATCAGTGAAGGGGCGCGAATTCGACGTTTGACATAGCGACACGATACTCGTGGACGTACAGTTGCCCGCCACAACTACCATTTCTAGATGGAGCCCACGTACCTCGACGCCATCATTGAGAGTCATCGACGTCTCGCCGCGTTGGACACTCGTGACTGGCGAGCGCGCGCCGAGGAGATCATGTACGAAGGCCCCTCCTTTACGAACGCGCTCCGTCAGGGCTCGTCTCCCTTTATCAAAGTGATCGCCGAGTTCAAACGCCGCTCACCTTCTAAGGGATGGCTCGGGGCCAACCTCGACCCCAGCGCTCTCGCAAAGATCTATCGCGACGGAGACGCTGCGGCAGTGTCGGTCCTGACGGACAGCGAATTCTTCGCCGGTTCACTCGACGATCTTCGAGCAGTTCGACGGGCCATTGGTCTGCCTCTGCTCCGAAAGGATTTCTCGGTCTGTGAGAACGACGTGCTCGACGCCGCCGAAGAGGGCGCGGGCGCCGTGCTCTTAATTGTGGCGGCCCTCAGTGACGTCGAGCTTGCGGCCTTCGTCGAACTGGCTCACCGATGTGGGATTGACGCGCTCNNACAGTTCCGAAGAGGCTCGGCGCGCGCTCGACTGCGGCGCGGGGATCGTCGGAGTGAATCAAAGAGACCTGCGGACCTTTGAAGTAGATCCCGAACGCGCCTCCAAGGTCGTCGAGGCACTGCCGCTCGATTGCTTGACCGTCTGTGAATCGGGTCTTTCGACCGTCGCCGACGTCGAGCGGGCGGCGAAAGCGGGCTTTGACGCGGTGCTCATCGGCGAAGCATTGGTGACCTCAACGGATCCCGGCGCCCTGCTCAAGGCGTTCTCCCTCGTACCGAGCGTGCCCCGTGGTTGATCTCCCAGAGCGCGGTTTCGTCAAGATCTGCGGCGTCACGAACGTAGCTGACGCGAAGGCCGCGGTTCGAGCCGGCGCGAGTGCGTTGGGCCTAATCTTCGCCGACTCACCACGACGAGTAACGCACGACGAAGCTCGAGCCGTTCTGGATGCAACCAAGGGTGAGATACTCCGAGGCGCCGTCTTTCGAGAAGGTGATGACGAGTTCATTGAAGCGCACCTCGAAGAACTCGACGTCGAAATGGTCCAGATTCACGGTGTGCTGAGCGACGGACTCCTTAGCGCAATCCGCATGCGCCCGGTGTTCGTGGTGAAGGCTCTTTCCATCGACGATGAGACGTTCCACACTTTTGACGAGTCCAAGGTGGACGCCGTCTTGATTGACGGGCCTCGGCCCGGTTCGGGAGTTTCACACTCCTGGGACCGGTTGGCCGAGCGTTCATTTCGGGTGCCGATCATTGTCGCCGGTGGCTTGAACGCCGACAACGTGGCCGACACTCTTCTCGCCACGTCGGCCTGGGGCGTGGACTGCGCCAGCGGCGTGGAGGCCAGTGCCCGAATGAAGGATCACCGCCTGGTGAGTAGTTTCGTAGCGAACGCTCGCCATGCGTTTGCGCTACGTGAGGAGTGATGCAGTGAAGAACGACGTCATGGGAACGCCCGACGAGCACGGTCGCTTCGGTGACTTTGGCGGGCGCTTTGTCCCCGAGGCGCTCGTACCGGCCTGCTTAGAACTCGAAGAGGCCTTTCGTGACGCGTGGAGCGACCCATCCTTTGTCGCCGAGTATCGACTGGTCCTGCAGCAGTTCGCCGGACGTCCGACGCCGGTGACGCCGTTGCCTCGACTCTCGGAGCGGCTCGGTCTCAAACTCTACGCCAAACGAGAGGATCTCGCCCATACTGGTTCGCACAAGATCAATAACGTGATCGGCCAAACGCTCCTCACCCAGCGAATGGGTAAGTCTCGAGTAATCGCTGAGACCGGGGCCGGTCAACACGGTGTCGCCACCGCCACTGCTGCGGCTCGCCTTGGCCTCTCGTGCACCGTGTTCATGGGTGAAGTGGACACCGAGCGCCAAGAACTCAACGTCTTTCGAATGGAACTGTTAGGGGCGCAGGTGGTGACCGTGACCTCAGGATCAAGAACGTTGAAGGACGCGGTGAACGAAGCCCTGCGCGACTGGGTGACGTGTGTCGCCGACACCCACTACTGCATTGGCTCGGTCATGGGACCGCACCCTTTTCCTTGGATGGTGCGTGAGTTCCAAAGCATCATCGGCTCGGAGGCCTCCCAACAGCTCAATGATCTCGGGGTGGGAGTCCCCGACGTGGTGGTCGCCTGTGTGGGTGGTGGATCCAACGCCGCGGGAGTTTTCGCGGGCTTCGCGAATGAAAAGACGCGCCTTATCGGAGTCGAAGCGGCCGGTGGCGCCGCGGTGCGCAGCGGTTCGCCTGGCGTGTTACACGGCATGCGTTCGCTGCTCCTTCAAGACGAGTTCGGTCAAATTGAAGAGGCCCACTCGATCTCGGCCGGCCTGGACTACCCGGGCATCGGTCCCGAGCACGCGTACTTATCGGGAATGCATCGAGCGGAGTACTACGCGGTAGCAGACGACGAGGTAATTGGCGCGCTCTCGCTCCTTAGCGAAACCGAGGGCATCATTCCCGCACTCGAGACGGCACACGCCGTCGCGTGGATCGAGCGAGAGGCGGGCGGATTACTGCCCCACGGTTCGTCGGTGTTGTTGAACCTCTCGGGACGGGGAGATAAGGACGTGGCGCAGGTACGCGCAATATTAAAGGGCCAGGCGTGAAGTCCTTGGAAGCGCACCTGCGCGCGCTTCGAGGCAGCGGGCGCAAGGCTTTGGTGCCGTACTTTGTGGCGGNNTGTGGCGGGCGCCACGCCCGATTGGACTCGTCACGTCGAAGCGGCCGTACTGGGCGGCGCGGACGCGATCGAGATCGGCCTGCCCTTTTCGGATCCGATGATTGACGGCGCGGTCATTCAAGAGGCATCCCAGCGCTCACTCGAGCGCGGGACAACTCTCGACTCGGTTTGTGAGGAGTTGGAGTCGCTGAGTACTGAGATTCCTCTCATTGCGATGACGTACTACAACTTGTTTCTCCACTACGGCCTCGAACGCGCGGCGGGACGACTCCGTAGAGCTGGTTTTAGCGGGGCAATCGTGCCCGATCTACCACTAGAAGAGGCGGGCGAGTGGCGTCAAGCCTGTGACGCCTGTGACGTCGCGACTATTTACTTGGTCGCGCCGTCCACACCAGCAGCGAGAGCCCACGAGATCGCGACGCGTACCCAAGGGTTTGTGTACGCCGCGGCGCGCATGGCCGTCACCGGTGCGGCCAGTGATGAGGGCGATGGCCCGCGCGTGGTGGCGACCGTTCGCCAGGCCAGCGACGTGCCCGTCTACGTCGGCATTGGTATTGGCACACCCCAACAAGCTGCCCGGGCGGCCGCGTACGCGGACGGCGTGATCGTGGGGTCGGCACTTGTGAAACTCGTGCTCGACGGTGCCAGCACCGCCGAGATTGAACGCTTCGTGGGTTCGTTTCGCACGGCGATTGACTGATTGGAGCACTCGATTGCCGGTTTCAACGGAGAAATCTTCAGAACGGTAACTCGTTGCAATATCAATGGTTACCCAGTAGTAATGGGGAAACCGTGCGTGTCGCGCTTGATAAAAAGGGACTTCGGTCCCTGCTGACAGCGTTTCCGTGGTGTTAAATCTGATACGAGCCGTCATCTCGGTGGCTCGACGTGATCCTTAAGTAGGGGGAATTACATGGAACAGAGAGTTGCGGATCCAGGCCCGTTAGGGCTGGCAGGGTTCGCTATGACGACGTTCTGCCTAAGTACTTTTAACGCGAATCTATGGCACGGCGGGGGCGCTGCGGCGGCCCTGTCTTTGGCCATTTTCTACGGCGGCACTGCCCAGCTCCTCGCGGGTATGTGGGAGTTCGTGCGTAAGAACACCTTTGCGGCGCTGGCCTTTACGTCGTACGGCGCCTTCTGGCTATCGCTTTGGTATTTGTTGAACCACGCGCCTGGTACGGACACCGTGGCGATCTTCCTGTTGGGTTGGACGATCTTCACCTTGTACATGACTTTGGCGGCGACCAAGACAACGAGTGCGATTCTTGCCGTGTTCGTCTTGCTGTCGATCACCTTCATTTTCCTTACCATCGGCGCCTGGGGCGCGGGGCATGCGGACATGACGAAGATCGGTGGATGGGTCGGCATTGCGACCGCGCTAGCAGCCTGGTACGCCTCGGCGGCTGGGGTTGTAAATGAGACGCATAAGAGGGTCGTGCTCCCGGTTGGCCCACGAGGCTAACGTAGGGGTCACTGGTGGCTTGCCACCGGACCCAACCGCCAGCAGCGCCCGATCCGCAAGGTTCGGGCGCTGCTGGCATTTACGGCACGTGAGTGATGCTGCTGCGATTCGCCGCGTTTGATTTCCATCATCCGGCGGTGTTGACTCGGTTGACCCTCAACGTCGCGATCGATAATCGGCTTCTCCGTGATGCTACGAGTCGAATCCGAGATTGAATAGATCCAACAGTTTGAGCCAGAGATTGCGCTTTCCATTGCGCTCGTCGGCCCTTTGAATTGATAACTGTGTCAGACGAATGAAGACCCATTTCAGTGGTTCTGGAGGAAAAGGCATCGGTTTTTTTCGAACCATCGTCAACCTGGTGCGCTCGGTCTGGTTACCGTCGAGAAGGTCCAACATGACCGCGGCGCCAAAGCGCGTTGAGGCCACGCCCAGTCCGGTATAGCCCATCACGTAGGCGGCCTTACCGTCGAAGGACGTGCCCCAAAAAGGCGAGTAACGAGTGCAGGTGTCAATGGCCCCACCCCAGGCGTGCGTGAACCTGATTCCCGCGAGTTGAGGAAAGGTCTTCAAGAAGTGTTCAGCAAGGGTCGCGTACGTCTCGGCGTTGAATTCGTACTCTCGGTGCGCTTTGGCGCGAAAATTGTAGATGGCGTCATATCCGCCCCAGAGAATCGAGTTGTCCTTGGTGAGGCGGTAGTAGTGGAACTGGTTCCCGGAGTCAGCGACGCCTTCGCGATCCTTCCAGCCAATACTTTGAAGCTGCTCGTCGCTGAGTGGCTCGGTGACGAGGGTGTAGTCATAGACCGCCACCACGTACTTACGGGCTTGGCGAATAAGTGAGGGGAAGACGTTGGTGGCCAGCGCCACCTTGGCAGCCGTGACCGTTCCGTACGGCGTGTGAGCCCGAATACGGTGCGCAGCGTCTTCGAGCCACTCCACTTTGGAGTTCTCGAAGATCTTGACTCCAAGCGAGAGACAGGCTCGTTCCAATCCCCAGACCAGTCGAGCGGGGTCCACCAGGGCGTTGCCGTCGTGGTCAAAGATGGCCCCTTCGTACAAGGGGGAGTGGATTCGCGCTTGGACCTGCGCCTTATTCAATACCTCGACGTGGTCACCCATCTGATTTCGCAGTTTGGCCTCTTCGATCATGCCCTCGAACTGCCAAGGCGCCACTGCTACGCGTAACTCGCCGGTCCTCTCCCAGTCACACTCAATCTGATAGCGCAGAACGGTCGCTTCAATCTCATCAAGGTTCTCGCGAGCGAGTCGTTCAATGAGTGGCATTTCCGCGGCGAAGCGGCGCATTCCATTGGTGAAACCGTGTGTGAGTGACGCGCTACAAAATCCCCCGTTTCGTCCGGATGCGCCCGCGCCCGTCTCGTACTGTTCGAGCACGATGATCTCACGCTCGGGGTCACGTTCCTTTNNCGTGTACCCCGCACCAACGACGCAGAGGTCGGCTTGTACGTCGCCAATTAGCGCGGCGTGGGACTCCGGCTCTAGAGGATCAGAGTCAAGCCACCACAACTGGGGTTGAACATCGGCGAGGTGGCGTAAGACGAAAGGGTCCTTCTTGTCCATACAGCGTCCAACCAGCGGTCGGAATCACCCCTTCTGAGCACGACGTGTTTCGCGGGTCTCAACCGCACGAACGTCGGGTTTCACACCGACCTTTATCCGTCAATCC
>PKWA01000067.1 GCA_003131665.1 Acidimicrobiaceae bacterium
ATCGCCACCACCTGCACAAGCCCACCATGGAACAACCCCAGTACAACATCTTGTGGCGCGAGCGCGTCGAAAAAGAGTACGCGCGCCTCTACGAGGACGTCGGACTGGGCACCACCATCTGGTCACCCCTCTCCTCGGGACTCTTGACGGGCAAGTATCTGAACGGCGTGCCCGCGGGATCGCGCGCGACGTTACCCGGGTATGAGTGGTTGAAGTCGATGCTGACGAACGAAAAGAGCAATAAGAAGGTCGCCGAGTTGAAGAAGATCTCGGACGAGTTGGACGTCACGCTCGCGCAGTTTTCCTTGGCGTGGTGCGCGAAGAACCCCCACGTCTCGACCGTCATTACCGGCGCCTCCTCCGCCGATCAGGTGCGCGAGAACATGAGCGCGCTCGACGTGATCTCGCTGCTCAGCGATGAAGTGATGGAGCGGGTCGATCTCATCAGTTTGATGTAGGGCCCCGCTCTAGCGCAGGGTGATGAGGTGAATGTCCTGGATGCCGTCGGTGTCGCGCAACTGCTCGACGACCGAGGCCGGCGTGGGGTCGAGCGTCGAGAGAACCATGAGCGCCGTCTTGGACTTGGGATCGGGTCCGACGGCCATGGACGCGATGGAGATATTTGCTTCACCCAGCGCCATACCGACCCGTCCGATCATCCCCGGGCGATCGTCATTGTGCACCACCAGCATCGAAGCGGTGGGCGCGATCTCTACCGCGTGGCCGTCCACACTGACGATGCGCGTCTCCACGCGAGTACCGATGGTCATCAACGTGCCCGACACCGCGTGGCCGTCCGAGCGCACCGTGATCAGGCTGATGTACTCCGGCGACGCCACCGAGGCGACTTCACTGAAGGTGAGATTGTGCTCCGCGGCGAGCTGGGGGGCATTCACGAATGACACGCTGTCGTGGCCCGTCGAACTCATGAGGCCCTTCAGTGCGCACAGCGTCAAAATCTTGGTGCCGGCACCCGCCAGTTCGCCCGAGTAGATCACTTCAAGGTCCGCCGGCTTGCCGTCGAGCAGTCCTCCGATGAATCGGCCCAAGAGCTCCGCGAGTCCCATGAAGGGGCTCACCGAGTTCGACACGTCACCGGCCGACACGTTCACGGCGTAGGGCACGAAGTCGCCCGCCAGCGCGAGCTCCACCTGCTCGGCGATGGTGACGCCGGCCTTGTCTTGGGCTTCGAACGTGGAAGCGCCCAGGTGCGGCACCACCACGACCGAGGAAAGTTCAAAGAGTGGTGATTCGGTGGTGGGTTCCTTTTCGAAAACGTCGAGGGCGGCGCCTTGCACGTGACCGCTTCGAATCGCCGCGGCCAGATCGACCTCGTTCACGATGCCGCCGCGCGCGACGTTGATGATGCGAACGCCCGGCTTGGTCAGCTTGAGGGATTCAGCGTTGAATAGGTTCGTGGTCTCTTTGTTCTTCGGCAAGTGAATCGTGATGAAGTCGCTCTCGCCGAGCAGCGCGTTCAGCTCCACCAGCTCCACGCCCATGTGTCGTGCGCGCTCTTCAGTGATAAAGGGGTCGTAGGCAACGAGACGCATGCCAAAGGCGTGGGCTCGCTGAGCGACAAGCGCGCCAATTTTCCCGAGGCCCACGATGCCCAGGGTCTTGCCGTACAGCTCGACGCCCTCCCATTTGCTGCGCTCCCATTTTCCGCTCTTCAGCGCCGAGTCGGCTTGGGGTATGTTGCGCGCTTGGGCGAGCAAGAGCGCCATGGTCTGCTCCGCCGCGGAGACAATATTGGACACCGGAGCGTTAACCACCATCACCCCGAGTTCGGTGGCCTTGGTCACGTCGACGTTGTCCAAACCAATACCGGCTCGTCCGACGACAACCAGATCGCTCGCCGCTTCGAGGGTTGCGGCGTCCACTTGCGTCGCCGATCGAATGATCAAAGCGTGCGCGCCACGCACCGCGTGAATCAACTCGGCGGGCGTAAGGCCCAGGCGAACGTCAACCTCGTGGCCGGCCTCACGTAGCTTGTCGAGACCCGACGCGGCGATCTCTTCGGTCACTAGTACTCGGGCCACGGGCACCCCTTCATAAGTAGGTTCCAGACTATGGGCCGCTGACGAGGAGTCAGCCCGTGACAACCAACGCGGCCAAGCGCTCCAAACCTTCAACGAGATCATCGTCGCCGAGCGCGTAACTCAGTCGAAAGAATCCGGGCGCGCCGAATGCCTCGCCCGGCACGACGGCAATCTGGATGGTCTCGAGGAGCACCTCGGCGAGTTCACTCGAACTCGTCGCCACTCGCCCACCCAGCGGGCGTCCCAAGAGACCGCTCACGTCGGGAAAGCAGTAGAAGGCCCCGTCGGGCAAGGCGCAGTGCACGCCGTCAATGGCGTTGAGCATCGAAGCCATGATCTTTCGGCGACGATCGAACGCTTCGCGCATCTCTTCCACCGCGAGGAGGTCGCCCGTCAGGGCCGCCACCGCGGCGCGCTGGGAGATGTTCGAGATGTTCGACGTGGTCTGACTTTGATAGTTGATCGCCGCGTCCATCACGTCCGGCGCACTGATCATCCAACCCACTCGCCAGCCGGTCATCGCGTACGTCTTCGCGACGCCGTTCACGACAATCCAACGATCGGTGAGTTCCGGTGCGACCACCGGCAGCGACACGTGCGTCGCATCGCCGTAGACCAAGTGCTCATATATTTCGTCACAGATCACCCAGATGTCGTGCTCGGCCGCCCAGCGGCCGATCGCGGCAACGTCCGCGGGCCGGACCACCGCGCCCGAGGGGTTCGAAGGTGAAACAAAGACGAGCAACTTGGTCCTCTTGGTTCGCGCGCGTTCGAGCTCGTCCACCGTGACACGAAAACCGTTGGCCGAGCTCGTCATCACGGGCACCGCCTTGGCCCTGGCCAGATAGACCGCTTCGGGGTAGGTCGTCCAGTAGGGCGCGGGAATCAGCACTTCGTCACCGGGGTCGAGCACGCTCATAAAGGCCGTGATAACCGCGTGCTTGCCGCCATTGGTCACCAGCACCTGGCTGGCACCGACCTTGAGTCCGCTGTCGCGCATCGATTTCGCGGCGATGGCCTCACGCAGTTCACCGAGTCCGGCGGTCGGGGTGTACTTGTAGTTCACCGGGTCGTAGCACGCCTTGGCGGCCGCTTCGACGATGTGCACGGGCGTGGGAAAGTCCGGCTCGCCCGCGCCGAATCCGATAACGGGCTCGCCCGCGGCCTTCAGGGCCTTCGCTTTCGCGTCGACCGCCAGGGTGGCGCTGGGGGCTAAGCCGCCTAACAGGTCACTGACTCTGGCACTCACTGAATCACTCCAATCTTTTTCCGTAAGAATAAGTCTATGAGTTCTTCCGACACCGTCACGATTCCTGCTGAGCTTCTTCCTCGCGACGGGCGATTCGGATCCGGTCCTTCGAAAGTTCGAATGGAGCAGTTGGACGCACTCGTCGCCGACGGCACGACGTACATGGGAACCTCGCACCGACAAGCAACGGTGCGAAACAAAGTCGGCGAGGTGCGTGAGGGCCTGAATGCACTGTTCTCGCTGCCCGACGGCTATGAGGTGCTACTGGGCAACGGTGGCACGACGACCTTTTGGGACGCGGCGACGTTTCAACTCATCTCTCATCACTCTCAACACCTCAGCTTCGGCGAGTTCTCGTCGAAATTCGCTGCAGCGGTGAAGAGCGCGCCACATCTGAGTGATCCTCAGATCATCGAGAGCGAGGTCGGATCCCATCCCATGGCAGAAGCCAACGACGAAGTCGACCTCTACGCCCTCACCCACAACGAGACGTCGACCGGGGTCATGATGGAGATTCAGCGCCCGCCCGGCGCGAAGGGCCTCGTCGCGGTGGATGCCACGTCGGGTGCCGGCGGCCTGATGGTCGATCCCACGCAGTTCGACTGCTACTACTTCGCTCCTCAGAAGTCCTTCGCCTCGGACGGCGGGCTCTGGCTGGCGCTCTGCTCGCCGGCCGCCATTGAGCGAATTGAGTCCTTGGCGGCGGCGGACCGATGGACGCCGGCTTCTCTCGATCTCAAGATCGCCCTCGACAACTCTCGGTTGAATCAGACCTACAACACCCCCGCGCTGGCGACAATTCACCTACTCGCCTCGCAGATCAAGTGGATGAACGACAACGGGGGCTTGAGCTTTAGTTCAGGCCGCTCACGCCAATCGGCCGAGATTTTGTACACCTGGGCCGAGGCGTCGGACTTCGCCACGCCCTTCGTGAGCAATCCGGCCCATCGCAGCAAGGTAGTCGGCACCATCGATTTTCGCGACGATATTGACGCGACGCTCATCGCGAAAATCCTTCGCGCCAACGGCGTGGTCGATACCGACCCGTACCGCAAGCTCGGGCGCAATCAGCTTCGAATCGCCATGTTCCCCGCGATCGACCCCGAGGACGTCGCGTCGCTGTTGGCTTGCGTGAACTACGTCGTCGGCCATCTCTAGGAAGCGGAACGTCACGACCTAGTCGGTATCGCCACCCGAGATCTCCGAGACCTTCTGTTTGCCCGCCGACACGAAGGGCATCATGGCGCGAAGCTTCGCGCCAATCTGTTCAATCGGGTGTCGCTTGCCCGCGTCGCGCAGTTCGCGGTAGCGCGGGCGGCCAATCTCGTTCTCGAGGATCCACTCCGCGGCAAAGGAGCCGTCTTGAATCTCCGTGAGGATTTTTTTCATCTCGGCCTTCACGTCCGGGGTGATCACCCTCGGGCCCCGGGTCAGGTCGCCGTACTCGGCGGTGTCCGACACGCTGAATCGCATCCCGGTGATGCCCTCTTCGTACATCAAGTCCACGATGAGCTTGAGTTCGTGCAGGCACTCGAAGTACGCGCTCTCGGGCTGGTACCCCGCTTCGACGAGCGTCTCGTAGCCCGCGCGCACGAGGGCCGTCACCCCGCCACAGAGTACGACCTGCTCGCCGAAGAGATCCGTCTCGGTCTCTTCGGAGAACGTGGTCTCGAGAACCCCGGCGCGAGTCGCTCCCAGCGCGTTGGCGTAGGCCAACGCCAGGTCGTGCGCGTGACCGGTGGCGTCGTGCTCGACGGCAACGAGCGCGGGCACGCCACCGCCCTCGAGGTAGGTGCGTCGCACCAGGTGCCCCGGACCCTTGGGCGCGATCATCGCGACGTCGACGTCCTCGGGCGGTTTGATCCGATCGAACCGGATGTTGAAGCCGTGCGCGAAGAGCAGGCACTTGCCCGCGCTGAGGTGTGGAGCGATATCAGTGTCATAGATGTGCTTCTGCTCAGTGTCGGGCAGAAGGACCATGATCACGTCGGCCTCGGCGCACGCATCAGCGATCGAGAGCACTCGAAGTCCGGCCGCCTCGGCCTTGGGCACCGAAGAGGACTCCAGGCGCAGCCCGACGCGCACGTCGTAGCCGCCGTCGTGCAGATTCAACGCGTGCGCGTGGCCCTGTGAGCCGTAACCCAAGATGGCGACCTTCTTCGCCATCAAGAGTTCGGGCTGGGCGTCCTTCTCGTAGTACATGGTGGTCATCGGGGTCTCTCTCTCGGAGCGGATTAGGCCGTTGCCGTCGGGCCGAGTCTAGGGAGCGCCACGCGACCGGTTCGCTGCACCGTCACCTCGGCGAAACTCTCGAGCGACTTTTCGAGGTCGTCGCACGCGCCCGGCGTTCCCGCCAACATCACGGTCACCGACAGCGCGTTCACGTCCACGATCGAAGCTCCCGCGTTGGCGACGACGTCCAAGACCTCACGACGGTTGGCGTTGTCAACCGTGAGCGACGCGAGGAGCAGCTCTCGTTCGATCGCGTCACGCGGAGCGAGGTCGGTGATGGCGACCACATTCACGAGCTTGTCCAGCTGCCCGACGATCTGCTCTAAGGGCGCGGACTCAGCGTCCACGACGATGGTGACCCTCGAGAATTGCGCGTTCCCTTCGGACGGCGCCACGGCCAGCGAGTAGATGTTAAATCCCCGTCGAGCGAAGAGCCCGGCGATGCGCGCGAGCACCCCGGCCTTGTTTTCAACCAAGACGGAAAGTATGTGGTGACGCACCGGCGCGTGGTTGTCGGCGCCGAGGAACGGTTCGGGGCTCATCGGGCGTCGCCTCGCTGGAGCGGGTGCACGATGATGTCGTCGTTGCTCGCACCCGCCGCCACCATGGGAAAGACCTTCTCCGCAGTATCGGTTCGAAAGTCGATCACGACGGGCACGTCGTTGACCTGGTTGGCGATCTCGATCACGTCGTGCATCTCTTGAAGATTACGAGCACGCAATCCCACGCAACCCATCGCCTCGGCCCACTTCACGTAGTCNNCGTAGAACATCTCTTGCCACTGACGGACCATGCCCAGATACGCGTTGTTCATGATCGCGACCTTGATGGGTATGCCTTCGGCGCGCGCCGTCACGAGCTCTTGGGCGGTCATCTGAAAACATCCGTCGCCGTCGATGCACCACACCGTGCGATCCGGACGTCCGACCTTGGCGCCGATGGCCG
>PKWA01000152.1 GCA_003131665.1 Acidimicrobiaceae bacterium
GCGCATGATCGAGGTGTCACGCCAGCTCAAATCGCACTGGCATGGGTACTCTCCAATCCAGCGGTCAACAGCCCGATCGTCGGCGCGACCAAGGCCCAGCACCTCCAAGACGCCGTCGCCGCGGTGGACTTGCGTCTCGACGACGGAGAGATTCAACGACTAGAAGAGCAGTATCGCCCGCACGGAACTCTTGGCTTTCGCTGAGAGGTCGGCTACCGTTCCCCACGTAGAACTCGGGGAGATCGAATGGAATCTGGTGAGATTGACTCTCCCATCATCGAGCCGTCGGGCCGTGCCCCTAACCGATGAAGGTCTTGACGTCCGCAATGAGTTTGTTTTCGATCTCTAAGTTCCAGAGAGAGTCGGCGACGTCCACGACCAAAAACAGCTCCGAGAGCAGCAACGTCTCGATGGCCGCCACCCCGAGGTGCTCGAGCCATTTGCCAATGCCAAAACGGACGGTAAAGTCGCTCGGCGCGCCCTTGATCGTCACGGTGAGGGCTCGATCGGCCGCTACGACCTCACTAAGAAATTTTCCCTTCTTCGCTTGAATGACCGTACCTTGATCACTGGGCGCCGAGGTCTGTACCGTGAAGCCGTTGGTCTTTAGATACTCCTCGACGTGGGACTGCAGGGCGCTCAAATCAGTGCCCTTACCTGCAAAGTGTTCTTCCTTATCGCCCAACACTGGGTCCTCCTCATTTCGATTCGCCTACGCACCTTAGTTGACGTTCATGAATTCTCTATAAGAGTTCAAAAATGGTCATGACCCTCGATCGCCGAAGGGTCCCGACGTCACTCTCACGAGCGAGACGCGACACCTTCGACGACATGTGACAATTGAGTGATGGAAGATTCCAATCACCGTCCTCGGCGATTCCAATCGATGATCGACCAGTTCGGTGAACCCCACTCGCGCCAACTTCTCCCCACGCCGGCGCTCGTGTGTGACGCCGATCTACTCTCGGGCAACATCGAACGAATGGCGACGATCGCCGCGTCGGCCAACGTGGGCCTTCGCCCCCACGTAAAGTCACACAAGTCCGCCTACGTCGCTCGACGACAGCTGGACGCGGGAGCGGCCGGCCTGGCGTTCGCCAAGCTCTCCGAAGCAGAGGCCGTCGTGGCGCGACTTCGGGCCGAAGGCTACGCGGCACCAATCTCTGCGCTACTGACGTCGCCCCTCGTTGGGAGCGCGGTCCACGAGCGAGCGGTGGCACTCTCTCGAGAATGTGACTTGATGTTGGTCGTCGACCACGAGGACGCCGTGGATGAACTGTCCACGGTCTTCGAAGACGAACGCGAATCCTTGGCCGTACTCTGTGACGTTGACGTCGGTCTGGCACGCACCGGCGTCGTCAGTCCCGCCGCGGCCGTTCGCGTGACAGAGCGAATCTCGACGAGCAAGCGACTTCACTTCGCGGGCGTGCAAGGCTACGCCGGACATCTTCAGCACGTCCACGGGCGCGAACAACGTCGACGCGCGACTCTCGAATCCGCGCAGCGCCTTCAGAACGTCATCGAGTTACTTGAACACGAGGGCCACCGCGTGAGCCTGCGCACCGGCGGCGGAACGGGCACGTCAGAGATCGACATCGAAATTGGCCTCCTGAACGAGTTGCAGCCCGGCAGTTACGTCTTCATGGACCGTGAGTACCGCGACGCGCTCGGGAGCGATCCCGAGGGGCGCTTTCGACAGAGCTTGACCATAGCCACCACCGTTGTCTCAAGCAACCAAGAGAACTTCGTCACCGTCGACGCGGGATTAAAGGCCATGGCCACCGACGCCGGCCCTCCCCTGATTGTCGGTCACGAAGCGACGGCCCGCTATGAATTTTTTGGCGACGAACACGGACTCGTCACCACCGGGTCACGTGATTCATTCGTTCGAGGTACTCGTCTCGATCTCGTGCCGCCGCACTGCGATCCCACGGTGGACCGTTACGACGTGATGTGGCTCGTACGAGATGACGCCGTCGTGGGCGTTGTCGACGTGGTCGCGCGGGGCTGCTCTCAGTAGTTGGCCGTTGCCAAACTGTCCCCTCGACAAGATCGCGCTCGCGGAAAGGTGAGGCGCTCAACGACGACGTTCGAGCCCGCGACGTTCGCCGTCCGCGAGAGACCGGCACTCCTTATCATGAAGCCAGGACCTTTCTCACACACTGGGACCATCGCCGCGCGTCACGGACGGTACCCGAGTTGTGTGCGGTGGTTAGAGCAACTGAACGGAGGAGACGGAGATGGACGTCAAAGAGTTACTGGGCAGGGTGGGCGAGAATCTCTCGGTAAGTCGCTCGTTTGGAACTGCCTACAAAAAGGACGGACTCCTCATTGTCCCTGTCGCCGTCGTCGCAGGCGGTGGCGGGGGTGGAGGATCAGAGATCCCCTCGTCACACTCGGATACTGACGACACGCCCGAGTCGTCCGGAGAAGCGCCGTCTAACGACGAGAGGCCGACCGGCTCGGGCGGTGGCTTTGGTGGCGTCGTGCTGCCCATCGGGGCCTACGTCGTCAAGGGCGAAGAGGTCAGCTGGGTGCCGGCAGTGAACGTGACCTTGATCGCTCTGGCGGCGCTGAGCGTGCTTCGCCTGCTCATTCGCTCAGCGGGCCGAAGCCGACGCCGCAGGCACTCGTAGCCCGCACGTGGTTCGACGTTGTCCTCATGACAGCCAACTTCTTAAACAGTTGCGACGTTGTCCCCACGTCGCCTCGACTGTCCACTATCGAGGGGCAGTAGAGGAGAGTTACTCGATTGGCTCGAAGTGAGCCGTGAAGTGGCGCAGGGCGTGCGGCTCGTGCACCATTCGATACCCGGGCAAGGACGCGGCCTCTCGAGCGACCGCCGATACGACCTCAATCACGTAATCAATATGGCTCTGGGTATAGGTTCGTCGAGGAATGGCCAATCGGACCAGTTCCATCGCGGCGGCCTTCTCCGAGCCGTCCGGTTGGCGGCCAAACATGACCGTGCCGATTTCGCAACTTCGTATTCCACCCACTTCATAGAGGGCAATCGCGAGGGCCTGTCCGGGGTAGTGCAACGGCGCCACGTGAGGGAGTAACGACTTCGCGTCCAGATAGACCGCGTGTCCGCCGATCGGCTTGACCACCGGTACGCCGGCGGCGTCGAGCGCGTCGCCCAAGTACGCGGTCGAGCGAATCCGGTAGCGCAGGTAGTCAGGCTGCACCGCCTCTTTGAGGCCTTGCGCCAACGCTTCTAGGTCTCGGCCGGTCAACCCACCGTAAGTGGGAAAACCTTCGGTCAAGATGAGCATGTTGCGACACTTCTCGGCTAGATCGTCATCGTTGAGGGCCAACCACCCGCCGATGTTGCCAAAGGGATCCTTCTTCGCGCTCATCGTCATGCCATCGGCCAATGACGCGATCTCTCGCACAATGTCACTGACCTCTCGTTCGAACTGACCCTCTTCGCGTTCGTGGATGAACCAGGCGTTCTCCGCAAAGCGGCAGGCGTCCAAGAAGAAGGGGACGCCGTAACGACGACAGATCTCGCTCGTGCCACGAATATTGGCCAACGAAACGGGCTGACCGCCGCCGGAGTTATTGGTGATCGTCGAGAAGACGACGGGGATGGTGTCGGCGCGCTCTTGGAGCAGCGCCTCGAGGGCCACCAAATCCATGTTCCCCTTGAAGGGGTGATACGTAGCGGCGTCGTGACCTTCCGAGATGACCAAGTCACGGGCCTCGGCGCCCGAGAACTCGACGTTGGCGCGCGTGGTGTCGAAGTGAGTGTTGTTGGGTACTAACTTGCCCGGCCCACCCACGACCGAAAAGAGGATCCTCTCGGCAGCCCGGCCCTGGTGCGTGGGAATGACGTGGCGATACGGGAAGAGTTCTTTCACGGCCGCCTCGAAGCGGTACCACGACGGGGAGCCGGCGTAACTCTCGTCACCGTGCTGAATGGCCGCCCACTGATCACGCGACATCGCGCCGGTGCCCGAATCGGTGAGCAGGTCGATCAGCACGTCTTCGGCGTGAAGGTTGAACAGGTTATAGCCCGCCTCTTTGATGGCGTGGGAACGCTCCTCCGCCGTGGTCATACGCAAGGGCTCGACCGAGTGAATTCTGAACGGTTCGATGATGGTGGTGAAACGCTGGTTCATTGCCGAATGGTACCGCTCGCTGGCCAACGGCAAAAAGGAGACCCACACGTTCTCCGGCGAGAATTTGATAAACCAGACATCACGCCGATACAAAGACGAGGCAACGACATGACCACGACTCTTCCAAGCACGTCACTTGAGCTTCGCTCGCTGGTGACCGAACAGGGAACCCTCGAACTCTCGCTGCACGAGGTTCCACTTCCAACACCTTCTGACTCGCAGGTCCTGATCCGCGTCGAAGCGTCGCCGATCAATCCGTCGGATTTAGGGCTGCTTCTCGCCGGCGCCGACATGGCGGCGGCGACCCTCGAGGGTACGGCCCAACGTCCCGTCGTGAAGGCGCCCCTGCTCGAGGGCGCACTGCGCTCACTCGCCGCTCGCGTCGGTGTCGCGATGCCAGTTGGCAACGAGGGCGCGGGTACGGTCGTGGCGGCGGGCAAGTCCGACGCGTCACAGGCTCTCCTCGGCCGGGTCGTGGCGGTCGCCGGCGGATCGATGTACGCCCAGTACCGTGCCGTAGAAGCGGCAACGTGCCTCGTGTTGCCCGAGGGCACCACGCCTCGCGAAGGAGCGTCGTCGTTTGTCAACCCGCTCACCGCACTGGGCATGATTGAAACAATGCGACGAGAGGGACATCGTGGCCTCGTCCATACCGCGGCGGCGTCGAACTTAGGACAGATGCTCGTCAAGCTCTGTCTCGAAGAAGGTATCCCCCTCGTGAACATCGTTCGAAAGCCCGAACAAGAGGAGCTGCTGAGATCGATCGGCGCGAGCCACGTCTGTCATTCGACGTCACCCTTGTTCATGAGTGAGCTCATCGAAGCGCTGAGCACGACCTCTTCGACGTTGGCCTTTGACGCCACGGGCGGGGGCAAGCTCGCCAGTCAAATCCTGACCGCGATGGAAGCGGCCGCTAGTGCCACGGCCACGGCGTACTCGCGCTACGGATCAACGACGCATAAGCAGGTGTACATCTACGGTGGTCTCGACCAGAGTCCGACGACGCTCACGAGAAATTTCGGCTTCGCGTGGGGTGTAGGAGGGTGGTTGCTCACCCCATTTCTCCAGGGCCTCGGCCCCGAGACCTTCGGCCAACTCCGCGCCCGCGTGGCGGCGGGGCTCACCACAACGTTCGCGAGTACGTACGCGAGTGAGGCCTCGCTCCAGGGCATGCTCACTCCTGAGGCGTTCAATCGCTACGTCAAGCAGTCGACCGGCGAGAAGTTTCTCGTCGTACCGCACCGCGGCGATGACTCCTAAGTTGCGCAGCGCTCGACGCCTGCGCGACCTCGCGTGGCTGCGCCGCGTCCGCGACCGAATCGACCGGGAGTACGCGCAGCCCTTGGACGTCGAGGCGCTCGCCCGCGGCGCGCATATGTCGGCCGGGCACCTCAGCCGCGAGTTCCGTCTCGCTTACGGCGAGTCACCGTACGGCTACTTGATGACGCGGCGCATCGAACGCGCGATGGCGCTGCTGCGTCGTGGGGACCTCAGCGTCACCGAAGTCTGCATCGCGGTCGGTTACACATCGTTGAGCACCTTTAGCAGTCGCTTCAGTGACCTGGTGGGTACCTCGCCCAGTAACTATCGACGCCACGCGCCACACTGGACAAACGGACTGCCGTCGTGCGTGGCAAAACAGGCGATGAGACCGGTCAGGAACGGAGAAGCGCCGGTCGTCGAGCCGCACCTAGCATGACCGCCATGAACATCACCATTCACTCATCGTTTCTCCCCCATGACGACCCGGACGCATCCCTGGCCTTCTATCGCGACACTCTCGGTTTCGAGGTCCGCAACGACGTCGGATACGGCGGAATGCGCTGGATCACGGTCGGCCCCGCCGACCAGCCCGACACGTCCATTGTCCTCGAGCCGCCGGCCGTCGACCCCGGTGTGACCGACGACGAGCGCCGCACCATCAGCGAAATGATGGCCAAGGGCACCTACGCCCGCATCATTTTGGCCACCGCCGACCTCGACGGAGTCTTCGCGCGCCTGCAGGCCAGCGACGCCGACGTCGTCCAGGAACCGACCGAGCAGCCGTACGGAGTTCGCGACTGCGCCATTCGCGATCCCGCGGGCAACTTGATCCGCATCAACGAACTGCGCTGAGCAATTCAGCTATCGCGGCAAGCGACGATAAGTCGTCGAGTGCACCGTGTGCTAGGTAAGGAGCATGAATAAATCCGTCACCAAGGGTGACTCACCGTCTCAGTTGATCGACGCGAGAATCAAAGAGCTCAGTGACTGGCGCGGCGAGATGCTCTCTCGACTTCGCGTGCAGATCAAGCAGGCCGACCCCGCGATCGTCGAGGAGTGGAAGTGGAACGTTCCGGTGTGGTCCCACGACGGGCTGATCTGCACGGGCGAGACGTACAAGAGCGCGGTGAAGCTGACCTTCGCCAATGGCGCCGCTTTGAAGGACCCTTCGGGCTTGTTCAACTCCAGCCTCGAAGGCAAAGTCCGGCGGGCCATCGACTTTCACCAGGGTGACAAGGTTGACGCTTCGGCACTGAAAGCTCTCATACGCGCCGCGGTGAAGCTGAACGCCTCAAAACGCGACTAGTCAACGGCCGCGAACGCTAATCACGTTGACGGGCACCCGGCCAGGAAAACGCGAGCACACCGTAGGGCGATTTCGGTAGTCTGCGCTGGTGAAGCCTCTGATCTCATATGAAGAGATTGCTCGACTACCACGACCCGGGACTGCGGTTCCGACGCAGCTCAGGTTCGGGCCAGACGACAGCGTCCTCACCTATCTGCACAGCCCAGAGCTCGGACTCAGCCAACGCCTCTACGCCCTCAATCTCGTGCAAGACGGATCGAAGCCCGTCGAGGTGCGTTTCGACGGCGTCGCCTCCAGCGAAGAAGATCTCACCCTCGATGAGAAGTTGCGCCGTGAGCGAGCCCGTGATGTCAGCCTTGGCGTCACGTCGGCTACTTGGGCCGACGAGGGCGACGTCCTTCTGGTTCCGCTGCCTGCCGGGGTCTTCGTCCTGCGGGGCCTCGCCGCAGCGGCGGCGGGTGCGCTCGACGTTGGCGCCGTCGAAAGACTCCTCGTTGTCCGCGCCCAAGACGCCGGTCCAGTTGAAGACCCCCAGCTCTCACCGGACGGCTCGAAACTCGCGTTCGTCCGCGACGGTGACGTCTACGTTGCCGACGCGACCGCCGCGGAAGCACCGCTCGTTCGCCTGACGAATACGGCCACCGACGGTGTCTTCAACGGACTAGCCGAGTTCATCGCCCAAGAGGAGATGAGACGCGAGCACGGTTTGTGGTGGTCTCCCGACTCGAGTCTCATTGCCTATGCACAGGTCGATGAAAGACACATCCCGATCTACCGGATCGCTCACCAAGGAAGTGACGGGCCGAACGGTGGCACGTTCGAAGATCATCGCTACCCGTTCGCAGGTGCGAACAACGCTCGGTTGCGCCTCGGGGTCGTTTCGGCCGCGGGAGGCGCGACCGTCTGGATGTCCCTCGACGAGTCCGGCGCCGATCTTGGCGACGCGTACCTTGCCCGGGTTGCGTGGTTCCCTGATGGCTCGCTCGCAGTCCAGGTCGAGTCACGGGACCAGAAAACTTTGGACGTCCGTCGACTCGACGTCGCCACGGGCGAATCCACGACGCTTCACATCGACAAGGTCGAGCCGTGGATCAATCTTCACCATGACTTCAAGCCGCTCAAGGTGAGTGACCCACCCGGTTGCTATCTCTGGAGCTCGGAGCGTTCGGGCTATCGGCACCTCGAGGTGCGTGGTCCTGATGGGTCGCTCCTCACGCAGCTCACCTCGGGTGCGTGGGCCGTCGACGAGTTGGAGGCGGTCGACGAAGAACGCGGGCTTGTCTACTTCAGTGGAGCAATAGACGACTCGACTGAACAACACCTCTACTGCGTCCCGCTCGAAGGCGGCGCCATCCGGCGCTTGACGGCGGAACCCGGCGTGCACGACGTGGAGATCGGCCGTCGAAAGAACCTCTTCACTGACAGTTTTTCATCCCTTGACCGACCGCCCGTTGCGGTGCTCAAGAACTTGCCCGAGGGCGCTCTTGCTCGACCGATTTACACCCAGACTGACCCCCGGGTCGCTGAACTAGATCTAGACCCTCCGGTGATCGTGAGGATTCCGGGAGCAGACGGGACCGAGCTCAACGCGATGACGTTCCGTGCGCAAGGTGCCGCGGCAGGCGCCGGGCCGCCGCCGCTGGTGGTCTACGTCTACGGCGGTCCGGCG
>PKWA01000088.1 GCA_003131665.1 Acidimicrobiaceae bacterium
GGGATTTGAACCCGGGACCTCTGCGTCCCGAACGCAGCGCGCTACCAAGCTGCGCTACAGCCCGCAGCGAGTTGCCCCGCAGCCCGATAATCCTAGTCGCCGCACCCCGACCAAACCAAAGAACTAGTCGGACTCCGGTTCGTCGACATGTATCGGCGGGTGGTACTCAATGACGATCTCGCTGATGCGTCGACGTTCCACCGACTGAACACGGAACGTCCAGTCTCCGTGGGCATAGATGGCTCCGGCGGCCGGGATCTCACCGGCGAGGTCTAGGACAAAGCCCGCGATGGTTACGTAGTCGCCTTCGGGGATAGATATCCCAAGTTCCTCTTCGACCTTGTCGACGTGGGTCTGTCCGTCAACGAGCCAGCGATCCTCACGAATCTTTTCGATAACGAGTTCCTCGTCGTCGTCGAATTCATCGCTCAAGTCCCCCACGAGCTGTTCGAGAATGTCGCGGATTGACACAACCCCGGCAACACCGCCGTGCTCGTCGAGCACCAAGGCAAAGGTTCGGCGCTGCTCGCGCATCTCGCTGAGACTGTCGAGCAGGTCCAGCGTCTCGGGCAACATGAGCGGGCGGCGGATCTTTCGCGCAATTTCGTTGGCCGTGGGCAGCGAGACTCCGATAGCCCGTTTGGCGGTGGTGCTGCGGAACAAATCGTTGACGAATAACACGCCGTCTACTTCATCGAGGTCACCGTTCACCACTGGAAAACAGGAGTGACCGGTGTCGCGCACCGCCTCGGCGATGGCTTCGGGCGTGACGGGAAAGGTGAGAAACGCCACGTCCACCCGCGGGGTCATCACGTCGCGAAGTTCGA
Organism: Acidimicrobiaceae bacterium; assembly: GCA_003131665.1. Taxonomy (GTDB): domain Bacteria; phylum Actinomycetota; class Acidimicrobiia; order Acidimicrobiales; family RAAP-2; genus RAAP-2. Next base: position 828 of record PKWA01000088.1, read on the forward strand.
GGTCACGCAGTTGATCGACGCGCGCGTGAATGGCGTCGGCTTCGGGCGAGGGCGGGCGGATGGTCTCGTGACCCGTCAAACGGGCGCGAAAGCGCGCCAGTCCCGAGGGGGGAGGTTTCGGATCGCTCATCGAGCGTCGGTACTGCCGACGCGGACGGTTGCTGGACGCAACGACTGGTCCTCGTAACCCTCGCCGCGCAACAGAGCGCGCACGGCACTGCGCAGCCGCTGGGGATCGAGCGGTTTGACGAGAAAGCCGTCGGCGCCCGATCGTCGAGCGAGAAAGACGTCCGGACGGCGATCGAGCAGCATCAGTACCGACACCGGCTCGGCCCCGCCGTAGGACTCGAGGTTGCGCAGCTCCATCGTGATGGCCATGCCGCCCATGGAGCCGATCTGTAAGTCCACGACCACCAGATCGACGCCGCCTTCGATTACCCGGGCCACGGTCTCGACGCCGCTGGACGCCTCGACGATGTCGATATCGGGGCCGGCCAACACGGTCTCAAGTTCGCGGCGCAACGAGGCCAGGTCGCTGGCGAGTAGAACGGTAGCCACGAAGTTCAGCGTAGCGGAGCCGTGATTTACGTCCTTTGACGTCTCATCGAGCGACCTCAAATGTTCTCTTGTGCGCGGGCCTCTCGGGTGGTTAGTCTGCGTGTCAAGGCGATGACGGGGGACGGACATGGCGGTTTGGTCATTGGATTGGTCGAGCGCCGCGGCCTGTCGCGGCAGCGAAGGATCCCTCTTCTACTCCGCCGACGCCGCTGAGCGCAAGGAGGATCGCCTCGAGCGCGAACAGCTGGCCAAGCGAATTTGCGCGGGCTGTGACGTTCGCGAAGAGTGCCTGCACGCGGCGCTCGAGCGCCACGAGTCCTACGGCATTTGGGGTGGTCTGAACGAGTTTGAACGCCGCGCGCTAACGCGCACTTGAGCGGGTCCAACCCAACTGGGTGGGAGCGACGCGGGTCATCACGATGAGCAAGATGAACGTGGTGAGGTGCACCCCGGTGCAGTAGAGGCAGATACTGCCAATGATGATGACTTCGGCGAAGATCAGCCACAGCACAAAGCACATCGACACGATCACCAGCACGAAGCGCGTCACGTGGAGCCAGCGCCACGAAGAGTGCCAGGCCCACGGCGTGTTGAGTGCGGTCAAGACGGTGAAGTTCGCGAGGCCCAGAATCGCGACGGGAATGCCGAGGATCTCGGACTGGGCCGACGTGGTCACTTTGGCGCAGTCGATGACCCCGCTGCCCGAGCACACGAGTGCTTGGGGCTGGAAGTGCGTGATCGTCAGATAGATCGATAGCGCCAGTCCGATAACGCTCAAGAGGAGCGTGACAACTTCGGCCCAGCGCGGAACTCGAAGTTCCGATTCGATCACTTAAGACCCATGGCCTTTTTGGCGGTCTTCACGCCCGCACTCGTGCACACGTTGGCCGGCTGCATGTTCGTCAATGAGCAGACGGCGGCCGTCTGATAGTTGGCCGAGGCGATGATCGCCTCCGTGACGGGACTAGTGGCGTTGCTCAGTCCCGCGGCGATCTGGCTCCGCGTTGATCCGGCGAGGGTCGTGGGGCTGTAACTCGCGCCGGCCACGAGAAACTTGTTCGCGAAGGTGATGAAGGGAATCGATCCCGCCTCGCTCGTGGTCAGGGCCGGGATGTACTTGTGCGCGTCGTACTTCTTGATTAGCGCGGTCTGCGCGGCCGTGGGCTGTTGCAACAGCGCGTAGTAGTTCGTCGCGGGGTCGATGTAGTCGGCGAACTCCTCCACGCCCGTAAAGGTCACGTACTTGGATTTATAGGTCGCGTGCGAAAAGGTAAAGCTCGGCGTGTTCGGATCGACGTCCTGGGAGTAGCTCGACTGGTTGCCGAGGCCGCCCCACGTGCCAAAGCGACTGAGCGCGATGATCGTGGCCCAGCGCTGCGCCGCGCAAAAGGGGCAGTACTCCGCGCCGATGTAGAGAATCTCGGGCAGTTTCTTTCCGCTGGCGGAGGTCGAAGTGAGTTCGGGTTGACCCTTAAGAGCTAGAGGCGCCGTGACGGTGGCGACGGGTGACGTGACCCCCACGGTATTAAAGACCGACACGGGAACCTTGGTGAGTTCGGCGAAAGTCGTGGGATCGGTCGGCTGGAAGCCCGTCGCGCTGCCCCCCGACGTCCCGCCGCTCGTGACTTTGATGATGACGAGTACCGCGACCACGACGATGACGAGTCCGACGGCGAGCCACGTGAACAGGCCCGCGGGCCGTCCACCCCTGGCCGGGGCTTTGGTCGGTGGGCGATACCTTTGGGCTGGCTTTTTGGCCACGGTGCTCCTTTTGCGTTACGACCATCAAACTTAGTGGACGGGGCTCGAGTGATTTACGCCAGTCGGGACTCGCTAGGTTGGCCCCCATGGCTGAAGTATTGATTCCGCGCCCCGCCGCCACCGTTTTGACGCTGCGCGACGGATCCAATGGTTATGAGATTCTTATGCTCCAGCGGAACCTGCGCAGCGACTTCGTCGGAGGGGCCCACGTCTTTCCCGGTGGCGGCGTCGACGACACCGACGCGGACACCGAACGACTGGTCTTTGGCCTGAGTGACGTCGCGGCGTCGCGGCGTCTCGAACTGAAGAGTGGTGGACTGGCCTACTACGTGGCCTGTCTGCGCGAACTCTTCGAAGAGGCGGGACTGTTGATCGCCTGTGACGCTGAGGGTGTCGCCGTGAACTTCACCGAACCCCTCGACGTACAGCGCATGGCGGCGCATCGACGGGCCGTGAACGCCAAAGAGTTGGACTTTCTCGCGATGATGAGCGACGAGGGCCTGCGGTTGGATCTTCGAGGACTCGAGTACGTCGCGCACTGGATCACCCCGGTGGGGCCGCCTCGGCGCTACGACACTCGGTTCTTTGTGGCGCTCGCGCCCGAGGGACAAGTCGCGACACACGACGCCGGCGAGACGGTGGCCGATCTATGGATACGTCCCCTGGACGCGCTCGTCGCCCACGAGCGCGGCGAGTTCGAGATGATCTTTCCGACCATCCGCAATCTTCAGGCGATCGCGCACTTTTCGAGCGCGCGTGACGTGCTCGACTACGCCCGCTCACTCGACGCCATACCGTGCGTCGAGCCTCAGATCGTCAATCGCGACGGAGCCATCGCCATTCTCACCCCCGGTGATGAGGGATTTACGGCCGAGGGCTCAAGTTAAATCCCTCAAGGCGGGGTGTTCATTTGCGAAATCCTTCGCTACCATGGAGGGAAGCATTTCTAAAGGAGCCGAGTCGATCATGACTACTACCAACGTGAACTTGACCGCGAAAGTGACTGAGCCCATCACGCTGACCGACACGGCGGTCGTCAAAGTGGCCGAGCTCATCGCCGCCGCTGGCGCGGACGAGCCCTTAGCGCTGCGCGTGGCCGTCAAGTCCGGCGGCTGCTCGGGCTTTAACTACGACATGTACTTCGACTCCGAGGTCGCCAGCGACGACGTCACCAGCGAGTTCGCCGGGGTCAAGGTCGTCGTCGACCCCGCCAGTGCCGAACTGTTAAACGGTTCGACGCTCGACTTCGCCGACGGTCTCCAAGGGGCCGGGTTTCATATCACGAACCCCAACGCCACGCGCACGTGTGGTTGCGGCAACTCCTTTAGCTGAGCTTCGTGAGCCCTCAGCGCCCGTACTCTCCCTGGCGCCGTGCCGGTGACTTCGTCATTCTCTCGGGTCAACTCGGCGTGCTGCCCGATCAAGAGACGATGACGTTCGTCGAAGGGGGCAGCGCGGCCCAAGTTCGCCAAGCCCTCGAGAACGCGAAGCGCCTGCTCGGCGAGGCCGGCGCCACGTTGGGCGACGTCGTCAAGGCCTCGTTGTTCGTGCTCGACATGAAGGACTTCGCCGCGTGCAACGAGGTCTGGCTGGAGTTCTTTAGCGATCCACTGCCGACTCGCACCGCCGTCGCGGTCGCGCAACTGCCGCTGGGGGCCCAGGCGGAAGTGGAACTGTGGGCCTACGCGCCGAAGCGTTAATCGCCGTACTCGTTCGAGGTACCGAACTTGTAGCCCACTGAGCGCACGGTTTGAATCAGGTGCGCGTGCTCTTCGCCCATCTTGGCCCGAAGTCGACGTACGTGCACGTCCACCGTACGAGCGCCGCCGTAGTACTCGTAGCCCCACACCCGACTCAGCAGGGTCGCGCGCGTGAAGACGCGATTGGGATTCGTCGCGAGAAAGCGCAGCAACTCGTACTCCATGTACGTCAGATCCATCACTCGTCCGGCGATGGACGCTTGGTAGGTCTCGAGGTTCATGCTGAGCCCGGCGTGTTCGATTCTCGGAGCGACGCTCTCGTTGCCGGCCCGGCGGAGTCGGTGGCGCAGACGTGTCGCCAGTTCACTCACGTCGTAGGGACCTACCACGAAGTCGTCGAAGAGGTCCTCACGAAAGGTCAGCTCGTCGAGCTGGTAGTGGTCGAGCAACAAGATGATCGGACCGACCGCGCGCTCGCGTTGACGCAGCTGGCGACACAGTCCCATCGCCTCGCTAAAGGGCAGTGCCGCCGCGTTGATGACGGCCCCGGCGAAGCCGTTCGCGGGCTCGAGCGCGGTGATCTCGTTCATACGCGCCGAGGTGGCGACGGCCGGCGTGACCCCGGTGACGTCAAAGGCCTTGCGCACCGGCCCTTCGCACGAGGGAACGCAGAGCACGACGTCGATACTCACAGCAACGGGAGATACCGTTCGAGTTCAAAGGGGGTGACCTGACCGCGGTAGGCGTCCCACTCTGCGCGCTTGTTGCGCAAGAACCACTCGACGAGGTGACTGCCGAGCGTCTCGTGCATGAGCGAGGAGCAGGCCATGAGATCAACGGCCTGGGCCAGCGATTGGGGCAACGCCGCGGTGCGCTCGCCCTCGGGGGGCAACTCGTAGTTGCCCATCACCCCGCGCAGTCCGGCGGCCAACATGACCGCGAAGGCGAGGTAGGGGTTCGCCGCGGAGTCGGGCGATCGGTACTCAATTCTGGTCGAGTCGATGCGACCGGGCTTCACGGAGGGGACGCGCACCAAGGCGGCCGTGTCGAAGCGGGCCCACTTCGCGTCCACCGGTGCCTCACCGCCGGGCACGAGGCGCTTGTAGGAGTTCACCCACTGGTTGGTGACGGCGGTTATCTCAGGCGCGTGGCGCACCAGTCCGGCGATGAACTTGGTCGCCAGATCGCTCAGTCCGTAGGTGTGTTCGCCGATGAAGGCGTTCTTCTCGTCACGCCAGAGCGAGAGGTGGGTGTGCATGCCCGATCCCTGGACGCCGATGAGGGGCTTGGGCATGAAGCTCGCCGCGAC
>PKWA01000053.1:0-14617 GCA_003131665.1 Acidimicrobiaceae bacterium
TGGCGCGGCCGATGCCGCGCGAGGCGCCGGTCACGAGCGCTCGCTTGCCGATCAGGGACAGTTCAGCCATGGAGGGCCTCCGCAGGGTCGGGCAGGGTTGGATCGTGGGGCGCGGTCACGCGGGATGGCTCGCGTGGGGGTGCAGGGCCGCGTCGACGATCTCGAGGGGATGACGAACGTCGACACCGGCCGCGATGAGCTCGTTGACCGTCAACTCATCGGCCGAGGCGTCGGTGACCAAGATGTCGATGTCTGTGATGTCGCAGACGTGAGCGAAAGCGATGCGGCCAATTTTCGACGCGTCCGCCACCGCGATGACTCGACGCGCGGCTTTCGCGGCGGCCCGCTTCACGTCGGCCTCCGCCAGCATCTGTGTGGTGACGCCCGCCACGGCGTCGATTCCGCAGATGCCCATGACGAACGTGTCGAAACGCAACTGTGAAAATGCGTGCTCGCTCAAGCTGCCCACCAGCGATAACTCTCTGGTGCGAACCTCTCCCCCGCAAAGGAGCAACTTGATGCCCGAGCAGCCGTCGAGTTCCAAGACGGGTCTAAGGGCGAGCGCCATGACAGTAAGGCGGCGCTGGCGCATGGACCGAGCGACTTCCATGGTCGTCGAACCCCCATCCAAAATGACCGTCTCACCCTCGACGAGGAGATCAACCGCGGCCGCGGCGATCGCGGTCTTGGCTTCAATGTTCTCGAGAGCTCGAATCTCAAAAGGGGCCTCCTCCGCGCTGAGATACAGACTGACGGCGCCACCGTGGACTCGCCGCAGACCTCCGAGCTCTTCAAGGGCCTCGAGGTCTCGTCGAATCGTCATTTCGGAACAGTCCAACTCTGACGCCAGTGAACTGACCTGCACCTCCCCATGCTCTTGGAGCGACTGCAATATCAAATGGTGACGAAGGTGAACATCCATAGTGTGCGTTCTATCATAATTCTTGGTAGTTCTCGCCACTAACTGCCCGTTCCCGCCCCGACACAAACGAACCGTCACAAAGTCAACTCCATTTAGCAAAGGTCAGACGCGAGTTGTCGCACAGCGGCGTTGGGAGTCATGGCCGAAGCGAAGGTGAATCCCTCCAATCGTCAATCAAATACGAACCCCTTGGCCCATCCCAACTGGCTTTCCCCAAGCCCGCACGGCACGTCCAGGGGCACGCCCGGGATCCTCACGTGGCCGTGTCCGTCGGGCAGAAGGATGACGACTCCCGCATACCGATCGCCAACTGGCAGTGGGTCTACGTTCGCGTTGCAGCCGAGAGATGCGTCCAAGATGAAGGCGCCGCTCATGCGCGGCGCCAGTGTCGTGGGATAAAGGTTCCCGCCCTGGGTGCCGTGCGCAACGTGTGATAACCGATACTCATGACCACCCCGAATGCCCAAGAGCCTCGGATAACCCCCTAGTCGGCATTTGGACGTTCCGACGTNNAAAGGTGTCGATTCCGCCTCCCGCATAGAGATCCGAATGCGCAAACGCTCCCGCCAAATCCGCGCCCTCGCAAGCCGCAATAGATTCAGTGGTCGCGCCAAACGACGATGGCGTTGTTCCAACCAGACTGAAACCGAGCGAAATCGAAGCGAGACAGAGAATGACCATGAGTCGCACGAGAGCCGAGCGGAAGAGTCCCATCTTGACGTTCTAATGCACATTCTTTAGATTTACTTGCAGGGGGCGAGAGACTACGAAGTCGGCCCGCTTGGCGGATCATGGGAGTTGGGCGCCGGAGCGTGGAAACTTTCGTGCTACGTCGGGTCTCCGACGTCAATCAGAATGCGAGAAGCTCAAACGCCATCATTCGACACCAGAACCTGGCGCCGAGTCCTAGTCGCTAGAACGACCTAACGTGATTCAAAATGGATAAAAACAGAACTGGAGTTATTGAAGGACTACGAATTCGCCGTAGCCTCCTGGCGATTCTGGTCCTGACCCTTCTTCTCGCTTCACAGATTGCGTTTCGAAGTCCAGCGATGAGCGCTTCTAGCCGAGTCAGTCCCGGAACGAGCCAATCAACGATTCCGGCGCCCGCAATCAGCGCTCCGTCACAAGTCCTTAGAACGGTGCCCGGTGGCGAACCCACGACCTTCATAGCCCGGTGGCAAACGAGCCAAAAAACCGTATTGGAGTCGTTCTCCGCGCTGAGTGGATCCCTGCTCGGTGACGTCACGACTCTTCCGAGTACTCCGGCAGTTACCGTCGGCGGTCCCTACCGCGCCGGTGCCAACAACGTGTGGCTCACCACGACGGGCGGACCTTATTACACCGACGACACTTCAACCGGCGATCCTCTACCGAACAGTTGCAACGCCACCGTGACGGTGCTTGATCCAACGTCTCATCGGGCATCGGTCGTTCTACATACTCCCAACTCCGAGTTGGTCTTTGACGCGGTGCCGAGCGCTGACGGCAAACGATATGCGTACCTGGTGGAGAACTGCACGTCGTACGAGAAACTGCACGTGGCCATTGGCAACCTCGCTAACTCCTCCACCATGACCATCGGCCTCAACACCACGCGCTGTCACTTCATATCGCCACCCGCGTGGAGCAGCAATGGCTCTCAGCTCACCTTCGCCTACAGTCCCCCGACGCTGACCAAGAACACCATCGCAGAGCCGGCGGGGGTCTGTCCACTTCCCCTCGCCGGTGAAGTCGCGATCGTCTCGACGTCACGTTCCTCAGTGATCACCGCGAAGGAGTTGACGAAGGCACCCAAGGGTTGCTCCTACGTCGTCAGCGCCTTTGACTCGCTCGGGGTGGTCGCCGTCGATACCTGCGGCGCGACCGGGAAATCATCGACGTACCTCACACAAATGAATGAAAGCGGAACGGTTCTGCATCAATACGAGTTGAAACCGAACTCGGATCCAACAACACTGTCCGTGACGCCCAATGGTAGATACGTCCTCATTGATGAATACCAAGCCGGAGCACTTTCCAACGGAGAGCCGATCGAGTGGGTCTGGGTATTCAACGGACACTCCCTTCGCACGGTCGCTCAGTACGCGGAACCTGGTAGCCAAATCCGCTCCGGGTCGTGGTAGGTGGTCAATGCTCGGTGCGTGACCCGTCACTTTCGTTTGCGAACATGACGCACGGCGTTAACGGGAGTGACCATTCACGTTCGTTACGCGGGACCTGAGCCCAGTGCGACGACGGCACGGGCGGTGTCTAGACAACCGTGCTCGAGTGCAACCCATGTTTCGGTGAGGACGATTCGCCCATTGATCTTGTCATCGAGTGTCAAATCCACCCTCTCGGGATAGTGATGCAGGTGGCTTCTAAAGGCCCCCCGCGAGTACGTCAAGAGCAACTGACCAATCTGATGGTGGGAGTCCCCTGACCATATTTCAACGTCATCCCCGCACACGGCGACGGCCACGTGATGGGGAACGTTTTGTACCTCGTGAAGCTCGGGCAAGGGATCTTTCTTCACGAAGCTCAGGGCGGCCAGGCCCGCACCGCCCGTGCCAATTGCCGCCACGCCCAACATGAAAGACGTAATGATGTCAAACGTCACAGAATCGGCTGAGCGAAACCACGCACACTCTTTCGGAGTATGACCCTTCGCAATGAGGGCATGGCGAAGTGCCTGAACTGACTCGGACATAGTGATTTTCTATCAAACTCCTGCTGACCTCAATCGAGTTGGCCGATCGCCGGAGACCGCCAAGTTCAGCGATACTGGTTCCATGGTCGATCGAAACGTGTTAGGCGGTTCCTTAGAACCCTGTGGCATGGACCCCGTCACGGGCTTCTACCGTGACGGTGGTTGCACGACTGGAGCTGAGGACCTAGGGAGCCACACCATCTGCGCGGTGGTGACCTCTGAGTTTCTCGAGCACCAGCAAGGAATCGGCAACGACCTAACCACGCCGATGCCTCAATACGGGTTCCCGGGCCTCGTGCCCGGCGATCGGTGGTGCGTCACCGCCGCCAACTGGCTGCGTGCCCATCTTGACGGGGCGGCGGCCTACGTGGTCCTCGCTTCGACACACGAGCGCGCCCTCGAGATCGTGCCTCTCGAAGCTATCCGTGAGCACGCCGTGGACGTTCCGGCCGGGCCGGACGATTTTCGGGGCTAGTCGGACGCGACGACTGATATTTGAAAGAAACTACGTAGCCAGTTGGAGCGTCTCTGGCGCACCTGGGCTGTCCAACTTCACGGCTTGAAGCGTGTACGAAATGGGCAGCCGTTCTGGATTTTGACGAAGTCGGTACTCTCCCGCGCCCACTTCTTCCATCGCCTCTCCAAGGGCGTTCCAGGGGGCGGTGTCGTGTTCCTCGAAGGCGGTCAATTGCATACCCGCGTCCATGAGGGCAGTGACGATCTGCGCGAGACCGTGATTGAAGTGGACGTAGTCGGGAGAGGTCAGAGGCTCCGTGTGTTCTACGTAGCTGTACGGCTCAGAGAAGGGGACGCCCTCAGTTTCAAAGTACGGGTACGCCACCACTAGGAGTCCGTCGGGTCGTGGATCGGCCAGCGACCACAGCATCGGATGCCCTTCTCGGATGAACAATCGACCACCAGGTCGAAGCAGTGAGGCGACGGTCCGAGCCCAACGGCGAATGTCGGGCAGCCAGCACAGTGCCCCTACACCGGTGTAGACCAGATCAAATCGTTCGGATCCGAGCGCGTCGACTGCGGCGTAGACCTCACTCTCCACGTAAGTGATCTCGACGCCACATTCAGTGGCGAGTGCCGCCGCGGCGTCAAGTGCCGGCCGCGAGAAATCTACGCCCGTCACGCTGCGCGGCCCGAGGCGAGCCAGTGACAACGTGTCGGTGCCGATGTGGCACTGCAGATGCACGACGTCCAGTCCCTCGATGCTGCCCAACCTCTCGAGGTCGAAGCGAACCACCTCCGACAGGTGCTTCGGGTCGGTGCGGTACTGCTCGAGTCCATAGCCGCGCACGTGATGAGGCACCCGGCTGTTCCAGTTCGCGAGGTTGACATTGACGTAGTCGCTCATGACAACATCTTGACACTCGCTCGTGCGCTTCGTCTTTACGGCATCGTGCACTATCCGAGCATCGAAACCGCCGCCAAGAGCACCGCGGTGGCGATCATCCAGGTTCCAAAGATGGTGGAAACGATGACGATGAAGTCTCCCCCGATGAGGATTCCAGCGAACAAGATGACGGCGACTGCCGTCGCATTGATCCCCGCCATCGTCCAGGCACCAGAGCGCCGCGTATTTCTAACTAAACGTCCGCTATATCTTCGGCTGAGACGCCCGGCTATCCAAAACACGGGCATGGAACCAATGAGCACGCCAACCGCGCTTGGCCAGCGACCGGCCGCGAAGAGGGCGGCGGCCACCACCACGGCGAACGCTGCGAACCACCGAGGAAGATTCACCAACGTTCGTGCGTCGATGCGTTCGTCGGCCTCCTCGGTCACGGGGGTTATTGTATGACTGATGTTGAGCCACGAAATAGCCAACCAGATCCTGCCCGTACCAGGACCAGCGGATAGTTCCCTTCGCGCGCAGCAGAGAGCCGGGAACGGCTTGTCGAGCCTTGGTGGCGGCCTATGGGTCTAATGCGCTTAGTCGACTCCCTCGAACTCCGCGGAGCCAATCGCTGGCGAGACAGTTACCCCGACCGCGCGAAGTACGGTGACCAAATTGCCAATATGTACGGCGTAGCTCGTATCTGGAAGCGGTTCGCCTTTTGGACCTACGTCGTTGCCTTCGCCCTTCTGCTCATACCGGTGGGTCATGCCCTGCACTACGTCGGATCGCTTGTCTTCGTTTTTGGACTGGCTCCCCTCATCTGTTGGTTCGCCGAACGGATGAAATTCCGCAAAGCCATCAAGCTGGCCACTGAATAGTCAGCTGATGTGTTTGGCCAATTGGCTTGTCACGATTACCACCTTCGTTAGTCACCGAGCAACTAAAACGTTCTTGCTGAGTCGTCAGTTACTCCGAAACAACTACTCGATGGCGGACTGGAGGCTTCGGCCGTTCTGTTCTAAGTGTCGGATAAGCGACTCCATGCCACGTGTGTAGCCCTCGTTGCGAAGCTCGATGTACGGAAGGCCCCCGGCGTCGGCTCGCTCTTCGATGCCCGATCGAGAAATTTCCACCCGTTCGATAACTGCGTCAACCAGACCAGCGCGGTCCTCGTAGCCGTAGCTATCGAGGAGAAGGCGCAGTCGCGCAACCTGATCAACCTCGGGGTCGCTCCCGTTGTTGATCTCGGCTTCTGGAGAGCTGAGTGGTACCCACTGCCAAGCCAAAAAGGCAATCTCCTCTTGAATGGTTCCGGGACCTGCGCCTTCCCAATCGACCATGCCGAGCAGTCGACCGCCTTTGAACACCGCGTTATATGGGGCGAAGTCGTGGTGACAAATGATCTCTCCGGTTAAGAGGGCGCGCGGTCGATACTGCCAGTGCGCGCCGATAGAGGGAACGAAGTCCGCGACGGCGCGATGGTACGCGGCAACGGTCTTTCCAACTTCGACCAGCAACTCGTCACTCCAGAGCGATCCCGGCCAAGGAGTCACGGTCGCCGAGGTATCTCCCTCGATATAGCGCAATATTTCACGGCCCTGTTCGTCAAACCCGAGTGGTTCGGGAACCAGTAAAAAGCCCCGACTTCGAACATGAGTGAGGAGTCTTTGCACTTCACTGCTCCAGGGCATCGGCAGACGACGAACAGTGTCCCCCGCGCGCACGACGACCGTGAGTCTGCCTCCGAGAAGCCGTTCTTCAGGAGTAATCGACATACGTTGGCCTAAGCCCCCTTCTTAGACAACTACTTGGGACGCGAGTGGTAGCCGACTCCCCTTTGCACGACGAGTACATATCTTAAATGAAGTTGGAATTCAGCAACGCATAAGCAGAATTTTAGACTCCCCGGCTGATTACATCGACCCACTGCGTCAGCGCTACGGGTTTGACGTTCGTCACTTGCGAGACTTGTCGCTCGAGATCGTTCATCCGTCCCAAGGCCGCCCGCGGACGCTCACCGTATGATGCGAACATTGTCCGTTGAGATGAAAGAGGTACCGCGTTGGATACGTCACGACCGTTACGAATTGCTCCCGTTCCTCAGGCCGAGCGCACGGGTCAGGTGCGAGAGCTGTTGGATCAGTCCTCCTCAGGCGCGGAAACCGATGCCAACATCTTCACCACGCTCGTCCGAGCGCCCGGCCTTTTTCGGCGTTGGCTTCCTTTCGGCGGAAAGCTACTCAGCGGAAAGTTGCCCGCCCGCGATCGAGAGCTCCTCATCCTGCGCACGGGTTGGAACTGTCGAGCCGAGTACGAGTGGGCCCAGCACGTCAGGCTGGCGCTGAGGTTGGGCATTACTGCTAGTGAAGTCGAACGCGTGGCGCTCGGACCAGACGCCGATGGTTGGTCGCCGTTTGACGCTGCCTTGTTACGAGCGGCGGACGAACTGCACGAGACGTCGACGATCTCTGACGCGACGTGGTCGATCGTCGCCGAGCGCTACGACACCGCGCAACTCATTGAGCTGCCCATGCTCGTAGGGCATTACCATCTAGTCGCGATGACGCTCAACACCTTGGGCGTGGAACTCGACGACGGCCTTAGTGGCTTCCCGCGATGAGCGAAGCCCCAAGAGAAGCTTCCAACCAAGGGCGCCTCGTCGGGCGCCGAATACTGGTGGTCGGCGCCGGCACCCAGACGAGTGATGACCCGGACGCGCCGATCGGTAACGGAAGGGCGATCAGCATTCGTTGCGCACGAGAGGGCGCGTCCGTTGTCTGCCTGGACCGAGACCTGGGCGCGTCAAGAGAAACGCTCGCCATGATCGAAGCCGATGGGGGAAACGGATTCGCCATCGAGGCCGATGTGACCAGTGCGGAAGCGTGCGCGAAAGCGGTCGGCCACGCAACGGAACTCTTGGGCGGTCTCGACGGACTGGTGCTAAACGTCGGCACTGGCCTCGGAAGTGGTCTGCGCCACACCAGCGCCGATCAGTGGGATCAGACCTTCGCCGTCAATGTCCGATCTCACTTCTTACTCTGTCAAGCCGCATTCGACTCGTTGTCAACGGCGGCTAGCGCCGGATCTTCCTCGGCGGTGGTCTTCGTGTCGTCGGTGGCCGGTCTCAAGCCAGGCAGTCGCATCCCTGCATACGACTCGTCGAAAGCGGCGTTGGCGGGACTCTGTCGGCACGTCGCCGCCGAGGGGGCGCGCCACCAAGTTCGAGCCAACGTCGTCGCCCCGGGCCTCATCGACACTCCCTTGGGTCGACTGGCCTCCGCTGGTCGTCCCAGTCGAAGTACGACACCGGTACCGCTGGGGCGCCAGGGCACCGCGTGGGAGGTGGCCAGCGTCGTTGCCTTTTTGCTGTCGGACGACGCAAGTTACGTAACGGGACAAATACTCGCCGTCGATGGAGGATTGAGCAGCCTCATCTGAGTGGTGCGCCCGACGTCGGAGGAGCATTTCCCCCTTCTTTGGCACCTCACGAGAGATCTTCTTTGGCACTCGAATACGCATATTTGGGGCCAGATCAACGCGGCGTCGCTGCTGACCTCATTCCGCTCCTTCATCAGGTCCATTCTCGCCACCTCGCAGGGTGAGCAACCGTTTTCGAGATCACCTCGACAGCTTTACTGAAGCGAACATGAAGAATTGCGAGCCTCCGATGTAGGGTCATTGCCAATAGCGCGAGAGGGGCGTTCAGTGGCGTCAGGGAAGAAAGCGTGGCGAGTGTTGTGCGCCGTAACAACCTCCGCGGGCATGCTCGCGGCGATTCCCGCGCTGACGCCAAGCTCCGGGGCACAGACGCCCCCAACCAACTTTTGGTCTGCCAAACAACTCCGAACCGACGCCGCTGACGTGTCGAAGTACGCGGTTGATGAAGAAACCGTCATCTCGATCATTGACCAAGGGGGCGCATACACGCACGATATTTCGTACTCCGAAATACATCTCACAGACCTCATCGTCTCCATCACGGACAATCCCGTGGGCGCACCGCAAGGAGTACTCGGTCCGCTCCAGTCGGCACACGACGATGACGCCAGCGCACTCTCGTACCTCGACCACGCCAACGGCGGAGATACCTCGCCCGCGAAGGCGGACATCGAACGAGCGATCACTCTGAAGCGTTCTGTCGCGACCACCCTGCTCAATCTCGCGAATGCACTGTCAACGACGCCGCCAACGGCCCCGAGCACTACCACGACGAGCCCGCTCGGGCCGGGCGGCACGACGACGTCGACCAATCCCGCGAGCTACTGGGACGAGTATCAGCTCATTAGTGCCGCCACGGTGATCAACGGCAACGGGATGTACTGGGAGAACGAGGCACTGCGACTCATCAACAACATCACGGATCCGAGCGGACTGGATGTCATACAGATAAAGATCGACCTCGACACGTCGGTGATCTACCTTCAGCGCGTCATTGACGAACTCGCTGCAGACCCCAACGGCGCCCCGGACGGCGTGATCGAGCAACTTCGCTCCGCCGTCGACTACGACCACTACGCCGCCAGCGCCCTCAAGAACTATCAAGACGAAGCCACGGCCAAGAAAGACATCCTGAGAGCGCTCGACTTGAAAACGGCGGCGTACTTGATCTTCAAAAGTCGAGCGCACGCCGTGGGAGTGACGTCGAGCACAACCACCACGACGACGAAATCAACTGGGCCTTCATCGGTGTCGGTGAGCCAGGCTCTGCCGCCATCGGGCAAGCAGGACATCACTCTCGTGACCTGGGCTACGCAAGCGGTGCCCAGCACCCTTTCCCCGCCGACAATTTTGCCCCCGACGTCGTTGCCGAGTGACATCAGGGCAGTCGCGGGCGACGACAAGGACGTCGTCAACGGTACAAAGATCACGATCACGATCCCGATCGTGATCAATAATCTGGGGTCGTCGGGCGGAACGACGAGTCCCGGAACACTTGACTTTAAGGTCAACATCGACGGCTACAAACCAGATTCGATCTCCGCCACACAGATCGGTGCCCCACAAAGCGGCACCGTGACCGCCGGCGACAAATCTGCATCCATCGACAACATGCCGGTGAATAAGACCATCTGCGCCACCGTGCGCTCCGACCTTCTCGGCGAGCAAACGTCGGTCGCGCTGCAGTCCAAATCACTCCAGCCCAGTTCGAATTCAGACGTCAACGCGAATACCTTCAACGCTCTTTGCGGGTCGCTCGTCATGCCCCTCAAGTCGAGCGAGTCAACGACCACGACGTCCGTGCCGACGACGACGACCACGGCCAGTCATTCCACCACCACGAGCACGTCACCCTCCGCTCCCAAGAGCGGCTACACCTGCAGCGGTTCCAGCGTGAAGCTGTTCGACAACTTCAACACCGCCGCCATTTCGAGCGGCTCGACGTCGCCGTACTTCGGTAAACCGACACTGTCGCCCACCATCAACATCGGATCCACCCCGTACTGCTTGTGGGAGATCTTCACCGATCAGTACAACAACGGAAAAGGCGATGCTTCGGCCGCCTCCTTCACCTTGGTGCCACTCGGCGCGAACTCGGGGCAGAGCGGAGGTCTCGGTCCCTGGAGCGTCGCCCACCAAGACGGCAACCAGGACTTCGTGGTCACCCGTCCCACGAACGCGAACCCAACGGTCATCGTGGGCAAGTACGAGCTCACGAACTCAAGGCCCAGTACGTGGGCCGTAAACGCCCAGTCCGCCAACAAGGGATTCGTCGAAATCTATGGCTTCGTCGCGACGAAGGTCTCGAGCGGCGCGTCATCGAGCGCCAAGGCGACCGTCGAACAGTGGGTGAAAGACATCAAGGCGATCATCGCCCAACAGAACACGGCCAAATCCAATCTCTCCTCGAGCGGCAAGACGACGGTCAATCTCAATGACACCGCGACCGCCATCGTCGCGCTGGAGACGTCGCTCAACGCGAACTCGAGTCTGTTGCAGTCGAATGGCAACAATCGCGTAACGATGACCGCGGCACTAACAAAAATGGACGGCGACGACTACCCGGCGTACCTCGACGCCCTCGAGGGCAAGGCCTCGGTGGCGATCCAAAAGCTCACCGACGCGACCACCCAGGCCACCACGGTCCTGAGCCAGCTCGAGGCTTTACAATCCAAGGTCTCGTAGGTCGCGGAGGCCGCTCCACCCTTTAGGAGGACCATGTCCATCACCTCGTTCCCCCGTTACCCGTTGACGTTCGGCCCCTCTCCCGTTCACCGTCTGAACCGACTCACCGAGCATCTCGGGGGGGCGGCGATCTGGGCCAAACGTGAGGACTGCAACTCCGGCATTGCCTTCGGCGGCAACAAGACGCGCAAACTCGAGTACCTCATTCCCGACGCCCTGGCGACGGGCTGCGACACGCTCGTCTCCATCGGCGGGGTGCAGTCGAATCACACGCGCCAAGTCGCCGCTGTCGCGGCCCACTTGGGTCTCAAGTGCGTGCTCATCCAAGAGAGCTGGGTCGAGTGGCCCGACGCGGTCTACGACAAGGTTGGCAATATTTTGATCAGCCGTCTCGCCGGCGCGGACGTGCGACTGGTGAACGCCGAATTTGGGATCGGCTTTAAGGAAAGTTGGGAGGGAGCACTCCAAGAAATCCGAGCTCGTGGCGGCACTCCCTACGCCATCCCGGCCGGCGCCTCCGATCATCCCCTGGGAGGACTGGGCTTCGCCAACTGGGCGTACGAACTGGTCGAGCAGGAACGGGCCCTCGATGTCGTTTTCGACACCATCATCGTCTGCTCAGTGACCGGCGGCACCCAGGCGGGCATGATCGCTGGCTTCGCGGCGCTCGCTGACGCGGGAGATCGACCCCGACAGATCATTGGCATCGACGCCTCCGCCAAACCGGACCAGACCCGCGAACAGATCGAGCGCATCGCCCGCCGCACCGCCAAACTGATCGGGCTGGAGCGAGCCTTGCGCGACGACGAGATCGTGCTCGACGATCGCTATCACGCAAACACCTACGGCATCCCCGACGAAACGACGCTCGACGCGATGCGCCTGGCCGCGCGCACCGAGGGCATGGTCACCGATCCGGTCTACGAAGGAAAATCGATGGCTGGCATGATCGACTTGGTGGCGCGCGGCGAAATCGCGAAGGACTCGACGGTCTTGTACGCGCACCTGGGCGGTCAGCCCGCTCTCAACGCCTACAGCGNNACTCGATGGTCTGGTAGAAAATACTTCACGACGCCACGCGAGCAGCAAACAAGGAAAGAGAAACCCATGGAACTTCGAATCTTCTGCGAGCCCCAGCAAGGTGCGACCTACGAGCAGATATTGGCGCTCGCCCTCGCCGCAGAAGAGGGCGGCTTCGGCGCCTTCTTTCGATCAGATCACTATCTCAAGATGGGCGCCACGTCGGGACTTCCCGGGCCCACCGACGCGTGGATCACCCTCGCGGGACTGGCCCGCGACACGAGCCACATTCGCCTCGGCACCCTGTTGACCGCGGCCACGTTCCGATACCCCGGCTCGCTCGCCATCGCCGTCGCGGAAGTTGACGCGATGAGCGACGGTCGTGTGGAACTGGGCCTAGGGGCTGGCTGGTTCGGGGCCGAACACGCGGCCTACGGCATTCCCTTTCCCTCCCTGGGCGAACGCTTTGAAAAACTCGAAGAGCAGTTCGCCATCATCACGGGCCTATGGGGTACCAAGGTCGGTGAGACCTTCAGTTATTCCGGCAAGCACTATTCGCTGACCGATAGTCCGGCCCTGCCCAAACCGGTGCAGTCGCCGCGTCCGCCCATCATCGTCGGCGGTCATGGTCCCAAGATCACGCCGCGTCTGGCCGCCACCTACGCCGACGAGTTCAACGTTCCCTTCGCGCCGTACGAGGTGAGTCGGACCCAGTTCAAACTGGTCGATGGAGCCTGCGAGGCCCTTCTGCGTGATCCCACGTCGCTCATTCGCTCGGTGGCGCTGGTCGTATGTTGCGCCGAGGACGAAACCGATCTGAAACGACGGGCGGCCAACATTGGACGCGACGTTGACGATCTCTCCGCAAACGGCTTGGCCGGATCACCGGCTCAGATCGTGGAGAAGATTCTCACCTACCGCGAACTGGGTGTCTCTCGGATCTATTTACAGATACTGGACATGAGTGACCTTGAACACGTCGGCCTCATCGCGTCCGAGGTCATGTCGGCCCTCAAGTAATTGATCACGCCTGACGGTTCGGTCAGTCTCTCTCCAATATGGCGACGTACGGCTCGCTCGCTCGCTCCCCCAGTACCCGGGCCTGATGCCACCCCGTTCCTCGAAGCAAGAGAGCCATCTCACGTCGCGAAACGAACAGCCAGGGGAACCACGAACCGAAGAAGTGGTCGTAGTGATATCGAAAGCAGGCCTGGCCGGGCAGGTCGCCGCGCACTTTGTTGCGGTGGTAGTACGCGCGGTCGAGCCCCGGCGCGCCCCCGCAGTAGGGATTCGTGCTCTCCAGAAAGATTCGTGCTCGCGGGTGCGTTCGCTTGGCCCACTCCATCAAGACTTTGCGAGCACCTTCACTCGATCCGAAGATCCCAAAATTGTTCCCGAACATCACAATGGTGTCGAAAGACCCGATTGTCGGGCCGAGTGCATCGATCGAGGCACAGCGAAGTTCGTTCACGCCACGGATTTGCGCGGCTTGGATAGCGAGTGACGACGAGTCGAGGCCGACCACGTCGAAGCCGCGCTCTTGAAGGTCCAGCGCGACTCGGCCCGCACCGCAACCCACGTCCAAGACCCGTCCGCGCATGGAGCGTACGGACTGGCGTTCGGCGCTGGGCCAGCCCTTGAACGCCGCCAGGTACACCTCGGGGCCGGCGCCTGCCGTCGTCAGCCCGTCATCACGTTCGATGATCTCTGTGGCGGTGCCGCCCTTTGCCCAATCGAGGAGGGCGTGGCCAAAGGCGTCCGTTCCTGAACTCACGCCACGACATTATTCTGCTTCTAGCAAGGAGTTGATATGACGTCAAAGTATGAGAAGAGTTCCGAGGCGATCTCCCAGCTCACGGCGAATCAGTATCGCGTCACCCAAGAGAGCGCCACCGAGCCAGCATTCAACAACGAATTCTGGGATCACAAGGCGGCCGGACTCTACGTGGACGTCGTCTCGGGCGAGCCCCTGTTCGCCTCCACCACGAAATTCGACAGCGGTTGCGGCTGGCCGAGCTTCACGGCGCCGCTCACGCCCGAGAACGTCGTCGAGAACAGCGACGTCAGTCTCGGGATGATGCGAACCGAGGTCCGCTCGGCCCACGGCGACTCTCACCTCGGCCACGTCTTCAACGACGGACCAAAGGAAGAGGGTGGCCTGCGCTACTGCATCAACTCCGCCGCACTGCGGTTCGTCCCGTACGAGGAACTCGACGCTCAGGGTTACGGCGAGTACCAAAAGTTGTTCGAGGACTCTTCTCGCGCGAAGGGAGCGGCGTCATGAGCAACGAGACCGAGACGGCCATCTTGGCTGGCGGGTGTTTCTGGGGCATGCAGGACCTCATCCGAAAGCGCCCGGGCGTGCTCTCGACGCGCGTGGGCTACTCGGGGGGCGACGTCGCCCACGCGACCTATCGCCATCACGGCACCCACGCCGAGTCGATAGAGATCGTCTTTGATCCGAAGGTGACCTCGTACCGTGAGATCCTCGAGTTCTTCTTCCAGGTCCACG
>PKWA01000053.1:14677-15799 GCA_003131665.1 Acidimicrobiaceae bacterium
GCCGAGCCCGAGCATCAGGACTACCTCGAGCACTACCCCAACGGTTACACCTGTCACTTCGCGCGTCCGAACTGGGTGCTGCCGCGGCGCGCGAACCAGGCGAGCTAGCTACTCGCCTTCGTAGTCGACTACCGCGACGCGCCCGCCGACAATCGTGACCCGTTGACCCGAGCCCGCGACCCGGTAGTGGCCAGCCTTCAAGCCCGGGTAAAGCGCCGCATAGGAATTGCCACCGGTGAGTCGACGCTCTCGCACCGCGCTGTGGGTGTGCGCCATCGTGGGGTCCTCGGGATCGAGCTCAATCTCACGACCGTTCAACGCTGAGGACGTCAGCAACATCAACGCCCCGACGTCGCCCCCGAGATCGAGCACCACGCTGCCGTCCCAACTCGGTGGTAGTGTCGCCTCGCCCACGGCTCAGGCCGCCGGTGCGTCGTAGCCGCTGTAGGGCGTGCCCAGGTAGGGAAAGCTCGTCAGGAACTTAAGACCCGCTCCCGTGACGCCGTCACTCACGTCGGCAATGGCCGCGTCGGGCTTGTACGACGGGTCGACCAGTCCGATCGTCGCGCCGGCGATGGCCTGCAACTCAATCGTCACGACGTCGTCGATGATCCGACGACCGTTCGGAAAGCCGGCCACGTCGCCCGCTAAGACGCCGAGCGCCTTGGGCGACGNNCGACGTGGCCGGGGGGATCGCGAGGTTGAGCCGCAACATGTCCGCCTGCGTCGCGCCGGTGAAGGTCGAGTAGCTGGCCGAGACGACGCCCGCGGGAATCCCCGTTAAGAGGATCGCTTCGAGGTCCGCTCGGGGCTTGGTGTAGGCCGCCAAGTTGGGGAACGCGCCCGGGTAGAGCACGTTCAACAGTCCCGCCAACTCCGGAGCCGAGACCCCGCTCGCGTACGCCGAGTCACCACTCGGACTCTGTGCGTTCCACTTGTCCTTTTGCGCCAGCGGCACCAACACCTCGTTGATGAGGGGATTGCCCAACCGTGAGACCTGGACGTAGGGTCCGGTCTCAATGCCCGTGCCGCCGTCACTGTTCAAGACTCGCGCCTTGCGGCGACTGGCCGTGGTCCAGATGCCGACGCTCGACGCGGCTGCGGAGGTACTGGTCGGCTTGA
>PKWA01000053.1:15804-16201 GCA_003131665.1 Acidimicrobiaceae bacterium
GCCCGCCGTTGAGTTGACGCCCTTTTCGGCCTTCAGCGCCGGCAGTCCGAACGTGGCGTGCAAGTTGGCGATCGGTCGCAGGTCTCCCAGGTCAAAGATCGAACCTAGGTCGACGAAGAACGCCTCGGCCCGCTGACCGGCGAANNNNCGGCGTCGAGAGCGGGCCGATGTTGCACGGCGGACAGGTGAGGTTCTTCGCCAGTACCACGCCGGCTTTGCCGCGCTCGACGCGTGTCACCGAGTAGAGCTGACGGCGATTCCACGACGTGCTCTCGAGCGACTCGATCGGTCCCACGTTGTAGAGGAACGTCGAGGGGATCGTCGTCTCACTGTGGAAGGCGAACTGATAGGTGACATCGGCTTCGCCGTCGCCACTGTTGTCGATGTGGATCTCGTA
>PKWA01000053.1:16254-23998 GCA_003131665.1 Acidimicrobiaceae bacterium
GCGCGAACGAGACGGGCGGCGACCTTGCGGTCACGTAGCGTCACCTCGCGGTGGCCAATGAACAGACTGATCTCGCCCGTGCGGGCGTTCTTCACGTGTGCGACGAGACTCTCGTCGCCGCGAAGGTTCTCGCTCGGGCTGAGGGGCGCTTCGTTACCTTCACCCACACTGGCGCCGCCACTGGTCAGGCCAACGGGCGCGATGGCGATGGTGCTCGCCACCACGGCCGCGGCGCCGGCGTGCTTGAAGAAACTTCGTCTACTGAGCGACTCCATTGTTCCTCCTCTTAACTCGCGTGACGACGTGTCAGGCGAAAGGTCGAGAGATCTTGATTTCCTCCGTACAGCACTTCTCACTGTGATTCGACGACTATCAGCGAACCGACGTTCCCGATCACCTGGATGATCGCTCTTCGTCACTTCGAGAGTTATTCGGAACCACCGCACTTTTGGATGTCGAAAACGAAGAAATTTCTCGTCCAACTTCAATGGGCAGGGCCCGCGTTCAGGGGCGCCGACTCGTGAAAGGCCGGTAGAAACCGTAAAGTTCGTGGGAGAACATCCGGGCAGGCCTTTCGTTCCGAATAGGACACGTATGAGGGATTTCAGTGACGCGAGCGACGCCCAGCTCGTCACGTCCGTCGGACGATATGACGAAGTCGCGCTGGCCGAGGTCTATCGGCGCCACGGCGGCGCGGTGTTCGGACTTGCTCGACGGGTCCTGGATAACGGCGCCGAGGCCGAAGACGTCACCCAAGAGGTGTNNTTTTGCGCCTATGGAACGCGCCGGACCGCTTTGACCCGATGCGCGGGTCGCTTCGTTCGTTCTTGCTCGCCCAATCGCACGCGCGCTCGGTGGATATCATTCGCTCTCAAAACTCACGTCGGGTCCGAGAGTCGAATGACGCGATGAAGACGGCTCGGGCCAACTACAGCATTCAAAATGAGGCCTGGGACCTGTCACTCGCCGATCAAGTGGCCCAAGCTCTTGCCTCGTTACCTGAAGAAGAGCGCCGAGCGATCGAACTCGCCTACTTCGAGGGNNGCGCTCGACGCCGTCGACGACGCCGAACGCGAAGCAATTGAAGAGCATCTCGTCCAATGTCCGCACTGCCAGAGCGAGTTGGATGCGCTGCGTGAGGTAGCGGGCGTCCTGGGCAACTCGGTGGAGCCGCTACCCGAGAAACTGTGGACTCGCATCGCGAGTGGCATCTACGATCACCGCGACGTCACGCCGCCCTTGGCCGCACTGACGGGCGAACGACTGGGGGCGCCGATCACCCACCGGCGCCGATCACTGGCGCGCCGCGTTACTCGAAGCGTCGCCCTTCCACTGGCCGTCGTGGTGGCCATTCTCTCGTTTCAGCTGGCGAACGCCGATCACCGGGCGTCACAGCTGCAACACGCACTGGCGAGCGACCACGGTGAGGTAGTCGCCGCCCTCGCGACGCCCGGACATCAGTTGGTCAATCTCACCAGCTCCACTCATCAACGACTGGTTCAGTTCGTGCTCGTGCCCGATGGTCGTGGCTATTTAGTGAACTCACAACTGCCCACGCTCGCGCCGTCTCAGACGTACCAACTCTGGGACGTGATCGGGAAGAAGGCGGTCTCGATTGGGCTGATGGGACCTTCGCCGCGACACGTCACCTTCACGCTCGCGGGCACGACGGGAGCTTCTGAATTGGCCATCACCGTCGAGCCTTCGGGCGGCACGATCACGCCCTCGACGTCCATCACCGCGTCGGGAGCGGTGTAAGCAAAACCTCGAGCTGGGGGCGTCGCTACCAATGTCCACTCATATATCCACCGCGGTATCAGCGGTGGGTAACCTCAAGATGGGAGAGGGCGCGTAGGTGCTCTAACGTCCACCGTGAGAGGAACCGCGCGATGACTGCAGTAACGTCCCTCGGGCCCGCAGCGAAGTCCGCCCTCGTCGTCAACAAGTTGACGAAAAGGTTCGGCGATCGCACCGCCTTCTCGGAGATCTCCTTCGAAGTGGGCTACGGCGAAGTCTTTGGCTTCTTAGGCCCCAACGGCGCCGGCAAGACCACCACCGTACGCACGCTCGGCACGTTGATCGCGCCGACCTCGGGCTCGGCGACCGTCGCCGGGATTCCACTGATCCCCGACAACGGCGTCGAGATTCGCCAGCACATCGCCATCATGCCCGAGTCGCCCGGGCTCTACCTACGCCTCACCGTCACCGAGAACCTTGAGTTCTTCGCCGGTCTCTATGGTCTGCACCAACCCGCCACGCGAATCAAGGACGCCCTCGAGGCCGTCAATCTCTCAGATCGAGCGTCGGATCTCTGCGGTGGACTCTCCAAGGGCCTGCGCCAGCGCGTCGGACTCGCTCGCACGTTGTTGAGTGACCCCGCGATCATGTTCCTGGACGAACCGACCTCGGGCCTCGACCCCGTGGCCTCACTAGAAGTGCACAACTTGATCATCGGACTTCGCCAAAAGGGCGTAACGATTTTTCTCACCACCCACCGACTCGACGAGGCCGAAAAGCTCTGTGATCGCGTGGCCATCATGAACCAGTCTCTGCGCACGGTCGGCAGTCCCGACGAACTTCGAGAGCGGCTCTTCAATAAGGCCCTCGTCGTTCGGACCCTCGCTCCACTGAACGATCCCGAGAAAGTCTTCGCCCACCTGTCGGCCGTCGAAAGTTGGCGTTCGGACGAACCCGGCTCGTACGTGCTCTCGATAACCGATCCCAAAATCGCCGCGCCCGAAGTAGCCCGCAGCCTCGTCGGCGCCGGGGCCGACGTGCTCTCGATCGGCGAGGCGCAGCATTCACTCGAAGACGTCTACCTCGAACTCATCAACGACGACGTCGAGGTCCGTAAATCATGAAAGGGCTCGACACCACACGCGTACTTACCGTGATGCGCAAGGAACTCTTGGACTACCGACGCACGAGGGCCATCGTCGTGACCATGATGATCTTTCCGTTCTTCTTTCTCGTCGAGCCCATCATCTCGATCTTTATCGCCGCGCCCTCCGGATCGAGTGCGTCCCTGGTGAAGTTCGTTACGTTTCCCCTTCTCTACTTGCTCTTGATTCCCACCGTGATGCCCAGCACCCTCGCCGCGTACTCCGTGGTCGGCGAGAAGGAACAGGGAACACTCGAGCCGTTGCTCACGACACCACTTCGCACCAACGAGCTCATCCTGGGCAAGGCGGCCGCGGTCATGGCCCCCACCCTCGTGCTCTCGTACGTGTTGTACGGGCTCTTTCTCTTGGCCGTACAGCTCTTCGCCCACCCGGCGCTCGCCTCCGCGGTGTTTCACGATGGCCCGGTACTACTCGCCTTATTTCTCTTCGCACCGCTGGTGGCCGGTTGGGCGATCGTGGTCGGCCTGGCGGTGTCCGTACGCGCGAACGAAGTGCGCGTCGCCCAACAGTTGGGGGCGCTCGCGAGCTTTCCCATTATTGCCGTGGTCCTCCTCATGGCGGTGGGCGTGATCACGCCGACCTTCGAAGTCGCGTTGGTGTTCGCGGTGGGGATCCTGGTCATCGATGTGCGCGCTCTACGGATCGTCTCTCGGATGTTTGATCGCGAGCGACTCGTCACCGGGACCAAGGCGACCAGAGCTCGAGCGCGACGCGTATCTCCCTAAGAGGCGAGCGGCCGAGTCCCACACGGTCGACAGCATCGCGCGTGGGCACTCAATCGTCGAGTGACGAGTACAACTCCGGGCGTCGGAGGTTCATGACGTCGATCTGTGATCTTCGACGAGCGACTTCATCGAGGTCGAGCGTCGCGACGAGCACATCCTCGCGATCACTGTTCGAGTGCGCGAGCACATCGCCCCACGGTCCCACGATCATCGAGTGCCCGAAGGTGGCGATCCCCTCGACCGTGGTGCCGACCTGGGCCGCCGCCACGACGAAGGCGTGATTCTCGATGGCCCGCGCACGTAGCAGCACCTCCCAGTGGGCCCGCCCGGTGGCGGCATTGAATGCGGACGGAATCGCGAAGACCGTCGCACCGTGCCGCGCCAGCGCCCGATACATCTCGGGAAAGCGAAGGTCGAAACAGATCGTCATACCGAGAGCGAACCCGGGGCACTGGGCGACGACCAACTTTTCGCCGGCGGCGATCGCGTCGGACTCTTTGAACACCACTTCACCCGCAACGTCGATATCGAACAGGTGAGCTTTCCGATACGTCGCTAGGACGTGTCCCGAAGTGTCGAGCAGCACGCTCGTGTTGAAGAACTTCTCCGGCTCCCTAGAGGGCTCGAGCATGCTGCCGATGTGCACGGTGACGCTGAGTTCTATGGCCAACGCCGCGAGTCGATCGGTCGTTGGACCCGGTATCGATTCGGCGACCCTCGAATAGTTCTCAACGGGGCCGAGGTAGTTGAAGTACTCGGGCACCTGAATGTACGAAGCGCCGTCACCGGCGGCACGGCGAATGAGTTCGATGGCGGCGTCGACGTTGCTTACCGGATCGGACCCCGAACGCAGTTGCAGAGCCGCGACGCGTATCCCCTCTTGCACGGATCTCCGTCCACCCATTCCTACGTACCTGCCCTCTTCAAATTTAGGTGCCGTCGAACTCGAAAAAGACTGCAATGTGATTATCCTCACGAGANNGCTCGGAGTTGACCCGATGAACCTATCGCTACGCTCGTGAGTATGACAAACAAATTTGATCAAGCCGCAAAGATCGTGGGCGACGCCCTTGGCACCATTGAGGCAGCCGCGTCGGCGGCCGGCGCGAGAGTCGAGCAGGGTTTCAACGAAGCGGCGGCCGTGGTGAGCAACTCCAACACGGTGGAGCGCATTGAAAAGAGCACGGCGCCCGCGAGGGAAGCGATGGCAAAGAACTTGGCCAAGGCCAAGAAGAGCGCGAAGAAGCGAATTAAATCTGCGACGAAGAAGGCCAGTGCCGCGAAGAAGAGCGCGAAGAAACGCGTGGCGTCGGCGACGACGAAGGCCACCAAAGTGAAGAAGGTGGCAAAGAAGGGCGCCGCGTCCGCGAAAACTAAGGCCACTAAAGCGAAGAAGAGCGCGAAGAAACGCGTGACGTCCGCGACGACTAAGGCCACCAAAGTGAAGAAGGCGGCAAAAAAGGGCGCCGCGTCCGCGAAAACCAAGGCCACCAAGGTGAAGAAGACGGCTAAGAAGGGCGCCGCGTCCGCGAAAACGAAGGCCACCAAAGCGAAGAAGAGTTCAAAGAAGCGCGCGCCAGCGAAGAAGAAAACCCGCTGAACGCAGAACGTAGTTGGCTACTTACGTAGTGACACGAGCGATCTGGATCGGGCTAAGAAAGTGACACACCCACGAGGGTGGGCAACATCAACGGTTCGTCAGCTGCTCGAAAATCGCACCACTGCTCGCGTTCACCAGCACGTCGTACTCGTGATTGACACTCATTCGAGGACCCAAACCCTCGATGTGCAAGCCCGAGATCATCACCACGTAGACCGGAATGGCCTTTGGAATCTTCGACTTCGTTCCAATCCAATCGGTGATTATCGCCTCTTTATCAACGAAGCTGCCGAGGGAGATCGTGACTCTCGAGCTTGATGTCGGCTTGCCAGTTCGTAGCCCGGCGGCACGCATCGCGAGTTGGATGGCTCTCGGGGCCGTTATTCGCACAGCGGAAAGTTGGGAGTTTCGAAGTGGCCCGAAGCTGAAGTCCCCCGCGAGTAGGAGGTTCTTTGGAAGCGCGACGTAGGTGGCGCTAGTTGGCAACTGCCGTTGCGAGGCGTCAGAGCCATTCCCGTTGGCATCTTGAATGAGAACGATGAGCGACGAGGCGAGCACGGTGACAATCGCCACGACGACAATGAACCGGTTTTTCCTCACCAAGTCGAGACTAGACCGCTAGAAATTGCGAGCAACGTCGCCACGTAAGTCGTCAAACTGCGCCTCGTGGTTTAAGCGGCCCGCGAAATCTGGGACGGAGACGAGAAGCCCTTTGTGTACTCTCGACCCATGAGCACACTCGGCCGGCACGTCGTTTTGTTCTATGACGGAGAGTGCGTCTTTTGCACGGCGTCGGCCCGGCTCGGGCGACGTCTCAAGCTACGTGCTGAGTTCCTGCCACTGCAATCGGTTGATCTGAGCGCACTCGGCGTCGACCCGGAAAGAGTGCGCCACGAGGTCGCCCTGCGCCGTGAGGACGGTTCCGTGCTTTACGGGCACCGAGCGATCGCGGGCGTCCTTAGCACTGGCCTTCTTCCCGCACGGTTGGCCGGTGGGGCGATGTCGTGGGGGCCCTTCGACCGCATCTCGGCGTGGGGCTATCGAATGGTCTCGACGCACCGACCTGAGTTATCGAGAGGAATTACCTCGTGCCGGCACGCATTCGTTACTCTCAAAGAAGTGATCTCCGGATCGAAGGCAAGCAACAGATAGAGGTGAGGGCGGATCTCGTATCTCGTCAACATTGGACGGCGGTAGTTCTTCGATGGTTTGGGCGAATGAGAAAATAGGAGTGACATGAAGAGAATTGACATCGAGACGAAGCTCAACGAGAGTCGCACGTGGCTGCTGGCGACCTACGCCAACCTCTCCGAGGAACAGCTGCGCCGTCCCCTGACCAAGAGCGAACACGACCCGGAGAACCAATGGAGCGCGCTCGATCACTTTGCTCACCTGGCCCTCATCGAGAAGAACTTCGAACAGATGATCCGTCGGCATCTCGCGGGGCATGAGAATCCGGTGGGGTTACGCGTCAACGAACGCGGAGAGGCCCGTTCCCGAGAACAGATCATGGCCAGCGTTCACGCCATGACCGACGAATTTCAACGCAAACACCATGACGATTCGCTCTCCAGCGTCGTGGCTCTGACCGGCGACGCCCGCAGTGCCAGCCTGCGACTACTCGCTGAACTTTCCGACGCCCAGTTAGATGAACCACTCGCCGGGGCACCGTGGGCCGACGGCACGCTCGGCGGAGTGATCGGTGTGAACGCCGACCACGGCAAGATGCACTGGAAGTGGGCAACCGAAGCCGGCCTGCTCGATGACGTTCATTGAATGCGTCGTTTTGCTGACGAGAATCGTAAAGAAGTGACGTAAGTCCCTACAGAGATTCGACACGACATCGTGAAAGGCGACGCGTCACGCTCGTCAATTTTTCCAGACACCTAGGGTGGGTTTAAAGCAAGTTAACGCTGATAAAGGGTCGTGTGCGATCACCAAAAACCGAGTAGTTACGTTTTGTACTGTTACCGCGCTGTTGACATTGATTTTCTCTAGCGCAACTCCCACGGCCGTCTTCGCGAGTACCAAAAGTTCCCCACCGGCACCGGTGAGCGCCGCCAAGGCCACCTCGACCTCGTCGTCGGTCACGCTCAAATGGCACGATCCCAAGAAGGGGACGTACAACGGCGTGATGATTCGTCGAGCCAAGGGAGCGAGCGCTCCCGCGTCGGCCAAGAGTGGCACGCTCATCGCCAAAGTGAGCGCTCCACGCGTCACGTTCACCGACACGTCAGTCGCGGCCAGCACGAAGTACTCCTACGCCCTCTTTGCCTACAAGGGTTCGTCCGACGCCAAGGCGGTCAAGGTCAGTATTACAACCGCAGCGGCGGCGCCCAATCTGGTCCCGTATCAAATTCTCGATGGATCGACATACGGCTTTAGCGTGCCCGCCGGCGTCGCCGACGACGGCGCGAATGTCTGGGTGACCAATGCCGCCGGCAACTCTGTCACCGAAATCAACCAATCGACCGGCGCATCAGAAGCGGTGCTGGTCGATCCGAGCTACGGATTCA
>PKWA01000120.1 GCA_003131665.1 Acidimicrobiaceae bacterium
GCACATCGGCGCCTACCAGGTGTCGTGGCACGGCAAGTCCATCACCTTCTTGGACACGCCGGGTCACGAGGCCTTTACCGCTATGCGTGCGCGCGGCGCCAAAGTGACCGACGTGGTGGTCTTGGTGGTCGCGGCCGACGACGGCGTGATGCCTCAGACGGTGGAGGCAATAGACCACGCCAAGGCCGCCAACGTGCCGATCATCGTGGCGATCAACAAGATGGACCGNNTTCCCGAGAAGTGGGGCGGCGACACCATCGTCGTGGAGATCTCCGCCTTGCAGGGAACGGGGATCGATGAACTGCTCGAACAGGTGTTGCTCGTCGCCGAGGTGGGCGAACTCTCGGCGCGACCGACCGGCCGAGCGGTCGGCACCGTGCTCGAGGCGAACCTAGAGATTGGGCGTGGTCCCGTGGCGACGGTCATGGTCCAAAAGGGCCTACTCAGCGTGGGCGACCCCGTCGTCGCCGGGCCGGCGTACGGCAAGGTGAAGGCGCTGATCAACGATAAGGGCCGCCAGATAAAGACCGCGGGGCCCTCCACGCCGGTACAGATTCTCGGCTTTAGCGAGCCGCCGTTCGCCGGTGACGAGATGCGTGTCGCGCGCGACCTCGGCCACGCCCGCTCCCTCGCTGAAGCTCGCGCGCAACGCTCGCGTCTCGTGGGCCAACAGCCCGTCGCGTCCTCGAGTGGCGCTCGACTTGAAGACCTCTTCGAGCAGATACAACGCGGCGAGACCGCGACGCTCAATATCGTCTTGAAGGCCGACGTGCAGGGCTCGCTGGAGGCGTGCACCGAGTCACTGCGCAAACTCGAACGTGACGACGTCAAACTGGTCATCGTGCACCGCGGCGTCGGCGGTATCACCGAGAATGACGTGCAACTCGCCAAAGCGTCCAACGCCACCATCATCGGCTTTAACGTGCGACCCGATAAGCGCAGTCGTGAACTCGCCGAGAGCGAAGGCGTGCAGATTCGCACCTACGAAGTCATCTACAAGTTGATTGAAGAGATAGAGGCCGCCATGCTCGGCCTGCTGACGCCGATCTTCGAAGAGATCGTCACCGGCGAGGCCGAAGTGCGCGAAGTCTTTCGCGTGCCGCGCATCGGGGCCATCGCGGGCTGCTTCGTGCGCGACGGCGTCATTACGCGCGGATCAAAGGTCCGCTTCTTGCGCGAAGGAGCCATCATCTGGAAGGGCTCGATCACGTCACTTCGACGATTCAAGGACGACGCGCGAGAAGTGGCTACCGGTTTCGAATGTGGCGTGGGGCTGTCGGACTACCAAGACCTCAAGTCTGGCGACCTCATCGAGACGTACGAAGAGCGCGAGATTCCCAGAACGGCCTAGCGCATGGCCCACTCGTCTGGCTCTCATCATCCTTACCCCCGCACGGCGCGAGTGAACCAGATACTGCGTGAAGTGATCTCGGATGTTCTGGTGCGCATTTCGGACGTCGACGATCGACTTGGTCTGCTCACGGTGACCGGCATCGACACCACGCCCGACATGCGTCACGCGCGGGTCTTCTTCGACTCTCTGTCCGAAGGTGCCAAGGCGGCCCTCGAGGAGCGGCGCGGTCAGATCCAAGCGGCCGTGAACATTCAGACGCGCTTAAAGCGCACTCCCAAACTCTCCTTTGTCGCCGACCCGGCCGTCGCCAGTGGCTTGGCGGTGGAAGAGTTGCTGCGACGACAGCGCCATGACGACGAGTAACGGTCTGCTCTTAATCGACAAGGCGCGAGGTCTCACCAGCCATGACGTCGTGGCGCGCGTAAGAGTCGTGATGAACGAGCGGCGCGTCGGACACGCTGGCACGCTCGATCCCATGGCGACCGGGCTCTTGGTGCTCGGCGTGGGACCCTCCACGAGACTGCTGCGCTTCGCCCAGAGCGAAACGAAGCGCTACCAAGGCGTGGTCACGTTGGGCGTTGCGACGGACTCTCTCGACGCCGACGGTCAAGTGGTGGATCGGCGCGAGGTACCCCCGCTCAGCGTTGAGCACGTGAATCTCGAAGCCTCGGGCATGCTCGGGTCACAGTCACAGACACCGCCGATGGTGTCGGCGATCAAAGTCAAGGGCAAGCGTCTTCACGCCCTCGCACGAGAGGGCATTGTCGTTGAGCGCGTGCCCCGCGCCATCACGGTGGACGCCTTTTCGCTGTTGTCCACGTCGCGCTCCGACGAGTGGACCTTTGACGTGACGTGTTCGGTCGGCACGTACGTTCGGGTACTGCTCAGTGACCTCGCTGAGCGTTTGGGCACCTTGGGACACCTCAGCGCGCTACGTCGGTTGATGAGTGGCTCACACCGCATCGAGGACGCGCTGACGCTGGACGAACTCGAAGAGCGCGTCGCCCAGGACGTGGTGGTGCTCGAAGAGCCCCGGGCCTTCGTTGCGCAACTCGAGCAGATTGTTGTGAACGCCGAGGACGAGAGTCGTCTGCGAAAGGGACAGCGGGTCACGCTGGACGGACCGCGGAGCGACGAGATCGCCGCACTCAGTGAAGCGGGTTCGTTAGTCGCCGTGTTGGAACGACGCGGCGATTCGTGGCAACCATCGATTGTCTTGCCGGCCGTCGAAGACGCCGAGCGAGGGTAGGTTGCTGGCGTGATCATTCTTCGCGACGGCGAGTTCGACGCGACTTCCACCGAAGCGAGCATCGTCACTATTGGTGTCTTTGACGGACTACACCGAGGACATCAGGCCGTCATCGCCCAGCTCAACGCTCTTGCCAACGAGCTCGGCGCCGTCTCGACGGTAGTGACCTTTGATCCGACTCCCGCGATGGTGCTGGCTCCGACGAGGGCGCCGCTGCTCCTGGCGACGTTGGACCAGCGTCTCGAAGGATTCGAAGCGCTCGGGGTCCAACAGGTCCGCGTGCTCACCTTTGACGCCACGCTCGCCAGTGAGTCAGCGCGTCACTTCATCGAGCGGGTGCTCGTCGGTGAGTTGCGAACCAAGGGCGTAGTGGTCGGCGAGGACTTTCACTTTGGTCACAATCGAGAGGGTTCCGTCGCAACATTGCGCGAGGTCGGCGCGGAGATGGGTTTTCGTGTCTGGCCGGCACCGCTTCACGGCGAAGGTGGGCGCTGGAGCTCGACCTTGGTTCGACAGGCGCTTACTCGTGGAGACCTTGAAGCCGTCAGGAATGTACTCGGGCGCCCCTTCATTCTTCGAGGAACGGTCGTGCATGGTGACGAACGTGGAGAGGCGCTGGGCTATCCGACCGCCAATTTGGCGGTGGCGACACATCAGCTATTGCCCGCCGAAGGCGTCTACGCCGGGGCGACGATCCGCGAGCGAACGTGGTGGCCCGCGGCGATCTCGGTGGGTACGCGTCCGCAGTTTTACAATCACGGCGAACTGGTCGTCGAAGTGTACGTGCTCGGATTTGAGGGTGATCTCTACGATTCGATGCTCGAGGTGGTCTTCTCGTCGCGTCTCCGCGATCAGAAGACCTTTTCGAGCGTGGACGAGCTGACCGCTCAGATCGATCGTGACGTCGTGCAAACCCGTCAAATCTTTGAGAAATCGACGCCAGAGCAGGCTCAACTGCTAAGATGGATGCTTGGTCAGCGACGCTGATTGTGCGGGTCGTCTCGTTGGCGACTTGCAACGAGACACCCGACTCAATAAGGCAAACTAGTAATGACTGAGAAGCAAGAGACTATTAAGGACTTTCAAGCGCACGCCTCGGACACCGGTTCACCGGAAGTCCAAGTGGCGCTCTTGACTGGCCGGATCTTGCATCTCACCGAGCACCTCAAGGTTCACAAGGGCGATCATCACACCCGTCGTGGGCTCATGAAACTCATCGGTCAGCGCCGTCGTTTGCTGGACTACGTGCAAAAAGGCAACGTGGAGCGCTATCGCGCGTTGATCGGCCGACTCGGCATTCGTCGCTAGCCGAACATGCACGTCGACGCCGTCGACGTGTTCAGCACATCCGAGGCCCCGAAGGCCAGTGGAGGACAGTCGCCTCGAGCGAAGGTTGCCCACTGGGATTCGGTCGGAGTGTTGATAAACACAAGGAGCCAATCCATGACTGACGCAATTCGCGTAAGTAGTCCCATCACGGGTACCGACAAGACGATGAGTCTTGAAGCCGGTCACCTCGCTCAACTAGCCGACGGCGCCGTTCTCGCGCGTCTCGGCGACACCATGCTGCTCGCCACGGTCACCGCGGCGCGAAGCGCACGAGAGGGTTTAGATTTCTTCCCCCTCACCATCGACATTGAAGAGCGTGCCTACGCCGCCGGAAAGATCCCCGGGGCGTTCTTTCGCCGCGAGGGAAAGCTCTCCGACCAAGCCATTCTCATCTGTCGTTTGATTGACCGTCCGCTGCGACCTTCCTTTCCTAAGGGCTTTCGCAACGAGACCCAAGTCGTCGGCACCATCCTCAGCGCCGACCAGGAGAACCCGCACGACGTCTTAGCCATCAACGCCGCCTCGGCCGCGTTGATGATCTCGGGTATTCCCTTTGACGGACCCATCGGCGCGGTTCGCCTCGCCTTCACCACCGACGGTGAGTGGGTCGCGCACCCGACGTACGCCGAAGGCGACGCCGCGACCTTCGAACTCGTCGTGGCCGGAAGAGCCCTCAGTGACGCGCCCGACGCCGACGTCGCGATCATGATGGTCGAAGCCGGNNTCGCGATCATGATGGTCGAGGCGGGAGGCACCGAGGGATCCTTTGAGAAGTACCTCGACGGTGCGCCCAAGGTCAGCGAGGACGTGCTGGCCGCCGGACTTGAGGCCTCGAAGCTCTGGATTCTCGAAGCGGTCAACTTGCAGCGCGCCCTCGTGCGCGACTTCATCGCCGCTCGCGGGCCTCTGCCGATCTTCGAGTACCAGACCTACGCCGACTACGAAGAGGACGTCTACGCCCGCGTCGACAGTGTCGGGGGCTCCGCGCTCGCCGACGCCAACAAGATCACCACCAAGGCCGCGCGCGCTGAAGCGCTCGACGCCGCGACCAAGTCGATCACTGAGCAACTCTCTGGAGAGTTCGAAGGTCGCGCCGGCGAGATCAAAGCGGCCGTTCGTTCGTTGACCAAGAAGCTGGTACGTCGGCGCATCGTCGAAGAGGGCGTGCGCATTGACGGACGAGGCGTCACTGAAATTCGACCGCTCTCGGCCGAGATCGACCTCTTTCCCATGACCCACGGCTCGGCGCTCTTTC
>PKWA01000036.1 GCA_003131665.1 Acidimicrobiaceae bacterium
TCTACGACTGGCGTCGCGAGGTCTACAGCCACGATCCTGAGTTCATCAAGTGGTCCCAGACCATCTTTCTGGCGTTCCTCAAACAGGGGCTGGCGTATCGGGCCGAGGCGCAGGTGAACTGGTGCCCGGGCTGCATGACGGTACTCGCGAACGAGCAGGTGTTAGCCGATGGCACGTGTGAGCGCTCAGGCGACGTCGTGGTTCGTCGATTCCTCAAACAGTGGTTCTTCAAGATCACCGACTACGCCGAGGAACTGTTGAACAGTCTCGGCGCGCTCGAGTGGCCCGAACGGGTGAAGGTCATGCAGCGAAACTGGATCGGTCGCAGCGAAGGCGTCGAGTTCGATCTGCCCTTCGTCTTTGACGCCACGAAGTCCCTACGCGTTTTTACGACGCGCCCGGATACCGGCTACGGGGTCACCTACGCCGTCGTTGCGCCCGAGCATCCACTGTTGTCGCTGCTGACGACCGACGACGAGCGCGCGCGGGTCGAAGAAATCGTGCTGCGCGCTTCTTCCACCACGGAGATCGAGCGCTCGACGAACTCGAGTGAAGGTATCGGCTTGGAAAAGCGCGGAGCCTTTACCGGCAGCTTCGTCATCAATCCTTTTACCAAGGAGCAGGTGCCGGTCTACGTCGCGGACTACGTGCTGGGCACCTACGGCACCGGGGCCATCATGGCGGTACCGGGCGAGGACGAGCGTGACTTCGAGTTCGCCAAGGCGCACGGTCTTAAGGTGATCCGCACGGTCCAGCCCCCGAATGATGTCGAGGGTGCGTACAACGGGGATGGCCCGCACATCAATTCGGGCTTCATGAACGGCCTCGACGTCCCGACGGCGAAAGTCAAGGCCACCGAGTTCTTGGTCGAACACGCGAAGGGCGTCGCGAAGGTGAACTATCGATTGCGCGACTGGCTGATCTCTCGCCAACGTTTCTGGGGCTGTCCCATTCCGGTGGTCTACTGCGACGATCATCACATCGTGCCCGTGCCCGAGGATCAACTCCCGGTGTTGGCGCCTGACGACGTCGTGCTCGATAAGACGGGCCAGTCGCCGCTCGCGACCCACGAAGGTTTTCTCAACACCACGTGTCCGATCTGTGGCAAGCCCGCGCGTCGAGAGACCGACACCATGGACACGTTCACCGACTCCTCGTGGTACTACCTGCGCTTCGCCGATCCCTTCACGCCGGGCAAGGCCTTCGATCCGGTCGAGGCCGCGAAGTGGATGCCGGTCAATCAGTACATCGGGGGCATCGAGCACGCGATCTTGCACCTGATGTACGCGCGCTTTTACCTAAAGGCCCTCGACGACATCGGACTCGCGCCGGGACTACCCCGCGAGCCGTTCCAGCGACTCTTTACCCAGGGCATGATCCGCTTTGACGGCACGAAGATGTCCAAGTCNNGACTGGACCGATCAGACCGACGACGTGATCGACGGCTGCGCGCGTTTCATCGACCGGTTCTATCGACTGTGGCACTACCGCGACGTGAACTTTCACGACGTCGCGGACGAGTCGGACTACTCGGTTCGCCAAGTCACGCACCGCACGATTGCCCGCGTGACGAATGACCTCAACCGCTGGAGTTACAACACCGCGGTCGCGGCGATCATGGAACTGCTGAACGCCGCCTCCAAGGTCGCTCGCAGCGAAGAGGGAATCGACAAGGTCACACTCGACGAGGCCCTTGACGTCATGGCGACGTTGCTCGCGCCGATGACCCCGCACATCACGGCCGAACTCTGGCAAGAGCGTCACCCCGAGGGGCCCGGCGTGCACCAGTTGCCCTGGCCCGTCGCCGATCCGGCGCTCGTCGCGGAGGCGACCGTGACGATGGTGGTGCAGGTGAACGGTCGGGTGAAGGCCCGGCTCTCGGTCGTACCCACGATCAGTGAGGCCGACGCCACTGCGGCGGCGCTCGCCGACGCCGCGATCGTCGCCGCGTTGAATGGGGTGACGCCCACGCGCGTGGTCGCTCGATCGCCGCGATTGGTGAACATCGTCATCTGATGGCGCATAAACAGCCACCTTCGCGCGCCACGCAGATCACCGTTGAGTCGCCGCAGTTCGACCGACCCGAGGTCGAGATCCGTGCATCACCTCGGCGCAAAAAGACCGGCACCGCGCACTGGTCGGGCAGTCGCATCGTCGTGCAGATTCCGGCTCGGGTAAAGGGGCGCGAGCGAAGGGACTTCGTCGACGAACTTGTCGAGCGACTGATGGTCCAGCGGCCCTTGAACGCGGGCAATGACGCGGCGCTCGATGAGCGGGCCCGCGAACTGGCCGAGCTCTACAACGACGCGGTGATGCCCGCGAGCGTTCGCTGGGTGAAGAATCAACAGGCCCGCTGGGCTTCGTGCTCGCCGGCCTCGCGCGAGATTCGCGTGTCGAGTCGGCTGCGCCAATGTCCCGACTGGGTGATTGACGCGGTGTTGGTGCACGAACTCGCGCACCTCCAAGAGGCCGACCACTCCGCGAGGTTCTACGAAATTGCTAATCGCCATCCGCGCCAGGACGACTCCGAGCTCTATCTCGACGGCTACGCGCTCGGATTGGGACTGCGAATCGAAGACGGTGACGTCGACGTCGACGTCAGCCAGAGCGACGCTTAGCTCGCCTCGCCGCGCAGAAACCGCTCGAGTTCAGCGGCTAGTTCTTCACCGCTCGGCAGTTCTTCGCCGAGCGAAGTGCCTTCGGTCTGGTCGGCGGCCGCTTCGAGGCGTTCGACCATCGAGGAGTGTTCGGGGTTGTTGGTAACGAGGTCATCGACGCGTTGGCGCGCCTCCTCCGCCGAGGCTCGCAACTGCCCCGCGTCGAGGGTGAGACCCGAGACGCGCGCAAGTCCGTCGATCAACGCGGCGGCGGCTTGGGGGTAGGGCATCGAGGCGACGTAGTGCGGGACGCGCGCCCACAGGGTGAGAATGTCCATGTCGACTTCGGCGAAGCCCAACTCCAGTGCGGTGCCGATGCCGGCGGGCACTTCGAGTTCACCGGTCACCGATCCGACGAGGGTTAAGAGATGCTTACTCGCCGCCGGCGCCGTGCCGATCAAGCGCACCGGGCGGGTGTGGGGCGTGGGCGCGGGAAAGGCGCCGAGTCCCACGATGAGTCGAACGTCGAAACGTCCGGCGGCGTCGGTCACGACGTCGACGAAGTCGCTCCAGTGAAAGTCCGGTTCGGGACCGACGAGAAAGAGCACGTCGGCACCGTCGGGGTCTCGACCGTAGCGAATCTGAATCTCCGGCCAGGTCAACTCGGTCGTCACGCCGTCGACGATGCGCGCCAGGGGGCGCCGGGCCCGTTGGTCGATGAAGTACTCGGTGTCAAAGGTCGCCAGCACTTCGGTGGGGATTGTCTCGAGCAACGTGGCGACGGCCGTGGAAGCGGCTAAGCCCGCGTCGATCCAGCCCTCGAGCCCGACAATCAGTACGGGTTCGTTCAGGTCGGGATCGGCGAGAAAGATGATCCGGTCGTAGATCTCCTCGTCCATCAGCCCTCCAACGTCCGCTTGGCCGTCTCGGCGAGCATCGCGATGTGGGCCGGATACGCCTCGACACTGCCCTGATCGCCGCCGGCCGCACCGGCGCGATAGCGCGCGAAGACGCCTTGAAGGATGCAGGCCAACTTCCAGTAGCCGAAGGCCTGGTAGTAGGCAACGTCGCTGACGTCGAGCGTCGAGTGACTGGCGTAGGCCTTGAGGACGTCGTCGCGCGACGAGAACCCGGGCGCCGTGGTGGGAGCTGCTCCCAGCAACGCCACCGTCGGGTCCTGCAGCTCGGCCCAGTAACAGAGCAGGATCCCCAAGTCGGCCATGGGATCGCCGAGCGTGCAGATCTCCCAGTCGAGGATGGCGCGCACATGTCCGGTTTCGTCGAGCACGGTGTTGTCCAGGCGGTAGTCGCCGTGCACCACGGCGACGCGTTGCTGGAGGGGAATCGACTGGGCCAATTCGTCGCCGACCTCTTCGACGAGCGTGTCGTGATCGACCCCTTCCACCTTCATCTGCTCGAACTGTCCGCGCCAGCGCCGTAACTGGCGCTCGATGTAGCCGTCGTGTCGAGCGAGCGTGCCCAGGCCGGCCTGGTCGACGTCGACGTCGTGCAGTTGCGCCAAGGTCGCGGCCAGATTGTCGCCGATCTGTGAGCGAGTTGCGAGGTCAAAGGCCGACTCCGCCTGGGCGCGATCGCGCAGGATCGCGCCTTCCACGAACTCCATGACGTAAAAGGGTCGTTCGTTGACCTCTTCGTCGGTGCAGAGCCCGAGGGGCTTCGCAACAGGAATCCCGAGGGGGTAGAGGGCCTGAATGATCGTGTGTTCTCTCACCATGTCGTGGGCCGTCGGCAAGACGTGACTGATCGGGGGGCGGCGCAGGGCGTAGGTGTGTCCAGCGGCGTCGGCGACGCGAAAGGTCAGATTCGAACGGCCGCCCGCGATGAGTTCGAAGTCGAGTGGCGCTATCGATCCGAGGTTTTGGACCATCCACGCCGTGACGTTGGCGTCGTTGATTCCCGTCACGTTCCCCATAGTCGCCGAGGCTAACAGCGTC
This sequence comes from Acidimicrobiaceae bacterium, assembly GCA_003131665.1. Taxonomy (GTDB): domain Bacteria; phylum Actinomycetota; class Acidimicrobiia; order Acidimicrobiales; family RAAP-2; genus RAAP-2. The sequence continues at coordinate 4,553 of PKWA01000036.1, forward strand.
GCGTGACCCCTCCTTTTCTTCGCCGTGACCGTTAGGCTGACCGGCGTGAATGATGTCACGGACGCCACTTTTTCAACAGCGGTCATCGAACGCTCGAAGAGCGTGCCGGTCGTGGTGGATCTCTGGGCGGAGTGGTGCGGCCCGTGCAAGACGCTCGGGCCGATCTTAGAAAAAGTCATTGCCGAGACTAACGGCAAGGTCGAACTCGCCAAGGTCGACGTCGACGCGAATCCCGAGATCTCCCAGGCCTTTAACGTGCAGTCGATTCCCGCGGTGTTCGCGTTGCGCGAGGGCAAGATCATCGATACCTTCGTGGGTGCGTTGCCCGAAGCAGCGGTGCGCGAGTTCATCGCTCGACTCGCTCCGGGGGCGTCGAAGGTTGATCAGTTGCTCGACGCCGGTGACGAGGTCTCACTTCGCGCCGCCTTGGGACTCGACGCGAAGAACGTTGACGTCGCCGTGAAACTCGGCGATCTGCTGCGCCAGGGGGACCGACTCGACGAGGCCGAAGCGGTACTCGAGCCCTTTGCTCACGTGCTCAATGCCAAGACGGTCCTGGCACGGATTCGACTCCAACGCAGTGGCGTGCGCCTCGACGGCGACCTTGACCTCACGCTCGAACACTTGTTGGAGCAGTCCTCGAGCAACGAAGAAGCGAGGAGCCATCTGCTCGAAGTGCTCGACGCGCTCGGCCCCGACGACGCGCGTTACGTGTCGTTTCGTCGCCGGCTCGCGAGCCAGCTCTACTAGTGCAGATCTTCCGGCCGGAACGGCCGTTGGTGGTTGCTCTAGGGGCCCAGCGCGTCGACGTGAGCGACCGTGCGCTGGTGATGGGCATCTTGAACCGCACCAAGGACTCTTTCTTCCAACCGGCCGCCACCTACGATCTCGACGCCTTCTACCAACGGGCCGAGCGACTCGTCAACGAGGGGGCCGACGTCTTGGACGTGGGGGGAGTGAAGGCCGGTCCGGGCGAGGAAGTGAGCGAAGCCGAAGAACTCGATCGGGTCGTGCCGGTCATTGGTGAACTCACGAAACGTTTTGACGTGCCGGTGAGCGTCGACACCTGGCGCGCGTCCGTGGCGAAGGCCGGCTTCGAGTCCGGTGCCGTCGTCGGCAACGACATCAGCGGTTTCGCCGATCCCGAGTACCTGGCGGTGGCGGCGAAAGCACACGCCACGGTGGTGGCGACGCACATCCGACTGCGCCCGCGCGTGGCTGATCCGACGCCGACCTACGACGACGTGACCAAGAGTGTCACTGAGTTTCTTCTCGAACGCCGTCAATGGGCCCAGGCGGCCGGTCTCGGTGACGAACAGATCGTGCTCGACGCCGGGCTGGACCTCGGAAAGACGCCCGCGCAGTCGTTGCAGCTGCTGCGCGATACGAACGTGCTCGCGGCGCTCGGCTCGCCGCTGTTGCTCTCCGCGTCGAACAAGACCTTCCTCGGGGCTCTGTTTGGTCTCGACGTCACCGAGCGCCGCGAGGCGTCGGTGGCGGCCACGGCGATTGGCGTGGCACTGGGTTGTCGTATCGTTCGAGTCCATGACGTGGCGGGAGCGGTTCGAGTGCGTGACACGCTGGCGCGCTTGGCCGAGGTGCGATGAGTAGTTCGAGCGTCTGCGTCGTGGGTAGCGACGCGACCATGGTCTACGACGCGGTGCACAACGTCATCGCGAGCGCGCTCGATGACCTCGATCCCTCCTTCGCGTTACAAGACTTCACGGCGAAGGACGTCACGCAAAGTAGTGGCGAGCCCTCGCTGCCTCGGGTGATGGAGGCGCTCAATACCCCGGCGCTGTTGGCCGAGCGTCGCGTGGTGGTGGTGCGCGACGCGCAGCTACTCGTTGCGGAAGAAGTAGCTCAACTCACCGAGTGGATGTCCGCGCCCGCGCCGGGGACGGTGTTGATCGTGGCGGTCGTGGGCACCAAGGCCCATCGGCTCGTGAAGGCGGCGAGCGAGGTCGTCGAAGTGAACGTCGGTTCTCGGGTATCTGATCGAGTGGCCTTCGTGATGTCCAAGATGGACGAGTACGGCGTGGTGATCGATCACGGCACCGCCCAAAAGGTGGCGACGCAAGTGGGCGACGACGTGGCGCGTGTCGACGCGTTGGCGCGTACCTTGCAGTCGATCTACGGCTCGGCGCCGCTGGTGTTCGCGCGACTCGAGCCCTACCTCGGCGACGCCGGCGACGTGCCCGTGTGGGACCTGACCGACGCCCTCGACGCAGGCGACGCCACCAAGGCCATCGAAGTGGCCCGCCGGATGCTCGATTCGAGGCGGCGGGCCGGACTGCAGATCGTCGCGATGGTCCAGCGCCACTACCTCAACATGGCGCGCCTCGAGGGCAGTGCCGTTCGCACCAAGGAAGAGGCCGCGGCGCTGCTCGGCATCAACGCCTTTCCCGCGGGCAAGGCGTTGCAACTGGCCCAGCGCCTGGGCGCGGAACGTCTCACGACCGCGGTGCACTGGATCGCCGACGCCGACCTCGCTCTAAAGGGTGGGGTGAGCTTTGGTGGGAAGGATCTCGACAGCGATATGGACGTGACCGAACTCACGGTGATTGAGATACTGGTCGCTCGACTCGCGCGACTGTCGCACGGGGCCCGTCGACGCTAGAGGTACGTCGGCCTTAGAGCTCTTCGCGCAGTGCGTTGATCCGCTTCATCAGGCCGCTCTTTTTGTTGGCGGCCTGATTCTTGTGGATGACGCGCTTGGTGGCGGCCATGTCGATGCGCTTGACGGCGACGCGCAGCGCGCTCTCTTCGTCCTCGGTCCCCACGGCCGCGATGGCGTTCTTCGTGCGGGTGCGAAGCTCAGACTTGACGCCCTTGTTGCGCTCGCGAGCGGACGCGCTCTGCTTGTTGCGCTTGATTTGGCTCTTGATATTGGCCACGACATCTACCTCGTTCTACGTGCGCGACAGTTCGCCGCGCGGGCCTATCGATGCTAGCAGAGGGCGCCTCGGACCTTCCACTGGAGGGAAAATCAATTCTCGAGAGATAGCCTTGAGTCACCGTGGCCTCTTCATCTCCATCCGTTGACTCCAGCAAAATCCGTAATCTGGCCATCATCGCGCACATCGATCACGGCAAGTCCACGTTGTCGGATCGGATCTTGGAGATCACCCGCGCGGTCGATCCGAGGCTGATGCGCGCACAGTATCTCGACTCGATGGATATCGAGCGCGAGCGCGGCAT
>PKWA01000064.1 GCA_003131665.1 Acidimicrobiaceae bacterium
TCAGCCGCAAGGAGTTCGATCTTCTCGCGCTTTTTGCGACTCGCTTAGGACAGGTGGTCACCCGCGAGGTCTGCTTGGACACGCTGTGGTGGGGGCTGGAGCTCGCGGACACCAGAACCCTCGACACCCACGTCAAACGTCTTCGCCAGAANNCGCCAATCCGCGACACCTCTTGACAATCCGCGGCGTGGGCTTTCGCCTCGACGCTTAGCCTTCTGGTGTGGACAAGAACGACCTGGCCCCAGACTTCTCGCTACTCGATCAAGACGGCCACGAGCGCACCCTCTCGACGCTGGTGCACGACGGCGCGGTGGTGTTGTTCTTCTACCCCGCGGCCCTCAGCCCGGGCTGCACGAAAGAGTCGTGTCACTTTCGAGACCTGCAAGCCGAGTTCGCCAAACTCGGCGCCCAACTCGTAGGCATCTCAATGGATTCGCCCGAGCGCCAGGCGCAGTTCGCCCAAAAACATGGACTTAACTATCCACTCCTCGCCGACGTCGACGGCGCGGTCGCCCATCAGTACGGCGTCAAGCGATCCTTAAGTTTCTTAAAGGTCAAGCGCGCCACGTTCGTCATCGACGCGCACCGTCGCATACTTGAGGTCATCACCAGTGAGGTCAGCATGAACGCACACGCCGACCGGGCGTTGGCGGCCCTGCGCGCGTAGCGCGATTAACCGGCGATGATTGCCGCGGCGGGATCTTCGAGGTAGCGAGCAACGTGGCTGAGTACTCGTGACGCGAGCGCGCCGTCCACCTGGCGGTGATCGAAGGACATCGCGATTTCACCAACGAAGCGCACGACGACCTCGTCGTTCACCACCCAAGGGGCCTTAGCGATCTGTCCCACGGCCAGGATCGCGCCGGTGCCCGGGGGAAGAATCGGCACCGCCGCGTCCACGCCAAAGGGACCCACGTTGGTAATGGTCAAGGTGGTGGCGTACATCTCGTTGGGGGTCGTGGTGCCGTTGCGGGCCTTGTCGATCAGCACGTCGAGCGCCTGGGCCATGCCCACGAGATCAAGCTCATCCGCCCCCTTGATGTTGGGCACGATGAGACCTCGAGGAGTATCGGCGGCGATGCCGAGATTCACGCTTCTTCGAACAATCACATCACCCGCCGCGGCGTCGAAACTCGAATTAATACCCGGGAAGTGGCGGGCTGCGTCACAGAACGCCAGCGCCACGATGGTCAACGGCGAGAGACGAATGTCTTGAAGATTCGCACGCTTCTTCAATGAAGTCAGAAGTTCCATGGTCTTCGTGGCATCAAAGCGGACCCACACCGCCGCGTGGGGGGCACTGAACGCGCTGAGGACCATGGCGTCGGACATCGAACGAAGCACTCCCTTGACGGGGATGCGTTCCTCCTTAGGTCCACTCGCCCAGGACGCCAACTCTCGTCCGACAAAGCGCGACGTGGTACTCGGCCCGGTGACCGGAGCGGAGCGAAGTGGCGCGGGCGCCGCCGTCGGTGCGCCGCTCAAGGCCCGGGCGACGTCATCTCGGGTAATGAGGCCCTCGCGACCCGTTCCCGAGAGCGTCGCGAGATCGACGCCGTTCTGCTTGGCGTAAAGACGAACCGGCGGGGTCGATCGCGGAGCGAGGGCCGGAGTCGAACTCATCGCGACCGGCGCAACGACGGGCGCCGGTACCGGTGCGGGAGCGCTCGCCGCGGGCGACCCTTGGCGACGACGCGTACGCGTGGCGATGCCGTCTTCGTTCGCGACGCCATAGCCCACGAGTACCGCTTCGCGTCCTTCACCAACCGCCGCTGGCGTGGCTGCGGCCGCGGGCGCTTCGCTAGCGACGGCAGCGGGAGCGTCCGCGGCGCCCCCCACGTCAAAGGTGATGAGCGGCTTGTGGACTTCCATCACGTCACCGACCTTGCCGTGCAGGGCGACGACAGTGCCCGCATAAGGACTTGGCAACTCCACCGTCGCCTTAGCGGTTTCGATATCAACCAGAGGTTGGTTCAAGGCGACCACGTCGCCGACCTTCACCTTCCAGGTGACGATCTCGGCCTCGACCAAACCTTCGCCGACGTCGGGTAGTAGAAAGATCATCTCGCTCAACTCTCGGCTCCCATGACTCGATCGACCGCATCCAAGATCCGGTCAACGCTGGGACGGTACTCCTCTTCGATACGTGTGGGCGGGTACGGCACGTGATAGCCGCTCACGCGAATCCCCGGTGCGCGCAACGAGTAAAAACACCGCTCACTCAATTCGGCCACGATCTCCGAGCCGATCGAGGCCATGTGCGGCGCCTCTTGGACGACGACGAGTCGTCCGGTCTTTTCGAGCGAACGGGCCATCGTCTCCAGGTCCAACGGCGCGATCGAGCGCGCGTCGATGATCTCGAGTGACGTGCCCTCGACCGCCGCGGTGTCGGCGGCGCGCAGCATCGTCTTGACCGACGAGCCGTAGCCGATTACCGTCACGTCGCTGCCCTCGCGACGTACCGCAGCCTCGAAGAGTCCTTGGGGCGGATTATCCAGATCGACCTCGCCCTTTTCCCAGTAACGACTCTTGGGTTCACAGAAGATGATCGGGTCGTCGTGTTCGATGGACTGTTGAATCGTCCAGTACGCGTCGTTCGGCGTCGAGCACGAGACCACCCGCAGACCCGCGGTCTGGGCGAAGTAGGCCTCAGGACTTTCCGAGTGGTGTTCGATGGCGCCGATGCCGCCTTGAAAGGGGATACGAATCACCAGGCCCATCGTGTACACGCCGTCGGAACGCTTATGCAACTTCGCCACCTGCGAGACAATTTGGTCAAAGGCGGGGTAGACGAAGCCGTCGAACTGGATCTCACAGACGGTCCGGTACCCCCGGATGGCCAGACCTACCGCCGTGCCCACGATCGCCGACTCGGCCAGCGGCGCGTCAATCACGCGATCCTCGCCAAAGTCCTTTTGTAGACCATCAGTGATACGAAAGACACCGCCCAATTTGCCGACGTCCTCGCCCATAATCAGGACCTTCTTGTTCTTCTCCATTGCCCGGCGAAGCCCTTCGTTGAGGGCCTTGGCCATGGTCATGGTCGCCGTCGTCACGAGTGGGCTCCGACGCTGACGCCCAGTTCAATCATCTCGCGACGCCCCTCGTCCACCAACGGGTGCGGCGCGGCGTAGGCGTTGTCGAACATCGTGATGGGATCGGGTCGGTCCATCGCGAGCACGTCTTCTCGCAGCTCCAACGCCATGGCGTCGGCCTCGGCCGTCACCTCGTCGAACTTGGCGGTCTTGACGTGGTACTCGCGCACCAAGAGCGACTTCACGCGCTCGATGGGATCACGGTGCTTCCAGACCTCCACCTCAGCGTCGATGCGATAGCGCGTTGGATCATCGGAGGTGGTGTGTGCACCCAAACGGTAGGTGTAGGCCTCAATCAAGGTCGGGCCGCCGCCGACGCGCGCATTCTCTAACGCGCGTTTCGTGACTTCATAGACCGCGAGTACGTCGTTGCCGTCGACGCGAATGCCCGGGAATCCAAAACCGTGGGCGCGATGATAGAGCGGGATCTTGGACTGGATCGACATCGGCGTGGAGATGCCCCACTGGTTGTTCTGACAGAAAAAGACGGTCGGCGTGTTGAATGACGCCGCCCACACGAAGGACTCCAACACATCGCCTTGACTCGAAGCCCCGTCGCCGAAAAAGGCCATCACGGCCTCTTCGGCTCCGTCGCGTTGTACGCCCATGGCGTAGCCCACGGCGTTGAGCGCCTGGTTACCGAGCACCACGGTCGGGACCGAGTGCCGGTACTTCTGAGGGTCCCAGCCACCGTTGGACGTCGCGCGAAACAGCCGCAGCATGTCCTTGGGCGGCACCCCTCGACACCAGGCAATTCCGTGCTCTCGGTACGTCGGAAACGTGAAATCCATGGGCGCGAGCGCGCGGCCCGCACCGATCTGAGCCGCCTCTTGACCTTGAATGGGTGCCCACAGGGCGAGTTGACCCTGGCGTTGAAGTGACGTCGACTCGTTACACAGCCGACGAATGATGACCATGTCGCGATAGAGGCCAAAGATTTCGTCGCTGCCGAGCTTGGATTCGTAGTCAGAGTTGGCGACTCGCTCACCCTCGGGTGTTAGTAACTGGACCAGTTCTTCGCCGATCATCGACTCTCCTTAGACCACAACCCCCAGTGCAATACCTTACTCTCGTACGATGAAGTGGTGCCCCGGCTGCTTGTTGACGTCACGCCTCTGCGCACCAGTCGAAACTTCCGCTTACTTTTTCTGGGCCAACTGGTCTCACTACTGGGAAGTAACCTCACGATCGTCGCGGTCGCGTACCAGGTCTACCAAGAGACACACTCGAGTCTCTGGGTCGGCGTCGTCAGCTTCATTCAACTTCCACTTCTCATCATCGGTTCTCTCTGGGGCGGCGCACTTGGGGACCGTTTCGACCGGCGAACGCTGCTCATCATCGCGTCGTTCGTACTGGGTCTCTTAAGTTGTGCGCTCGGCGCGAACGCTTCCCTTCATCACGCCAACTTCGCGGTGTTGGTTATTGTGCCCGCGCTGGCGGCCGGTTTCGCGGGACTCTCGGGGCCCCTTCGAACGGCAGCCATTCCGACGTTGGTCCGACCCGAAGAACTCGTCGCCGCTTATTCGCTCAACCAGATCATCTTTAACCTCGGCGCCGTTGCCGGTCCGGGCGCGGCGGGCGTGTTGTTGGCGACGGTCGGCCTCTCGTGGTGCTACTTCCTCGACGGCGTGACGTTTTTTGTTCTCGTCTTCGCCACCTTCCTCATGGCACCGATGAAGCCCGTCGGCGACCACGCCGGGATAAAGACCCTGCGTGCCATTCGCGAAGGTTTCCGCTACGTGCGCTCGCACGCCGTCGTCCAGGCGGTCTATCTCGTCGATCTCAACGCCATGGTCTTTGGACTGCCGCGCGCCCTGTTCCCTGCGGTGACCGAGCACGTGTATCACGGCGGCCCTTTGATTCTCGGTCTGCTCTACGCCGCGCCGGGCGCGGGAGCGCTGGTGATGGCGGTCTTCACCGGTTGGATGGACCGGGTGCGCCGCCGCGGTCGACTCGTGGTGATCGTCGTGCTCGCCTGGGGCGTCGCGATGACGCTCTTTGGACTGGTGCCCGTGCTGTGGGTGGGACTCCTCGCACTCGCCGTGGCGGGGACCATGGACGTCATCTCGGCGGTGTTGCGCAACACCATCTTGCAGACCTCGATCAGCGACGACTTCCGCAGTCGCGTCTCGTCGATTCAAATGGCCGTCGTGACCGGTGGACCGCGCCTGGGCGACCTCGAATCGGGCACGGTGGCGAACTTCACCTCAACGGAGTTTTCGATTGTGTCGGGCGGCATCATGTGCGTACTGGGCGTGATCGCCCTCGTGCGCTGGCGTCCGACCTTTTGGCGCGAGACCTCGCTCTAGGCGCCGCGCACGGGGATCGAACGACGCCGAGCGTTGGTCACGCTCGCCAGTTGGCCGCAGGCCGCCGCAATGGATCGGCCCCTCGTGTTTCTCACGGTCGCGTTCACACCACGGCGTTGCAGTCCCTCGCGAAACTCGATCACGCGCGCCGCACTCGATCCGCGCACGAGGTAACCCGGTGTGGGGTTGAGCGGGATCAAATTGACGTGGGCGTGCAGCGAGGTGGCGTACTCGGCGAGTTCTTCAATCGCTTCATCGGTGTCGTTCACCCCATCGATGAGGGCCCACTCGAAGCTAAGGCGGCGCCCCGTCGTCTCGATCCAGGTCGCACAGGCCCGGTGCAGCCGTTCGAGGGGGTAGCGACGATTGAGTGGGACGAGCTCGTTGCGGGTCTCGTCATTCGCGGCGTGCAACGACACCGCGAGAGTCAGCGGCAACCCTTCGCGGGCCAAACGCTCAATCGCCGGCGCGACACCCACGGTCGAGACCGTCAGGTGACGCGCCGACAGTCCCCGGTATTCGTGCAACCGGCGAAGGACTTGGACGGTCACCCGGTAGTTCTCCAGCGGCTCGCCCATCCCCATGAAGACCACGTTCGAGAGTCGCAAGGGCGCGGCGGCTCGGGCGGCGAACATCACCTGTTCGAGAACCTGGCCCACGCTTAAGTGACCGCTAAAGCCCATCTGCCCAGTGGCACAGAACGTGCAGCCCATCGCACAGCCCGCCTGCGAGGAGACGCAAACCGTGACGCGACCTTCGTATCGCATCAAGACTGTCTCAATGGTCGAGCCGTCCTCGAGGCGAAAGACCCACTTCCTCGTTGAGCCGTGATCACTCGCCACGTCGTCGAGGACTTCGAGACTCGAAGGGAACGCGTCAGTGAGTCGTGCCCGAAGGGATTTGGGAATGGTGGTAATTTCGCCAATCGCGAGCGCGTCAGCCCAGAGTCCTTGGAACAGTTGATCGAGCCGGTAGCGCGGCTCGTCCACCAAGAGATCGGCCAACTCTTCTTTGGAATATTCATAGATGGAGGCCACGTGCGTACGCTAGAACACCCTCAACGATCACGTTCTTGACACCGTGTTCACGGCCTCGTCCGCGAGGAACACATTGAAAATCCATCGGACGAACAACTTCTTAGTTTCCTCTTGACTCGGTCTTGCGCGAACCTTCCAATCGAGGGTGAGACTACGTCGAGGTTGTCGCCACGTCGAAAGGATCGCCACATGCTCAGCGTCTACTTCTCCGTTTTACTCGTAAGTTGCGGTTTGGTTCTGGGTCTCGGACTCCCCTGGCTCAGCGTGCACCTCGAACGCTCGCGCCAACGTGAGCGTGAACACGTGGCCGAACTAGATCGCCAACGCGCCCTCATCGTGGACTACGAAGCGACCATCACGGCCTACCGCCAGTTCGTTCAGAGCGACCCCGAGCTTGCCTTAAGCGCCATGTGAGGTTCGCCTCATCGGCGAGACCGGCCCGACGCACTCGCCACCCCCTCTCGAAGTCTGCTTGACTCTTTAGCGGTTCAGCCAATTGTTGGACAGCGGACAGGAGCGAAATGGAACTCAAGAACACCTCAGCCGTCGTTACCGGCGGCGCGTCGGGACTCGGCGAAGCGACCGCTCGCGCGCTCGCCGCACGCGGCGTCAAGGTCATGCTCGCCGACCTTAACGACGTCGCCGGCGAAGCTATCGCCAAGGAGATCAATGGCGCGTACGTCCACTGTGACGTGACTAACACCGAACAGGTCATCGCCGCCCTCGAGGCCGCCATCGCGATGGCGCCACTGTGGAGCGCGGTGAACTGCGCCGGTATCGGGTGGGCGACGCGCACCATTGGCAAAGACGGAGAGTACGCATCGGCGCACGACCTCGATATCTATCGCAAGGTCATCGAGATCAACTTGATCGGCACGTTCAACGGCTGTCGACTCGCCGCCACCGCGATGAGTGCGAACACGCCCGACGTCGATAGCATGCGCGGCGCGATCGTCAACACTGCTTCGGTCGCCGCCGAGGATGGTCAGATCGGACAGGTCGCCTACT
>PKWA01000107.1:0-120 GCA_003131665.1 Acidimicrobiaceae bacterium
AGTCATTCATCACCTTGAAGCGATCCAGGTCCACCACCATCACCGCGGTGTCGCGTCCTTTCGTCAGTCGAATACTCAATTCGCGAAGCAACGCTCGACGGTTCGGCAAGCCGGTCAGGT
>PKWA01000107.1:140-8986 GCA_003131665.1 Acidimicrobiaceae bacterium
GCACCGCGGCGCCGTTGACCAGCTTTACCCCCGACGCCTTTTCGACGCGCTCTTGATACGCGTCGGGGTTGTCCGGCCCTCCCAGAAAAGCTGGTTCACGAAGGTCCTTCGTGATGGAGAAGATCGGATCGCTGTCAAACGGCACCTCGCCCAGCGGATCGGGATCGGGCACATTCTCGCGATGGGGCCACTCAGCTTCGAGGATGCTCAATCCTCTTTCGAGGTCGTTTCGACGAAGGAGTGCGACGTCGGCGCCGAGGAATTCGGCGAGCACTCGGGTCGTCCAAAGAAGGACCTCCTTATGCGTCAACGAAGAAGCGGACATCAAGCGATTCGCCACCCGAACCACCAGATCGTCAAGCGTTTGTTGATGTAACAACTGGCTCTCACGATGGGCCAGCGTCGCGACGTTGCCCACCAATCTCGCGATCGCGCTCACCGACGAACGCTCCTGCGCCGTCCAGTTCCCGCCCCGACGCGCGACGAAGAGCATCCCCACGGCGCTGCCCTCTTGGCCCTCGATGGGTTCTACCAACACGCCCCATTGGGTGCCGGACACCTTCAAGGAAAATGAGCCGAGCGGGGACTCACCATCGAGTTGTGAAGNNCCCCGCTGGCGACGACCGGCTCGAGGTTGAGGTCGACAAGAAGACCATCCTCGTGCGCCAACAACGCCACGATCTCCATGCCCGGTACTACATTGCGAAGGGTTTCAACAACTTGACGCGTCTCGTGGCCCGTTTTCGTTCGATCTGAATCACTCAGATTTGCCACGATTCATCCGCCTTCGACGAACACCGTCTCGTTTCCCAGGAATACCAGTGCACCGCCCACAGCGAGAAAGGTATCCGATGCCGCTTAGTCTCTCACACCACTCGGTCTCGAGCGGTGTTCTGTCGCCGCTCCTTCGCGCAATGGCAGGGGTTTTGAACGGTCTCGCGGACGACTGAGCACGCGTTCGAGCGGCAGTCGGATGCTTCGCACGCTCGGACGTGGCGCGTCAAAGACACGTAGCACCAGCGCCACCGCCTCGCCATCGTTCAACTCCAACAGGCCGTTGAAGCGTTCGGAGAGTTTGAAGATCTCATCGAGATGGCGCTCGCCCGCCAGGTGTACCAACTCCGGTTCCCCTTTGGCGAAGACGAACAGCGGCGAGACGGGCTGCGCGGCCCAGCCGAGTTTCTCGGTGGCGAGCCAGAATCGCTCGACCGCCGCGCCACCGCGCACGTACCACGTCGGGTCCGCCCGGGGAATCGTGATCGCCGCCAGCGCCGAACTCGTTCGCACCGCGGCGCGGGTGCGAGCCCCCAGAGCCTCACCGGCACGCCACTCTCCCAGGTGGCCCATGACGTCGGGACGACCGAGAAGTTCCACCGCCGCGAACTCCGAGGGACCCATCTCGAGGGTACGAACGTCCAATCCCTCCTCCAGTGCGTCGCGTCCAGGCCAGCGCAACTCGCCCATCATCTGGCTATGGACGCCGGGAATGAGAAAACGCAAGCGATCGCACTCCGCCAGCAACTCTGCCAGGTCGTTCATGAGCTCTGGTTGCGTGATGAATCGCAGCCGCGCGCCTTCTTGTTCGACGCCTCGCGCGAGCATCTGCACGGCACTCTCAGGAATCGGCGACGCGGTGCCGATTCGGCGATTCGTGGTGCGCGTCGCCACGTAGCTCTCGAGCGCCGCAATTTCAAAGTCTGTGGCTTCGCCCAGTTGCATGGTGGCGACGTGCTCTGCGTGGCTCTGGTCGGGAAAGAGTCGAATCTTCCCCAGTCGATTCATTGCCGCCGCCGCGACGCGCGCGTTAAAGAGTGCCGCGCCAACCGCGACGTAACTGCCGCGGTACTGCACATCCATCATCGACGTCTGTTCGGGTCGCAGAAAGAAACGAATCTCGTCACCTTCGGCCTCGAAGCGCCAGGGCTGTACGTTGCCGCCCGAGGGCGCGCGCCGAGCTGCGTCAACGATCAGGTCGATCGGATCGTCGGACTGTAGCGGCGGGTCGAGCGGGGCCGGTATTGAGAACGGATCGTCAGACGTCGTGGCCACTTCAACGGCTCGAATGCCCGCCAGCACCTCTTCGACGTCGAAGCGAACTCGTCCGGAGGGCAGCGCCCCGACTTGGCCGAACCTTCGAACGGCGGCCGCAATTGCCGCGGCCCCGATGGTCACTTCGCTGGCCAACTGTGGCCAGCCCGTCAGCGTCTGTCCGACCTCCAAGAGCGACGCCGCGCCCCGTGACGACACGTCGCGGGCGCCAAGGATACGTAACACGTAGGGCGCCTTTTCTTCAGTGGACAGACCCGCCAGCGCGGCGGAGTCCAGTCCCGCCAAGAGACCGTGGAAGATCGGTCGGTCAGGCTCTTGGTCGTATCGTTCGACGTCGAGCACGCCTTGGTCGCTCGTCTCCATCAGCACCGGAATCCGTCGGGCTCTGGCCGCCTCACGAACTAAGAGTTTCATGTCGAGTGAATCGCACTCCTCGATGACGAGGTCCAAGCCGTTGAGAAACGCGTCCAAGTTGTCCGCCTGGACTCCGTCGGAGAGAACCTCCACGTGCAGGTAGGGATCGATCTCACCGATTCGTCGAGCCGCGGCCACCGCCTTATTGACACCCAGCTCTAACACCGTCGCCGGAATACGATTGAGATTGGACAGAGCGATGGTGTCTAAATCCGCCAGACGAAGCTCACCCACCAGACCTTCCATGGCCAAGACGTGGGCCGCGACGTGCCCGGCGCTCAGGCCCACCACTCCGATACGCAAGGTGCGCTGCGCCGCCTGTTCGGCGCGGGTCAACTTGTTGCGATTGCGGTCGAGACGAAGGGTCGAGAACGCCCGAGGCGCCAACAGCCGCACCACAGCTCGACGCCATGGGTAGTACACCCATCGCTGACCTTCGTCCAAGATCGATTGGGCGACGGGCGGACGTATTTCGCGAAGTTCATTTCGCTGTTCGTCGAATCGGTCGAAGAACTGCAGCGAGGGATCCTCGCGCAACACTCGCAGGACTTCGCGTTGCGCTCGGGTCGTGACATCGAGCACGAGTGGACGCCACGACAAAGATTGAGTCGACATCGCCTCGACGGGACCGGCGTCGCTCAACGTAGGAACGCGCGAAAGGTCTTCGCCCTCGAGGCGCAGTGCCTGGCGAGCCTCAGGCGCGCTCAACTCCTGGACCGAGGAGCGCCGCCACATCACCGCGATCGTCTTGTAACGGTCATCCGGAAACGGCACCGGGGTGCTGCCCACCTGTCGTGCGCCGGTGGCTTCACCGAACGCCAACAGCGTGTCCGAAATCGCCGCGACACAGAACTCCGCGCCCAGCCAGTTCATCGCATGTACGGCCGAGCGTGCTATGACGGGCGCGAGACGATGGCCCGTGACGCCCTTGCCGTGAGACCACGCACCCTTTTCTTCAATGACGCCAAAGCGAGCGCCGCGGTCGAAGAGGTTGACAATCTCTTCAATGTCGGGTGAGGTAGCCATCTCACCGGTGATGGCCGCTTGGTGACTCCCCTCCAGTGGACCGTGAAAGCGCACGCCCATCACCATCTGCCCATCGGGCGCGAGGCCCACAATGAAGAGTGGTATGCCGTTCGCGTCCTCAAGTTTTTGACGCTGCAGCGTCCCTTCAAAGCCACGGTGCCGGTAATGACCCTCGGCCCCATCGAGATATAACTTCCACAGATCAGGGCGCTCGTGGGGGTGATGACCATAAAATCTCACACCCGACTCGCGGTCCAAAAAGCTAGCCCCGTATCGGTACCGACGTCCTACTGAGATCCCCACGGATCATCCTCTTTCACCATCGATCGCGAACTACGGCATTTTCCAGCCTAATTGACTCATCTTTCAAATTAGTGGAGATGACCCTCGCCGCGGCGCCATGTTCACGCGTCGGCGGGGCCGAAATACTCAATGACTCACACGATAACGCAACGAAGTGCGTACCCGTCGCATCACACTTATACAAAGTGATGAAAAAGTCGTGGCAGACTTCACCTGATGAACGCTTGTTACACCACACGAACTCACGTCACGTGAGGAGCTCCTCGCGAAATAGCTACGCGTGTTAGCGCTGTTGATCGGCGGCTGCTTCGTCTTGGGACTACTCATCGGATCATTCATGAACGTCGTGATCTATCGAGTCCCGCGACACGAATCGGTGATCTCGCCGCGTTCGAGATGTCCGACGTGTGCAACGCCAATACGTGAACGAGACAATATCCCGGTGCTGTCCTGGCTGATCCTCAAGGGCCGTTGTCGAAACTGTCACGCGCCGATCTCGAGGCGCTATCCGTTGAGCGAACTGGCCGTGGCCGCTCTCTTCGCCGGGGCGGCGGCGCGTCTCGGTTTCAATTGGGATCTCCCGGCGTTCCTCGTGCTGCTGGCGGGTCTGTACGCGCTCGCGTCAGTTGACGCGGAAAAACTCGTGTTGCCGAAACGCATCGTCTATCCCACGCTGCTCATGGTGGGAGGGCTGTTCACGTTGGACGCCGCGATCACCGGCTCGTGGCACCGACTTCTTATCGCGGTGCTGTGCGCGCTGGCCTGGTGGATTGTGTTCTTCGCCCTGCACGCCGCGAGTCCGCGCCTCCTCGGCTTCGGCGACGTGCGACTCGCACCGATGCTCGGACTGGCGCTGGGCTGGCTCGGCGTGCGCTACGTCGTGCTGGGCTTCTTCTCGGCGAATCTGATTGGCGCGATCTTTGGACTCGCGCTCATCTCGACGAAACGGATGCATCGCCGCGATCAGATTCCCTACGGGGTGTTCTTGGCGCTGGGGGTCGCGCTAGCGATCTACGCGGGACCGGAACTGCTGGCGCCGTTCCACCAGTTCTCGTAGTACGTCATTCACGCAAGGACGTCACATCACCAGTTCCATGCGTAGGCCCCGCGCGTCCCACTCGCCTTCGCTTGGCAGGCGTGCCGCGGAGTGTCCAAAGACCCGTCGTGCCGTCCACATGAGTGCCGCGACGTCAATCAGTTCGCGTGGAGACACGCCCAGACCTTCCACGTCGAGCACTCTCGCTACCCCGGGAATCTTGAGTTCGAGCATGGCGCGACGCTGGTCGTCGACAATGTGTTCGCCACGCCCTTGCTGCAGCATCCGATGCAGCTCGGCGCCGATTGTGTCGTCTATTCCGCGACCAAGCATATCGACGGGCAGGGCCGGGTGCTGGGCGGCGTGATTCTCGCCTCGGAGGCCTTCATCGGCGAGCATATCCATAATTACCTGCGCCAGACCGGTCCCTGCCTGTCGCCCTTCAACGCCTGGACGCTGCTGAAATCGCTGGAGACGATGCCGGTGCGCATCGCCGCGCAGGTGCGCTCGGCGGGACAAATCGCCGATTATCTGGCGGATCACCCTTACGTCGCACGCGTGCTCTATCCCGGCCGGCCCGACCATCCGCAGGCAGCCCTCGTCAAGAAGCAGATGTCGGGCGGCGGCACGCTCGTCACCTTCGTGGCCGGGGCGGCCATCTTGCCCCTGGTGAGTCCCTGGACCGTGACCCACGGCTTGGAAGCGGCGCTGGCCCTGTCGGTCGTCGTGCCCCTGGGCGATCTCTTTGAATCGATGGTCAAGCGCACGCTCGGTGTGAAGGACCTCGGTCGTCTGTTGCCGGGCCACGGGGGACTGCTCGATCGCCTGGACGGACTGCTGTTCGCCCTGCCGACGATGTACTACCTCCTTCACGTACTCAAACTGAGCTAGCGATGCCGCTCTCGCGTCGAAGCGTGGCGCTGCTGGGCGCCACGGGCTCAATCGGCGTACAGACCCTCGACGTGTTGCGTCACGAGAGTGAACGATTCGAACTGGTGTCCATCTCGGGCGGCGAACAACTGAGCGAACTGGCCGCCATTGCCGATGAGTTCAACGTCAAACGCGTCGCGGTCAAGAGCGACGCGCACCGCTCGACGCTGGGTGAACTGGTCGCCCGTGACGTCTCGATCGTGGTCGGTGACGAGGGGTTGAGCGAGCTCTCGTCAACGGCCGACGTGGTGGTGAACGCGGTGCTCGGCTTCGCGGGCCTGCCGATCACGCTGGCGGCACTCGGCGCGGGCAAGCGGCTCGCGTTGGCGAACAAGGAGTCACTAATTGCCGCGGCGCCGCTGGTCACAACGGTGCGCGACACTCGCGGCGCGCAGCTCGTGCCGATCGACTCCGAACACTGCGCGATACATCAGTGTCTCGCCAGTTCACCTGCCGAGCCCGGCTACCCCGACGTGCGACGCCTGCTCTTGACGGCCTCGGGAGGACCCTTTCGCGGCTGGAGTCGCGAGCAGCTTCGCGACGCGACCAAGGCGGACGCGCTACGTCACCCGACGTGGTCGATGGGCGCCAAGATCACGGTGGACTCCTCGACGTTGATGAACAAAGGTCTCGAGGTTCTCGAGGCCACCGCACTCTTTGGCATCGACGCCGAACGGGTGAAGGTCGTGGTCCATCCCCAGTCGATCGTGCACTCGATGGTTGAGTACGTGGACGGATCGGTTCTCGCACAGCTCTCTCGACCCGATATGCGCTTGCCGATCGCGTACTGCTTAGGACTACCCCAACGACTGACCCATCACTGGGGCGACCTGGATTTCACCACGTCGATGGAGCTTCGCTTCGAGCCACCCGACGAGGAGGCCTTTCCGGCCTTGGGCCTCGCGTACGAGGCGGCGCGACTCGGGGGAGCCGCACCGGCGTGGCTCAGTGCGGCGAACGAAGTCGCCGTCGAAGCGTTCTTGGCCGATGAGATTCGATGGTGCGACGTCGTGGCAATCGTGGCCTCGACAATGGAGCATTACGTGGCGGACCCCTTGACCTCACTGGCGGCGCTGCACGAAAACGACGAGGCCGCTCGGCGTTGGGCCCGCGCGAGTCTCGAGAAGTGAACGCGACTAGCCTCGAAACCTAAATATGGAAACGACCACGTCTCCTCGTCGCTCGCTCCTCACGCTCTTGGTTGGCGTCGTGGCGCTGGTCGCGCTACTGACCTTGTGGGTCGGGTGGGCGCTACCGCTCGTGCTCTTTGCGATCATCTTGATGGTGATGGGCCACGAGTTCGGTCACTACATCGTCGCCAAGCGTGCGGGTCTCTTGGTCACCGACTTTTTCGTCGGATTCGGACCAGTGATCTGGTCAACCACGCGCGGCGAAACGCGTTACGGCGTGCGAGCACTTCTCCTCGGCGGGTACGTGAAGGTTCCGGGGATGACCGAAGCGGAGAAGATCGCTCCCGAGCTCGAAGCGCGCACGTACCGTTCGGCGTCGTATCCCAAAAAGGTGCTCTTCGCCTCGGCCGGATCGTTGATGCACGGCGTGATGGCGGTCGCTCTGGCGTGGGCGTCGCTGGTCTTCATTGGACTGCCGTCGACGAGTCACGTGGGCGTCATCGCCTTTAGTCACTGGGACGGCCACCAACAGACCGCGGCGCAGCTGGCGGGCCTCAAAGTCGGCGATCAGGTCGTATCCATTGACGGACGTGCGATCACCGGCTCGACGGAGTTGGTCGACGTCGTGCACCGCGCCGCGGGAAAGTCCCTCACGCTCGTTGTCGATCGACACGGCCACGACCTCACCCTTCACGCCAGGCCGGTCGATGGTCGAACGATCGACGAAAATGGTGCGCCGCTGGCGAGCGGTTCGTCGCCCCAGGGATATCTCGGTATCGAAGTGGGCCCGCAGAACGTTGACTCGTCGGTGCTGGGCGCAGTGCCCAGCGCCTTTCACGAAGTCGGCTCGACGATCAGCGCGGCCGGGCACGCGCTCGTGCACGTCTTTTCACCGGGTGAGTTTTCGAGCCTCTTTCATCAGGTTGCCTCGCCGGCCGCCGCTGTCAATCCGGTGAACGAGGACACGCGTCCGGTGTCGATCGTGGGTGTCGTTCGTATCGCCGTGCAGAGTGCCCAGGCCGGTCCCGGCACCCTGCTCACGATTTTGGTCTTCATCAACGTGTTTGTGGGAGTGCTCAACATGTTGCCGATGTTGCCTCTGGACGGTGGGTACGTGGCGATCGCCACGTACGAGCGTCTTCGTTCGCGACGAGGTTCTCGCTACCACGCGGACATCAATCGCCTCACTCCGGTGATCTACGCCTTTGTGAGCGTGCTGTTGGTGCTCTTTGCCTGCACGCTCTATCTCGACATCGCCCACCCGATCGCCAATCCCTTCGGCTAGACGTTTCGGGGCCCACCCGCGCACGGCAGAATAGGGGGGTGGACGTCACCGCTACTTCTTTGAGCCCTCGGCGCGTGACCCGCCAGATCTCCGTGGGCTCAGTCAAAGTCGGTGGCGACGCGCCCATCTCGGTGCAGTCGATGACCACCACCAAGACCGCCGACGTCGAGGGCACGCTCCAGCAGATCTACGCCTTGGCCGCCAACGGAGCCGACATCGTGCGCTGTACGTGTAACGACCAAGCGGCCGCTGAGGGACTCGCTCAGATCGTGCCGCGCTCGCCGGTGCCCATTGTCGCGGACATCCACTTTCACGTTGAAATGGCCCTGGCCGCGCTGGAAGCGGGGGTGCAGGGACTGCGCCTGAACCCGGGGAACCTGCGCAAACCCGAAGAGATCAAACTGGTCGCGAGCGAGGCGCGCGATCGCGGCGTACCGATTCGCATCGGAGTGAACGCCGGCTCGCTCCACCCCGACATCTACAAACGCTTTGGCGGCGCCACGCCCGAGGCGCTGGTCGAATCGGCGCGACTGGAACTGGCCTACTTCGACGAGGTGGGATTCTCCGATGTGAAGATCTCGGTGAAGGCGTCCTCGGTGGCCCTGATGATCGCCGCCTACCGGCTGGCGTCGGAGACCTTCGACCACCCGCTCCACCTCGGCGTGACCGAGGC
>PKWA01000077.1 GCA_003131665.1 Acidimicrobiaceae bacterium
GAATTGCGCGCTACTTCGACTCGGTGGTGATCACCGACGAGCTGGGAGGACGGCCTTGTCGAAAGCCCAATCCCGTCGGACTCGAAGCGGTCGCTAGGACCCTTGGCCTGGAAATGGGCGAACTGGTGGTGATCGGTGATCGCGTGGACAAAGACGTAGCTCTAGCCCATCGAGTAGGCGTGCCCGTAGTGAGGGTGCGCCAAGGTGAGTACCGCGACGTCGCGTCACCCCCGGGCGTGGCGACGGTGGACGACTTTCCCAGTGCAGTGGAACTCGTCATTTCTGAGTTCTTGGCCGAGAGGGACGCGTAATGGCCGTCGTCGGCTGTAAACGATTACTGAACCTTAAAGGCGGTATCCAGTTTCTGGTATCGCCCTAGGGTAGATAGGCAAAACAATATAAGAATTTTATATCGGGTTTTTTACTACTGCTTTTGGAATAAAGGCAAATTATCGCGCTAAAGTTGGTTCAATGAGCCGAAGGACTGAATTTTCATGACCAAAGTTCTTGACTACCCCCTGTTAACAAATCACGGGAACACCCTGTTGCTCATCGCGAACAATCACCGAATTCGAATTCGCGAGATCGCGGCATCCCTGGAGATCAGCGAGCGAACCGCTCAAGGCATTGTGGCCGACCTTGTTCAGAACCAGTATCTCGTTCGTCACCACGAGGGGCGTCGCAACGTCTATGAATTGAAGGCCAATCGTCATCTGGGCTTACCCAGTGCTGACGATATCGAGGTTCAATCGTTTTTTGAATCGCTTTCAACGGTCGACGACAACGCCACTAATTCTCACAGTGACTTGACGTTTGACCAATCGGGCGTCGCCACCATCATCATTGGTCTTGATGGGACTCTCCAGCACGTCAATCGGGCCGCCTGTCTACTCTTCGGTCAGCCCTTGAACGCCATCCTGGGTCATCAATGGACCGACTACACCCACCCCGACGACGTGGAGAAGTGGCAGGCGGTGATCAGTCAGATTGTGGCGGGTGAAGATGGNNGACGGCACCTTCGTGTGGACCTCGGCGTACGTCTCGATCGTCCGTGGCGACGATGGTCAGCCGCTGCACTACGTCGCTCAAATGCCGGATCTCACCGATCAGAAGAAGATCGACGAGCAACGTGATTTTGCCGGCCTGCACGACCCACTCACCGGAGTCGCCAATCGAAGTTTGTTGATCAGCCGCTTGGAGAACGGACTTAGCCGAACGCGGCGCCTGGAGACTCTCTTAGGCGTCATTGCCTTGAATCTCGACCATTTCAAGCTGATTAACTCATCTTTGGGACACGATTTTGGTGATGAACTCCTCCGCCAAGTCGCGCAACGTCTCTGTGCGGTGATTCGTCCATCTGATTCCGTGGCTCGAGTTGGCGCTGATGAGTTCATCATCGTGTGTGATGACAGCACCGGCTCAGAGACCGGAACGCTCGCTCGCATGGTCCTCGATTCGATTCGAGAGCCGTTCGAGCACATGGGACACGAGCTTCTCGTCACGGCGAGTCTGGGCGTCATTATGGCCACTGAGTCATCGGTGGCCTCGGGTTTGCTGGTCGACGCAGAGGTCGCGGTGTCACGCGCCAAAGAGCAAGATGGCAACCGAATTGAGTACTTTGATGAATCGCTTCGCTGGAAGTCCGAGAGGCGAGCCATTTTGTTGGTCGGTCTGCGTCGGGCGTTAGCCCAAGACGAACTCACTGTCTACTATCAACCAATTGTCGACCTGTCGACCGGACTCATGGCATCGGCCGAAGCTCTCCTTCGATGGAATCATCCCGAACTAGGACCGGTGAATCCGGCGGAGTTCATTCCCTGTGCTGAAGAGATGGGTCTTATCGACGAGATCGGGGCGTGGGTTGTCGAGCAGGCGTGTGCGCAATTGGCCCTCTGGCACGCTGGGGGACACGACGTCACCGTCGCGGTCAACGTTTCGGTTCTGCAGATGATGGCGGCGGACATTGTGGAGGTCACCCAAAGGACATTGGAACGCACGAAATTCTCCGGTGAGGGGCTCTGTTTTGAACTCACCGAAAGTGTCTTGATGAACGACGTCAACTACTTCGGCAAGACCCTCGTCGAACTCAAGGCCCTCGGTGTGCGGCTCTCGATCGACGACTTCGGGACGGGATTCTCGTCGCTCGGGCGACTCAAGCGCTTCCCCATAGATGAACTGAAAGTGGACCAGGGCTTCGTAAAGGGACTCGGCACCGACCCTTTGGATACGGCACTCGTTGAGGCGATTGTCGCCATGGCGCACGCCCTCAAACTTTCGGTGACCGCCGAGGGAATTGAGAACGAAAGTCAACTGGCCCTTCTACGCGAAATGGGTTGTCAGCGAGGTCAGGGTTATTTCCTGGCCCGACCGATGCCCGCCGCGGCGATCAATCAATTGATTGAGTCCCAACATCGCTGGGACATCGCCTAAGGCGCGACGCCGTCGCAAGAGCACACGCAGACCCGGCGGTCATGTTCTTTCAAAATCGGGCCCACTAGCGTTACCTCGACCATGAGACTCAGCCACCAGATTCCCGTGACACCGTGGCGAGCCACCACTCCGTGGGCCTTTCGCCCGCGAATGGCCCTCCCGCTGCTTCTTGGCCTCTCCCTGTTTGGACTCGGTGAAGGTCTGTTGGTCCAAGCCCAGTGGGGAGCGACGCCGTGGACGGTCTTCGCCCAGGGCGTCTCCAAACACACCAACTGGTCGCTCGGTTGGTCGACGGCCGTGATCAGTCTCGTGGTCCTGATCGCGTGGTTTCCCCTGCGCGAGCGACCAGGTTTTGGCACCATCGCGAACCTGATCGTCATTGCGTACGTGTTGGATCTGGTCTCGACGAATCTCGCCGTGCCCCACGCCGACTGGCTCAAGTCGCTCTACGTCGTGGGCGCCGTGGTGGTCATCGGCGTGGGTAGCGCGCTCTATCTCACGACCGGATTGGGGCCTGGACCGCGCGACGGACTGATGACGAGTCTGCACCGGCGCCTCGGCGTCAGTGTCGTGTACATCCGTCTCAGCCTGGAAGTGACGGTGCTGGTTGTCGGGTGGTTGATGGGCGGCACCGTCGGGGTCGGCACGGCGTTTTTCGCCGCGACGATTGGTTTTAGCATTGGCGCCAGTTTGAGAGTGACCGAATCGCTGGTCTCAAGGTTCTCGTCGTGATCAGCGGAGGCCAACTCGCCACCTTCGTGGTGGCCTCGATGGTGATCATCATTGTGCCCGGGCCGAGCGTGCTCTTCACCTTGGCGCGTGGCGTCGCGTGGGGCCGCAGCGTCGCGGTACTGACCGTGCTCGGCAACAGTATCGGCACGCTGGTGCTGTCGGTGGTGGTGGCCGTGGGTCTGGGACCGCTACTGGCGCACTCCAAGACCTTCGCAGTGGTCTTACAGCTCATCGGTGGCGCGTATCTGTTGTGGCTTGGTTACGACGCACTGCGGCAACGACACGAACACGCTCGAGCCATGGTGCAGCGCGAAAGTCAACGGCCGAAGAACGTTCGCGTGGTGCGTCAGGGCTTCACCGTTGGCATATTGAATCCCAAGTCGCTCGTGTTTTTCGCCGCGGTCTTTCCCCACTTTGTCGACCGCTCGAAGGGTAACGTCACGCTCCAACTGCTGCTCTTCGGCGTGCTGTTTAGTCTCATGGCCTTTTGTAGCGACNNTCGGCGCGGGCGTGATGATGACCTTGGGCGTCGTTATCTTGCTCAGTGCGGTGACTTCGTAGCTCCAACGGTGTTGTCCTAGAGAAGCAGGCTCTGGTTGCTCTGGTATCGGACGGACCGTAGAGTGCGCGCCAGGTCCACGAGCCTTCCTACACTGCCTACGACGGGAGAGTTGAGATGAGCATGCACGGCGCCGGCGGGCGAATGGGAATGCGTGGGATGCAACGCGACCGAAAAATCCTGGAACACCGCCTAAAGAAGGGCACGCTCCCTCGCATCTTGAAATTCGCGACCCACTACCGGCCGGCGTTGATATTTTTCCTCTCCGTCGTGATCGTCGACGCCATCATCTCTTCGGTCTCACCGCTCTTGTTGCGCGAGATCATTGACGTGGGTATTTACAAGCATCGCGCCGGCCTGGTAATTGGTCTCGCGGTCGCCACGGCAATACTGGCCATCTTTGACGCCGGGCTCCAGATGATTGAACGCAGAATCTCGGCGATCATTGGTGAAGGTCTGATTTACGATCTGCGCGCCGAAGTCTTTCNNTGCCCATTGCATTCTTTTCGAGAACCCAGACGGGTGCGTTGATCAGCCGTCTCAATAACGACGTCATCGGGGCCCAACAGGCCTTCACTGATCTCTTTTCCAACGTCGTGGGCAACGTCATCCTCGTGGTCATCGTGCTCGCGGTGATGTTCATCTTGAGTTGGCCGATCACGCTCGTCGCGCTGATTTTGGTGCCGGTCTTTCTCTTACCTGCTCGACGGGTCGGTCGGCGCTTGGGCACCTTGTTTCAGCGCGGCATGGAGTTGAACGCCGAGATGAATATGGTCATGACGGAGCGTTTCAACGTGGCGGGTGCGATGCTCGTGAAGCTCTTTGGCCGTCCCCAGGAAGAGCGCGATGGCTTTGAACACCGGGCCGCGCAGGTGCGCGACATCGGTATTCACCAAGCGGTGTACCAACGCTTCTTTTTCATCTCGCTGTCGTTGACCGCGTCTTTGGCCACGGCCTTCGCCTACGGCTTTGGGGGCGTCGAAGCGGTGCATGGCGTACTGGCCGTCGGCACGGTCGTGGCGCTCACCGCGTACCTCGGGCGACTCTACGGGCCACTCACGCAACTCTCCAATCTCAATATTGACTACATGTCAGCGATGGTGAGCTTTGAGAGGCTCTTTGAAGTCCTCGACCTCGAGCCGATGATCAGGGAAAGTCCGGACGCCCGTCCGATCCCTTCGGGACCAGCCAAACTGACGTTCTCGAACGTCGATTTCTCCTACCCCAGCGCTGAAGAGGTCTCGTTGGCCTCATTAGAGGCGGTAGCGCGCCTCGACGACACGCCGCGCACCGCAGTGCTGCACGGCGTCAGCTTCGAGGTCGAGCCGGGCACCATGACCGCAATGGTGGGACCGAGTGGCGCCGGCAAGACCACCATATCGATGTTGGTGTCGCGGCTCTATGACGTGAACGGTGGTTCGGTGTCGATCAACGGTGTGGACGTGCGCGACGCGACGACGGCGTCGCTCAACGCGACGGTGGGCGTCGTGACCCAAGACGCCCACCTCTTTCACGACTCGCTTCGCGCCAATTTGCTCTTCGCCAAGCCCGACGCCACTGATGAGGAAATTGCGCAGGCGCTGGCCTCGGCGCAGATCGCCGATCTCGT
>PKWA01000024.1 GCA_003131665.1 Acidimicrobiaceae bacterium
TCTCGATGTACGTCTGCGGGCCAACGGTCGATAATCTGCCACACCTGGGCCACGGCCGCTTCACGCTGGTGTGGGACGTGGCGCGGCGCTGGTTCACCTTTCAAGGCTTGAGGGTGCACTACGTCTCGAACATCACCGACATCGAAGACAAAATCATCGCGCGCGCTCGACGTGAATCGAGAAGCGAGGTCGAGGTCGCCGCGCAGTTCGAGGCGGAGTGGTGGGACGCCATGGACCGTCTCGGGGTGATTCGCCCCGACGACACGCCGCACGCGACGGACTATGTGCCCGAGATGGTCGAACTCATCGCTTCGTTCCTCGCGCGCGACGTCGCGTACGTGACGAGCGACGGGGTCTACTTTGACGTGTCCAAGGTGCCGGACTACGGCTTGCTCGCTGGCCAGCCCTTAGAGTCGCTCCGCGCCGGTGCGCGCGTCGAGGAGAACGACGAAAAACGCTCACCGCTCGACTTCGCCCTGTGGAAGAACGCCAAGCCCGACGAGCCGAGTTGGCCGGCGCCTTTTGGTGAGGGCCGACCGGGCTGGCACACCGAGTGTGTGGTGATGTCACTGGACCTCCTCGGCGAAGGATTCGACTTGCACACTGGTGGGCTCGATCTCAAATTCCCACACCACGAGAATGAACGGGCGCAGGCCGAAGCCGCGGGTCGGATCTTCTCGCACCACTGGGCTCATCACGGTTGGGTAATGGTGGGCGACGACAAGATGAGCAAATCCCTCGGCAACTTCACCTCTTTGACGGACCTGCTCGCCAAGACTGACGCGCGGGCCTATCGACTCTTGGTCATGCGCTCGCACTACCGCTCGCCGATTGAAGTGTCTCCTTCGTCGATCGCCGACGCCGAACGCGCCCTAGAGCGACTCGATGCGTTGGCGCGCCGTTTCGATCTGCCCGCACTGGGCGGGGATCGCTTCGAGCTCGCCTCGAGCCAACCCTGGGCCGAAGAGTCGCTCGAACTCTACGAGCGCGTGGTGGCGGCAATGAACGACGACCTCAACACGCCCCTCGCGGTGGCGGAGCTCTTTGACGCCCTCAGCGCCGCGAACGCCAGCGCCGATGAGGGGCACCTGGCAGCGGCGCGGCGCCTCGCCCAGGCCGTCAACTCGCTCTTTGGCGCGATGGGCCTCTCCCTCGTGGCCGGGAGTCACGTGCTCGACGAGGTCGCCGAGAGGCTTGTGCGGGAGCGTGACGCCGCCCGAGCTGCGAGGAACTGGGCCGACGCGGACCGGTTACGCGACGAATTGGTGGTCAGGGGCTGGATTGTGGAAGACGGTGCCTCTGGAACCCTCGTTCGCCGCCCCTAAGACTTCATATTCTCTAAGACAAATACCAACTAACCTTGATGGTGAGGTTGCCGTTGTGGTTCCCTCCCAAAACCGGAGTTCCGGAAGTAAAAGTAATAAGGAGGCCCACAGTGGCTGCAGGAACCGTCAAGTGGTTCAACGACGAGAAGGGTTGGGGATTCATCGCTGTCGATGGCCAACCGGACGTCTTTGTTCACTACTCGGAGATTCAAGGTGACGGGCGAAAGACGCTCGTCGAGGGTCAGGCCGTCGAGTTCGATATCGAACCCGGTGACCGCGGACCGTTGGCGAAGCGCGTCATTCTTAACTAACGACCATTCTTCGAAGTGAGCAACCGCCGCCTTCGGGCGGCGGTTGTCTTTTGTGCCCGAGTTGGCCCTACGGTACCTTTGGTTACCGACAAGTAACGCTTCCAGTGAAGGTGAGCCGATGAACGATTTCTCGATGGACCTCAACGAGGACCAGATCACTCTGCGTGACTGGCTGCACGGCTTCGCCGTCCAACAGATGCGCCCGATCGCGGCCGAGTGGGATGAGCGAGAAGAGACGCCCTGGCCCTTCATTGAAGAGGCCGCCAAGCTCGGGGTGTACGGACTCGACTTCATCATGAACGCCTTTAAGGATCCGACGGGTATTTCAATGATGATCGCGTTGGAAGAGCTCGCCTGGGGCGACGCCGGGCTCTGCATGGCCCTAATGGGTACCACGCTCGGCGTCGCCGCCATCGTTTCCAATGGCACGCCTGAGCAACAGATGGAGTGGGTGCCGCGCTGCTTTGGCACGCCCGATGACATCAAGCTCGCGGCCTTTGGCGTCTCTGAGCCCGACGCCGGCAGCGACGTCTCCTCGCTACGCACGCGCGCGATCTATGACGAGATCACCGACGAGTGGATCTTGAATGGCACGAAGACCTGGATCACCAATGGCGGTATCGCCAACGTGCACGTCATCGTCGCCTCGGTCGACCCCAATCTCGGCAGTCGGGGCCAGGCGTCGTTCATCGTGCCCGAGGGCACGCCCGGGATACACATGGGTCAAAAGTTCAAGAAGATGGGCATTCGCGCGAGCCACACCGCCGAGGTCATCTTGGAGAACTGCCGCGTACCGGGCGCCTGCCTCTTGGGCGGCAAGGAGAAGTTGGATGAGAAGTTGGCCCGCGTGCGCGAGGGTAAGCGGGCTTCGGGACAAGCCGCCATGGCGACCTTTGAAGCGACGCGACCGGCCGTGGGGGCCCAAGCGCTCGGCATCGCACGAGCGGCCTATGAGTACTCACTGGACTACGCCAAAGAGCGCAAGCAGTTCGGCCGGGCCATCATCGAGAACCAGGCCATCGCCTTCAAACTGGCCAACATGAAGATGAGCATCGACGCGGCACGACTGCTCGTGTGGCGCGCCAGCTGGATGGCCGCGACGCGCAAACCCTTCACCAGCGGCGAGGGGTCGATGTCCAAGCTCTTCGCGGGCGAGACCGCGGTCAAGGTCACCGAAGAGGCGATTCAGATCCTTGGCGGGTACGGCTACGTTCGCGACTACCCGGTCGAGCGCTGGCACCGGGATTCGAAGATTTACACGATTTTTGAGGGCACCAGCGAGATCCAGCGCCTCATCATCGCACGAGCCATCTCAGGAGTGCAGATCCGCTAGGGGCCCCCTGCTGAGTGGCGTTCGCGACGAAGTCGATGGCGAAGATGATTAGATTTTGACGGTGCCCGCGCAACGAGCTCAACCGGCGAAAGAGTTGAAGATAGTCACCCTGTGCACGGGCAACGTCGCGCGTTCGGTGATGCTGGGCTATATGTTGGCGAGGGTTGCTGACGTGAACGCTTACGACTGGCAGATCCGCACCGCGGGCACCCACGTAATTGAAGGCAGTGCGATGAGTTCACGTACCCGTGACGCGCTGCTCACTCTGGGAGACATCGGAACACACCAATACAACTCGCACCGAAGTCATCAACTCTCGGGTGACGACGTTGCGTGGGCCGACGTGATCTTGACCAGTGAGGCCAACCAGGTCAAATTCGTTCAAGCCATCTTTCCCCAGGGCACTCGCAAAACCGTGTCGCTGGGCCAGTTTTTGCGCGAGGCGCCTTTGGACGAGACGTTCGAAGACCAGATCGAATTCGTCGCCATGAAGCCGCCTTCGGAGGAGTTTGACGTCGTGGACCCTGCCGGCGGCGGACAGTCGACGTACAACGCGTGTGCCCAGCAACTATGGGAGATGTCCCAGGTCCTTGCGGCGATCGTCAGTGACGAATCGAGCGATTAGTCGAGCTCCACGCTGCGCAACCCACCCCAGGCGAGCGTGGCGCTTCGAGCGGCCAGACGCTCGGCCACACCGGGACGAGGAGGGGGCCAGCCCTTGCCCTCTTGTTGGATGAGCCACGCGGTCGCGGCGCCTTCGGCGATGCCTACGACACCCGCCGCCAGTTGGCGTCGGTGGTCGGGCTTGATGCGAACAGCGATCAAGGGCTCGAGAAACGATACGAGTCCGAGTTCCACGATTCGAAGGTCACCCCTGGTCTCGCCTTCGTGTGAGTGGATGAAGAGAATGCGAAAGGCGTCGGTCTCGCTGACGACCATTTCGAAATAGACACGAAAGGCGACTTCGATCTTGGCCCGAGGCGAGTCAACTTCGGCGACGGCGTTGCGCAGCGAGGTGAGCAGCTTCTCGGCCGTTTGGTTCACGATCTCGCGGTAGAGCTCGGTCTTGGACTCAAAGTACTGATAGAGAATGGGCTTGGTGAAGCCGGCCTCCTTGGCGATGTCGTCCATTGTCGTCGCCTGGAATCCGCGCTCGGCGAAGGTGGATCGGGCCACCAAAAGGAGTTGCTCGCGCCGCTCCGCGTGGCCGTCGCGTTCGGTCTGAGGGGATCGCTCGTCGTTCATCACCATCGGAGAGAGCCTATCCGCACTCAGTTGGTGCCTATTGCCTCCAAAAGGGTGGCTAGACGCGGTGAAAGATCGGCCACGTTGAAGTGTCGCCGGGCGATCGCAACGTTGTGTTCGAAGAGCTCAGTGTCGGGACTATTGAGAAATGAGTCGATGTGTTCGACCTCGTTGAGGTCGAAGAAGTGAAAGCCGAAATCTCGAATCTCAGACAACACGGGGTAAGGGTAGACCGCGAGCGGTCGACGGTGCGTGACGGATTCCAGAACCGGATTGCCGAACCCTTCCCAGGTTGACGAAAGGGTGACGAGGTCGCACGCGGCGTAGGCGTCGTGGACATCGAATCCCTCCGGCAGTCCGCGCAGCACCGGTACTTCACTGTTCTTGAGCAGCTGGTCGAGCGTCGGGCCGTAGCCGTCCTCGGTCGGACCGAGTAGCCAGAGAGCGGCGTTGAGATGGGCGGAGAGTTCGAGCGCGCCTTCGACGTTCTTTCGAGGAATCGCGCGGGTGGGCAAGAGCACGAGCCGCCCGCCATCGAGGTGGAGCGCGTTACGCGTGAGTTGGCGCCGTCCCAAAGGCGGATCACAGTCGAAGGTGTTGTGGATCGTGACGGCGCGAATGCCGCGCTCGTGGAGTTCGCGTCGGGAGAGCTCGTTGATGGTCACGTGATGCCACCGGGCTTGATCGCGCGGCCCTTCGAAGTCTCGCCACTGCGTTCGCTGCCATGGGAGGTCGTGGTGTCGAAAGAGCGCGTCGCGTCCCTCCAGGGCCTCATAGAGCACGTCGCGCGCTGCGACGTTGAGCGGGAGCGAGACGAGGTTTTCGACGACCACGAGATCGGCGTCGCGCAGTACGCGCGTGAGCGATGTGAGCGACGGCGCTGACGTGGCGCCGATGGCTAGTTCGGGCATGACCACGTCCGCGTCGCCCTCACCGGCCAGCGTCGTCACGCGGTGGCCGAGTTTCTTGAACGCGTCGATCCACTTTTGCGCTTCGATACTCACGCCGTCGTGGGCGCCCAGGCGAAAACTCACGACGACGAGGTCGGCCACCAAGCCAGGTTAGGCCGAGTGGTGACATTTGCTCAGTAGTAGAGTTGTGCGCGGTAGTGACCCCCCGTCAGTGCCCTTGCAGTGGAGGAACTTCGGTGGCCAAACGTGCCCTGATAACCGGCATCACCGGTCAAGATGGCTCCTACCTCGCCGAATTCCTGCTCTCGCAGGGCTACGAGGTCGTCGGGATGNNCCTACCTCGCCGAACTCCTGCTCAGCCACGGCTACGAAGTCATTGGTCTGATGAGGCGCAGTTCAACGGTCAACATCGAACGGATCAGCCACATTCAAGAGCGTCTGACGTTGGTGTCGGGCGATCTGATGGACGAAGTGTCGCTCATCAACGTGCTGCGCGACTTTCGCCCCGGC
>PKWA01000057.1 GCA_003131665.1 Acidimicrobiaceae bacterium
GCGGGCACGCGCGCGGCCACGATGGCGGACTCTTTTGTTGCCAGCGACGTCATCAAGGCCCGATTCGAGCGACTGAAGGACGTAACGGATCGTTCCGCGCTGCGCCGTCACGAGGCTCGCGTGGGCCGCCTCGAAGAGGTTCTGGTCGAGGGTCCCTCAAGGCGTAACGATCAGATGCTCTCGGGACGCACTCGTCAGGGCAAATTGATTCACTTTCCGGTCAGCCAGACAGCGGTGCGCTCTGGCTCGCTCGTTTCCGTGAACGTCACCTACGGAGCGCCCTACTACTTGATCGGTGAGTTGGTCTCGGTGCAGCGTGCCCCGCGCCACAAGATTCGCGTGCCACTGCTCGCTACGTGAGCGCGTTCGCACGGCGCGCGGTCGCCCTGGTTGGACCTACCGCCTCGGGTAAGTCAGCACTCGCTCACGAACTGGCGCTCGAAAGCGACGGCGAGATCGAAGTGGTCAGCGTCGACGCGATGGGCGTGTATCGAGGAATGGACCTGGGAACCGCGAAACCCACCCGAGAAGAGCGCGACGAGGTGCGCTATCACTTGTTGGATCTCGTGGATCCATGTGAGGAGTTCACCGTCGCGCAGTTTCAGCGTGAAGCCAAGATCGCGGCGCAGACGATCACGGGTGCCGGTCACGACATCCTCTACGTGGGCGGCACGGGGCTCTACGGACGGGCAGTTCTTGACGATTTGGACATTCCCGCGCGCTACCCCGAGATTCGCCGGGCGCTCGAAGCGCGCGTCGAAGGTGAGCTACCCGCGCTCTATGAAGAACTTCGCGTTCTCGATCCTCTGGCGGCCAGTCGCCTCGAGGCCACCAACGCCCGACGCGTGGTGCGGGCACTCGAGGTCTCGCTCGGCGCGGGTCGTCCGTTCTCCTCCTACGGGGCGGGACTCTTGAGTTACGGTCCGGTGCGGGTAGTCCAAGTTGGCTTGGACTGTGGGCTCGAGGTGCTTGACGAGAGGATCGCGACTCGATTTCGTCGTTGGATGGTCCAAGGGCTGCTCGAGGAAGTCGAACGGCTCGCGGATGCTCCAGGTGGGCTCGGGCGTACCGCACGCCAAGCCGTGGGCTATCGCGAACTGCTGCGCCACGTCGAAGACGGAGAGCCACTGGATCGTTGCGTCGAGACGGCGATCACCCAGAGCCGTCGGCTGGCCCGTCGTCAACGTTCATGGTTTCGACGTGATCCGCGCGTCGAATGGTTCGTCGACATCGTGGCGGCGAAGGCGCGTCTGCGTGAGGTGTTGACTGGCGCCGACGGGTTCGTGCGAGACTAGAACCGTGGCGTTACGCAGTCTCCAGAAATGGCACGGGGCCGGAAATGACTTTCTCGTCGACGTGCAAGAACACGGGCTGGCGCCGTGGTGGACCCCTGAACGCGCCCGCGCCCTCTGTCATCGCACGTCCGGTGTGGGCGCCGACGGGCTCGTCGTGGCGACAATGGGCTCTGAGGTCGCGATGGTCCTTTACAACGCGGATGGATCAGTGGCCGAGATGTCGGGCAACGGCATTCGTTGTCTGGCGGCGGCGGTTCGACGTTCCACGAGAGCGACGTGGGACTCCCTGGAGGTTCACACGCCCGTGGGCCCTCGGACCGTTTTTCTGACAATGGACGACACTTCTGGCTACGGCAGCGTGGCGATGGGGGACGTGACCTTTGGCGAGAGTATCGACGGCACGCTCGGGGTGGCCAACGTCGGCAATCCGCACGTCGCCCTAATTGACGACGCCGCGTGGAGTGACGCCGCGCGCGAGGACTTCGCAGCGAAACTCTCGGCCCAGGTCGGCGGCGCCAACGTCGAGTTTTTGACGGTACTCGACGTCGAACGAGTGCGTATGCGCGTGATCGAGCGCGGCGTCGGATGGACGCAAGCTTGCGGGACTGGTTCGTGTGCGGCGGCGGCACTTACGCGCCGCGCGGGGTTCACCGGCGACGTCGTCACGGTAGAGAATCCGGGCGGCGATCTTCGAGTGGAGCTAGTGGGCGCGTCGGCGACCTTGAGCGGGCCGGTACAGTTCGTGGCGAACGTGGAGTGGCTCGAAGCGTGACCTATATACCCAACACCCTCATTGATCGAACGTTTCGAGAGAAGATCGTGTTGGTCGGCGTGCTCTTTCCTGGTGTCAAGCTCGACGAACTCGATCAACAACTCGACGAACTCGCGCTCCTCGTCGATACCGCAGGAGCCGACGTGGTCGCTCGCGTCGTTCAACGTCGCGACAGCCCCGACGCGGCGACGTTCATCGGCTCGGGCAAAGTGCACGAGCTGCGCGAACTCTCCTTAGCGCTCGACGCGGACACGGTCGTCTTTGAACACAACCTTTCGCCGGCCCAGCAGCGAAACCTCGAAAAGATACTCGGGCGAACGGCCATCGATCGAACGGCCGTTATTCTCGACATCTTCGCCCAGAACGCGCGAACGCCTGAAGGCAAGGCCCAGGTGGAGCTGGCGCTGTTGGAGTATCGCCTACCGCGACTCCGTCGAGCCAGCGAGTCGCTCTCCCAACAGGCCGGTGGCATTGGCACGAGAGGCCCCGGTGAGACCCAGTTGGAGGTCGACCGGCGCCGACTGGTCCAGCGCATTCATCACATTCGCGCCGAACTCAAAGAGATTGACCGAACCCGGGGGGTCCAGCGCCAAGGTCGAGACCGCGGTCGTCATCGCGAAGTGACGCTGGTGGGCTACACCAACGCCGGCAAATCTTCGATGCTCAACGCGCTCACTAACGCCGGCGTGGTGGTGGAAGATCGCCTCTTTGCGACCTTGGATCCGCGTACTCGACAACGTCAACTTCCCGGCGGTGAAACCGTCCTCTTCACTGACACCGTGGGCTTCATCTCAAATCTCCCGCACGAACTGGTCGAGGCCTTCATGAGTACCCTAAGGTCCGTGCAGTTGGCCGATCTCTTAGTGCACGTGGTCGACGGGGCGAGCGACCACGCCGAGGAACAGATTGCCGCGGTGCGTGACGTGCTGGTCGAGATCGACGCCGATCACGTGCCGGAGCTTCTCGTCTTTAACAAGGTCGACGTGGCGGACTCGAGGTCGAGAGAACTCGCGAAACTCTACGAGGGCAGTGTGTGGGTGTCGGCCAAGACGGGCGAGAACCTCGACGAAGTGATCGCCACCATTGGAGATCGACTGCGCACGAACGACCGGATCCTGACGCTGCAGTTGCCCTTCGATCGCGGCGACCTGCTCGCCGCGGCGCACCGCGAAGGTGACGTCCTGGACACTTCGGTCAGCGACGACGGCGTGTTGATCCACGTTGTGCTCGACGACGTCAGCGCGGCTCGTTTTAGTCAATGGCGCGTCTCGGCGTGAGCTTCTCTCCTCCGGCGTACCCCTACGAGCGGCTGGACGGACTAAAGAAGTTGGCCTCGGTCTTTGAGGGCGGTCCCATCGACTGTTCCATCGGCACGCCGGTTGACGCGCCGCCGGAGTTCGTGGTCGAGGAACTGGCCCGAGGAGCCGG
Organism: Acidimicrobiaceae bacterium; assembly: GCA_003131665.1. Taxonomy (GTDB): domain Bacteria; phylum Actinomycetota; class Acidimicrobiia; order Acidimicrobiales; family RAAP-2; genus RAAP-2. Next base: position 3,496 of record PKWA01000057.1, read on the forward strand.
TGCGAGGGGCTATCCACCCTCAGCCGGTTCGCTCCCGTACCGAACCGCCGCGGCCGAGTGGATGAATCGGCGCTTTGGCCTCGAGGTCGCGCCAGACGACGTCGCGGCCTGCGTGGGTACCAAGGAGTTCGTCGCGAGTCTCGCGGGCTACCTTCACCTGCGCAGCCCTGAGCGTGACACCGTGCTCTATCCCGCCATCAGCTATCCGACGTACGCCATGGGCGCGACGCTGGCGGGCCTGCGCTCGGTGCCCGTCGAGATGGTTGATGGTCAACTCGATCTCTCGTCGATCGCTCCTAGCGACGTGGAGCGAGCATTAGTGATATGGGCGAACTCGCCATCGAACCCGACGGGACGCCTCGACGACCTTGAGGCCGTCGCCACGTGGGGACGTCGATACGGCGTCCTCGTGGCGAGCGACGAGTGTTACGCCGAGTTCACCTGGAACACTGGCCCGAGGACGATTCTCGAATACGGATCCGGGGGCGTGCTCGCGGTGCACTCGAGTTCGAAACGCTCGAATCTGGCTGGTCTTCGCGCGGGCTTTTACGCCGGCGATGCGGCGATAGTTTCTTACCTGCGCAGCGTGCGCCAGCACGCGGGACTGATGGTGCCCGGACCCGTCCAGGCCGCGGTGGCCCTGGCGTACGGCGACGATGCGCACGTCAACGTGCAGCGAGAGCGGTACCTCACACGGCTGGAACTGCTCAGTCGAGCCCTCAAGGGACTCGACGTCGACGCGCCGATGCCCGAAGGAACGTTCTACTTGTGGTGCTCGAAGGAAGGTTTGGATGGTTGGGCGTTGGCGACGATGCTCGCCGAACGATCGGGTCTCGTGGTCAGCCCTGGCGAACTCTACGGCGACGCCGGCAAGGACTTCGTGCGTATTGCCGTCGTCCAACCGGACGAGCGACTCGAACTCGCCGCGGCGCGTCTCGAATCCTCGTAGACCCAACAGTACGATTGACCCATGAGTGAACTCGAGACTCGCATCGCGCACTGGTTCGACCAACTGGCAGAGATGACCCCGGACAATGTCGAAGCCCGTCGAGACGTCGAGCTGGTCATAACGAAGCTCGACGACGGGCAGTTGCGTGTTGCCGAGATCGACGTGCAGGGTGTCGTTATCGTCCACGAGTGGGTGAAACAGGCAATCTTGCTGCTCTTTCGATTGCACGGTCTCGAGAAGACCGAGGTCGGGCCCTTTGAGTACCTCGACAAACTGGAGTTGAAACGAGACTACGAACGCAGAGGCGTGCGCGTGGTGCCCGGCGCGTCGGCCCGGCGCGGCAGCTTCATCAGCCCCGGCGTGATCTTGATGCCGAGCTTCGTGAACATCGGGGCCTGGGTCGGTCCTAATTCAATGGTCGACACCTGGGCCACGGTGGGAAGTTGTGCGCAGATCGGCGCCAACGTTCATCTGTCGGGGGGCGTGGGCATCGGCGGCGTGCTGGAGCCGGCCAACGCCGTACCCGTCGTCATCGAGGACGACGCATTTATTGGGAGCCGCTGCATGATCGTCGACGGAGCGCGGGTTGGGCGAGGCTCGGTGCTAGGCGCCGGCACCATCTTGAATCCCTCAATACCCGTGATCGACGCCGTCAGCGGTGAGGAAGTTTCGAGAGGTTACGTCCCGGACTACTGCGTGGCGGTCTCGGCGAGTCGGCGCCGCGAGTATCCCGGCGGCGAGTTTTTCCTCCCCTGTGTGTTGATTATTAGGCACCTGAGTGAGGGAGAGCGCCACAGCAAGGTCGCGTTAAATGAGATACTTCGTGATCACGGCGTGGCTACGTGAGCCGTCTCGATGAGGCGTTCTCACTGGTAGCGATTGGTTCGGTGAGTCGTGAAGAGGCGCAACTCGCTTCGCACGTGGAGTCGTTGCTTCGCGCGTCGGGCGCTCTCGAGGTCGAGCGAATTGGTGACAATGTTGTAGCGCGCACTACCGGGCGTCATGCCACGCGAGTGCTGGTCGCGGGACATCTCGACACCGTGCCCGGAGACGCGCGTGATGCCAAGATCGTGGGCGACCAACTGTGGGGTGTCGGCGCGTGTGACATGAAGGGATCTCTCGCGGTGATGGTGGAACTGGCGCTTGATTCGGCGTCGAGGTCAAGAGAGATCACGTGGATTTTTTACGCCCGTGAGGAGATCGCGCACCGCGAGTCGGGCCTGTTAGAGATCGCCGAACTACGCCCTGACCTGCTGCGAGGTGAGGTCGCGATCTTGGCCGAGCCGACCGGTGGTGTGGTGGAGGCGGGCTGTCAGGGAACGCTGCGAGTGCGAGTTGAGTTGGTGGGTGCTCGAGCCCACACGGCGCGACCCTTCACTGGTCGCAACGCCATTCATCGAATGGCCGCGGTCATCTCGCGCGTTGCGAACTATGAGCCTCGGATTGCGGAGATTGACGGTGTGCGCTATACCGAGCAACTTCAGTCGGTTGGCGTCACTGGGGGAGTCGCGTCGAACGTCGTGCCCGACCTCGCGACCCTCACGCTCAATCATCGGGTGGCCCCCGATCGCACGAAGGATGAAGCGGCGTCGTGGCTGCGTGAGTATNNAGTATCTCGACCCGCTGATCGAAGAGGACGATCGCTTCATCGTAGAGGACTGGGCACCGGGAGCGCCCCCGTCATTGTCCAACGAACGTTTGGCTGAGCTCGTCCGTTTGACGGGTCAAGAAGCGGCCGGCAAGGTTGGGTGGACGGACGTCGCCACCTTCCAAGGTCTTGGGATTCCGTCGACAAATTTCGGCGCGGGCGATCCGCTACTCGCTCATCGGAGCGACGAGTTCGTCACCTCGGGCCAACTCGACGAGTTTGCCAGGGTGCTCAGCGCCTGGCTCGCCTAAGGGGCGTCCGTAGCGGGCTAAACCCGCTTAGTAGTGGCGAAGTACCGAGATCACCCGTCCATAGAGGGTCACGTCGCGAGCGTCGAACTCCATCGGTTCCATGGTGGAGTTCTCGGGCTGGAGAATCACGCGTGAACCTTGGGGAAAGTATCGCTTGACGGTGGCCTCATCGCCCGGAATGCCGGCGACCACGATCTCACCTTTGTGGGCGGTGGACTGGCGCTGCACAACGATGAAGTCACCGGACAAAATACCCGCGTCCACCATCGAATCTCCGCGAACTTGTAGTACAAAACTGTCACCGCGTCCGGCGAACTGTTCGGGGATAGACATCAATTCGTACGCGCTCTCGACGGCGAGCACACCGGTGCCCGCGGCGACGTCACCGACGAAGGGGATGTGACGAATGTGCTGGGCGGGAACGGGATTGGCGGCGTCGAGACGGACGGTCAGCGTCCGTGGTTGCTGAGGATTCATCTCTATGTAGCCGGCGTCTTTGAGAACCCTGATGTGATTCGCGACCGTCGCAGATGAAGAGAGTCCGACGTGTAGACCGATCTCACGAATCGTCGGAGGGAAGCTGCGCTCTCGTTGACAGGTCACAATGAACTCCAGAATCTGTCGACGCATGGGTGTCAGTACTTCAGCCACGGGGTCCTCTTTCTAACGAACAGTTGTTCGTAGGATACACCAGTTGCGACCAGGACTCAAACACCTGTTCGCTTTTCTGGCACCCGCCCTTCTGCCCTTTTTTCAATGGGGGCGCCCTATTTAGCCCATTTCGATACTGCTAACGTTCGTCAGTGGCCAGATTGGCTAATGCATCTCCGATCTGTTCCTTACGTGTCGCTTATGTGACGCCCTGGAACGCGCGGTGATGAGAAGTAAATCAACACAGTTGAGGAAGGACGTCGCTCATGAAGCTTCGTTTGAACAAGACGGTGGCTGTGGTGGCTTCGAGCGCTTTGTTGTTGTTAGCGGTACCGGCAGTCGGTATTGCGTCAGCTACTAATGCTGCTGCAGCTAAGCCAAAGCCAACCTACATCATCGGATATGAAGGCCCGTTGTCAGGTGGAAACCTGCAGCTTGGCTTGAACATGGTGTTTTCCGTGGAGTTGGCCATTAATCAGGCCAACGCGACCGGCAAACTGCCCTTCAAGTTGAAGCTCGCGAAGTACGACGACCAGGGCGACCCTACGATTTCGCCAACCCAGGCACAGTCCGCGGTAGCGAATAAGAAGCTGATTGCCATCGTTGGCCCGGCGTTCTCGGGTGCGACAGCAGCGGCTGAGCCTTACTACAGTGCCGCAAACGTAGCGACGGTAAGTCCGTCAGCCACGCGCGTGACGTTGGCCACCAGCAACTGGAAGAACTTCTTCCGTGTTGTGGCGGACGATGGAGTCCAAGGACCCGCTGACGCTGACTACATGGTGAAGACAAAGAGCTTCAAGACCATCTACGACGTGAACGACGGCTCAGCGTACGGATCGGGCCTGTCTTCGGCTTTCGCCACTGAGGCGACGACCGACGGCGCGACCGTGACTACCGCGACGGTGCCTGGCACCGCGCAGTGCTCAGACGGTACGGCGTCGGCCACCCAGTACACGGCTGCGGCCACCCAGGCGGTCGCCAGCAAGGCGAGTGCCATGTTTTACGGTGGTTACTACTGTGACCTCGGGCTGTTCCTTGGCGCATTGAGTTCGGCCGGCTGGACCGGCACGATCATGTCAGGTGACGGATCGGACTCTTCGGCGTTGATCACGGGCACCACTCCTGCTTCGGCAGCGAATGGTGTGTTGTTGTCATGTGCCTGTGCCGTGTCGACCAACAAGGCGTTCAACAAGGGCTTCCAGAACTTGGCGAACTTCAGTGCCGTGGGGGCAACCTACGCTCCTGAGGCGTACGACGCGACGAACACGATCATTGCGGCCATGAAGGCTGTCAAGAAGATCACCCGTTCGGCCATTGTCGCTGAGTTGCACAAGATTACCTACAAGGGCATCACGAAGACGATCAAGTTCCAGGCGGATGGCAACATCGCTGGATCGGCCATCTACGTGAACCAGGTGAAGAGCGGAGTGGTTTCTCAGCTGGGTCTTGAGTAAGTAGCACCATTACCTGATTTTGCAGGAGCCGGGGGTTTCGACCCCCGGCTCCTGCTGTTAGATACACTTTGAACTTCGTCTAGGGGAGATACATTGGGCGCGTTCGGGCATTATCTAGCGGCACACCTTGACACGCTCAAGCTGGAGTTTTGGGCGCTCTTCGTCGGTGGCGTGGCGAATGGACTGCTCTATGGAATGATCGCGGTGGGTTACACGCTCGTGTATGGCGTGTTGCGACTCATCAACTTCGCTCACTCGGAGATCTTCATGTCGGGCGGATTCGCCGGCTACTTCGTGATGAGGTACTTCGTCGGTGCCGGAGCGCCACCGGCCGGTATGTCCAGTGTGGGGCTCATCATTCTCGGCGTGTTGGTGGGCGGCGTCGTTGGTGCGATCGTCGCGACCATCTTGGAACGGGTGGCGTATCGGCCCCTTCGCAAGCGAAACGCTCCCAAACTCGCCTATCTCATCAGTGCGATCGGCGCGTCGTATTTTCTCTTCAACTTGGCCGGCAAGGAGTTCGGCCACCTGGCGTACGCGACCCCCCAGCCCTACATCAACCACCCGGTCTTTCACATCTTTGGCGCGCCGGTGCAGATGTATTTCGTCATCATCTTCCTTGTCGGCTTGGTCATGTTCACCACCCTCGATCGGGTCATCTCCAAAACCCGGCTCGGGCGAGGGATTCGCGCGGTCGCCCAGGACGCCGAGACGGCGTCGCTGATGGGTGTCAATATCGACCGCACGATCGCCATCACGTTCATTGTCGGAGGCACGTTGGGCGGCGCGGCCGGCTTTCTGTTCGGTCTGGGCTACGGCGTGGTGTACACGATGGGCTTCGTCCCGGCGCTCAAGGCCTTCACCGCCGCGGTGCTGGGGGGCATTGGCAACTTGCGCGGGGCGATGATTGGCGGACTGATCCTGGGTATCTTTGAGAGCCTCTCGGTCGTCTTTGTGCAGGCGGCCTACATTGACGTGGTCGCCTTTGGCATTCTCGTGACCGTGTTACTCGTACGTCCCACGGGCATCTTGGGCGAGCGCCTGGGACGGGCCGCCTGATGAGGACGCTCCTCGCTAAAACGGCGGTGCGGCGACTCTTGATCACGCTGGGCGTGATGGCCGTCATCGAGCTAATGACGGGCCCTCCGGGCAACAACGCGCAGCCTCTGTACGGCTTCACCCACTCCTTTGACGAGCCGGCCTCGTTCTTTGGTCTCTTTCCCGCCGAGCGCTGGGCGATCTTCTTCGTCTTTGGATTGGTGTTCTGGGGCATCACCAGTTTTTGGATCACGCAGGGGCCGACGGTTAAAAAGAGAGTGCAAGACGCGTTGGCCGTGCCTCGCGCGAAAACTCAAAAGCGCCCCGTGCGCATCGGCGTGCTGGCGGGGCTGCTCGTGGTGGCGATCATCTTGCCGCACGTGGAAACCGCGCCGTTCTGGCAAGCCGCCATGGTCGAACAGATTGAGGTCTACGTACTGTTGGCGATCGGTCTGAACGTGGTGGTCGGCTTCGCCGGTCTGCTCGACCTC
>PKWA01000065.1 GCA_003131665.1 Acidimicrobiaceae bacterium
TGGGCATGAAGCTCGCCGCGACCCCCGACTGACGGGCCAGCTCTTTCACCACGTGGCGCAGCGACATGACGGTGTCGGCCATCGTGAGGGCGTCGGTGTAGCGCAGATCGATCTCGTGTTGGCCCGGGGCGTCTTCGTGCTGGGCGTGCTCGACGCCGATACCCATCTCTTCGAGCGTCAAGACGGTCTGGCGCCGCAGTTGACTGGGCGTGTCGTCGGGCAGGAGGTCAAAGTAACTGCCCGTGTCGAGGGGCACGGGACCGGTCGCGGGGTCTAAGTCGGCGAAGTAGAAGTACTCCATCTCGGGCGCGACGAAAAACGTGAACCCCTTGGCCCGTGCCTCGTCGAGGACGCGACGGAGTTGTTGTCGCGGGCACCCCTCAAAGGCCGTGCCATCAATGTTGACGATGTCGCAAAAGACGCGCGCCACCCCGGCGCCGCGTTCGTACCAGGGCAGCAACTGAAACGTGGTGAGGTCTGGTCGAGCCAGGAGGTCGGACTCGGTGGTTCTCGAAAACCCGTCGATGGCGCTGCCGTCAAAGGTCATTCCCTGGTCGAGCGCGTCTTCGAGTTCTGCCGGCGTGACGTGAAAGGCCTTGTGACGTCCGAGCACGTCGGTAAACCAGAGCTGCACAAAGCGCACGCCGCGTTCTTCGACGGTACGCAGTACGTACTGGGCCTGGCTTTGCATGTTGGTCATTCTCGCACTTTCTCTCGTAACCGGCGATTTGACTGAGAAACCAAAAAGCCCGCCGCCTCCCAGCGGCGGGCTTTTGGGCTCGTGCGTTAACGCGCGCGCGTCTTCTTCGCGGGTGCTTTTTTCGCCGGCGCCTTCTTCGTCACCTTTTTCTTGGCGGCCTTCTTCTTCGCCGGCGCCTTCTTCGTCACCTTTTTCTTCCCAGGCGACTTCGTCGCGGCGCGACAGATCGTCTCAGTGATCAAACTCGACACGACGTAAGGGTCGATGTTGGCGTTGGGTCGTCGGTCTTCGAGGTAACCGCGCTTCGCACCCGCGACGGCCGCGGGAATGCGTACTGAGGCGCCGCGGTCCGAGACGCCGTAGGAGAACTTGGACCAGTGTTGGGTCTCGTGCGCGCCCGTGAGGCGCTCTTCGATGCCCACCCCGTACGCCTTGATGTGTTCCTCCACGCGCGTGCCCAGCGCTTCGGCACCGGCAACGATGGCGCTCAAGCCGCCGGCGGCGCGCATCTGCTTGGTCGAGAAGTTCGTGTGTGCGCCCGCGCCGTTCCAGTCACCCTTAATGGGCTTCGCGTCAAAACTCACGTCGACGTCGAACTCCTCGGCGATGCGCTCGAGAATCCAGCGCGCGGTCCAGAGTTGGTCACCGATCGCAACGGGTCCGAGTATGCCCACCTGGAACTCCCACTGGCCCATCATGACTTCGGCGTTGGTCCCTTCAATGCCGATACCCGCGCGTTGACACGCCAGCGTGTGGGCCTCGACGATGTCGCGTCCGGGCATCTTGTCGCCCCCGACCCCGCAGTAGTAGGGACCCTGGGGCGCGGGGAAACCCTCCGCGGGCCACCCGTAGGGGCGGCCATCTTGAAAGAAGGTGTACTCCTGCTCGATGCCGAACATCGGCTCGAAGCTCGCGTACTTCTTCGCGATCTCCACCGCGTGGGCGCGAGCGTTGGTGGGATGTGGAGTCATGTCGTTGTTCAGCACTTCGCACATCACCAACAGGTCCTTGGGCCCACGCAGGGGATCGGGGCAGATAAAGACCGGTCGTAGCACGCAGTCCGAGTGCGAACCGGTGGCCTGGTTCGTGCTGGAGCCGTCGAATCCCCAGATGGGTGGCTTCTTCGCGTCGGCGACGATCTTGGTCTTGCTCCGTAGCTTGTGAGTCGGCTCGGTCCCGTCTATCCAGATGTACTCAGCCTGATACGACAACGCTGCTCCTTACAAAGTGTCGTCGCGTGCTTACGCGATCGCCCCCAGTCTGGTGGCTCGACGACCCCTAGAACCGCGAGTTCTGTTAAGGGCGTGTGAAACCTTGAGTCCCTTGGGAAACATGAACGCACGCCATTAGGCTTTACTTCGTGGCTACGCTTCGAATCGCCCTGGCGCAGATGAACGCGGTCGTCGGCGGTTTCGCTCAGAACGTCGAGACCCTGGGACGATTTCGCGCCCAGGCCGCCCTAGTGGGAGCCGATCTCGTGGTGACGCCCGAACTCTCACTGATGGGCTATCCGCCCGAGGACCTGTTGTTAAAAGAGGGCTTCATCGAGGCCAGCGCCCAGGCCCTAAACGACCTGGCCAAGACGGAGAATCTGCCGCCGATATTGGTGGGCACGGTTGCCCCCGAGGGAGCCTTCGGCGTCACGCTGGCCCCGTCGAGTGACGGTCGCGACGCGGTGCGGCTCTTGGACGACGAGGTCCGACGGGGCCATATCGCCAATGTCCTCGTCGCCCTCGGCGACGAAGGTGTCGTCGCGACCGCGACGAAGCGGTTACTGCCGAACTATGACGTCTTTGACGAGCGGCGCTACTTCGATCCGGGCGTGGGCGCCCAGACCATTGTGAACGTGCAGGGTGTCGCGGTTGGTCTCTTGGTCTGTGAGGACGTGTGGACGAGCAACGGTCCCGCCGCGGCACTGGCTCGTGAAGGCGCGACGCTGCTCGTAGTGGCGAACGCGTCGCCCTACGCGCGCGGGCGCCGAGAAGAGCGCGAGGCCATGTTGCGCGAGCGCGCCCTGGAGACGAACTGCCCGATCGCGTACGTCAATCTGGTCGGGGGCCAAGACGAACTCGTCTTTGACGGTCAGAGCATGGCCGTCAACGCCCAGGGTGAGGTTGTGGCGCGCGCGAGGGCCTTTGGTGAAGAACTCTTGATCTGTGAACTCGAGGCGCGCCCTTCGTCAGCGGGCGTCCCCCTCGAGACGCTCTACGCCCGGGACGAGTCGCACACTCGAGCGTCGCACGTCAACCACCTTGAAGACGTACTCAGCGAGGTCGAAGAGATCTACCAGGCTCTCGTCATGGGCACGCGCGACTACTTGCGAAAGAACGGTTTTCGAGAAGCCATCGTCGCCCTCTCGGGAGGGGTCGACTCGTCCCTGGTCGCCTCGATCGCCGTCGACGCGGTGGGCGCGCAGGCCGTGCGGGGTTTTTCAATGCCCAGTCGTTACTCGTCCGATCATTCGGTCTTGGACGCGCTCGATCTCGCGGGTCGGCTCGATATCGACATCACCACCTTGCCCATCGAGGGGGAGCACGAGATCTTCTCGACGGCCCTCGCCGACGTCTTGGACGGCGAGCCGGCAGGAGTGACGGATGAAAATATTCAGTCGCGGATTCGCGCAGTGCTGATGATGGCGATCTCGAATGCCACGGGGGCCATTGTGCTCACGACCGGCAATAAGTCCGAGATGGCGGTGGGCTACTCCACGCTCTATGGGGACTCGGCCGGCGGCTTCGCGGTGATCAAGGACGTGCCCAAGACCCTCGTCTATGAACTATGTCGCTATCGCAACGAGGTCGCTCGACGTGACGGCGATCCCGAGCCCATACCGGCGGCGGTCCTGACCAAGGCTCCTTCGGCCGAGTTACGACCCGACCAGCGCGACGATCAGTCGCTGCCCCCGTACGAGACGCTCGATCCTCTGCTCGAGCTCTACGTCGAACGAGACGCCACCGCCGAGGAGATCATCGCGCTCGGTTTCGACCGTGCGCTGGTGACGCGCATTACTCGGCTCGTTGATCAAAGCGAGTACAAACGTCGCCAGATGCCGCCCGGGGTGCGCATCACGAAGAAGGCCTTTGGTCGTGATCGAAGAATGCCGATCACGAACGCGTTTCGCCCCGAGAACTGATGACCTCCTCGCGCGACACCATGGCGCACCTCTTTTCGTGTTTTGACACGACCTACCTGGTCTTAGGCGAGAGCGCGCCGACGCTCACCAACGACGCCTACGTCGTTCGCACCTACGAAATGGCCCGCGCCGTGGGCGAGGTGGCCCTATGTTTTCGCGAGTACCTCGGAGAGGTGTCGAGCCCACCGCTTCCGGCGTTAGAAGACGTCCTTCGCCGGGCCGTCGAGAGCGACGACTCGGGCGCGATGGTCCTGTTCGCCATGGCGATGGTCGTGGGGCCCCGAGTGCTCGTGTCGTTGCTCGACGCACGTAGCGAAGGCACTCTCGACGAGTCCGCGCTGGAAGTACTCGACCTCGCCTCACGTGTTCTCGTTCGAGAGATCCGCGCCGTCGGCGACGTGGCACAGAGATTTGCCCCCATTGAGGACCCCAACTGGCAAGAACGCGCCCACAGCCTTTCGACGACCCTCGACGCGACGGGAAACGCTGAAAGTTTCGGCATTTCCCGCTAAGTTGCGTACCTCCGTATAACTACAGATGCCGGAGTCTCCGGACCTGATCGCGCACCCAAAGAGGAACCATGGCTAAAGACCGTATAGACCGTGACGACGAGGACCTCGTTCGGCTCTACCTGTCCGACATTGGCCAGTACACCCTGTTGACCAAAGACGACGAAGTTCGCCTCGCTCAGACGATCGAAGAGGGTCGCGAAGCCAAGGACGAGATTGAGGCGTCCGAAGTGAACAAGAAGATCAAGCTGACCCCGAGCCGCAAGCAGGCCTTAAAGCGCGCTGCGCACCGTGGCGATCAGGCCGAACGGGACTTCGTACAGTCCAATCTTCGCCTCGTGGTCTCGATCGCGAAGAAGTACCAGGCCTCGGGTCTGCCGCTGTTGGACCTCATTCAAGAGGGCAACCTGGGTTTGATGCACGCCGTGGAGAAGTTCGACTGGCGCAAGGGTTTTAAGTTCTCGACCTACGCCACGTGGTGGATNNATCACCCGCGGCATCGCCAATACCGGGCGAACCATTCGACTCCCGGTGCACGCCGGTGACACGTTGGCCCGAGTGCAAAAGGCCCAGTCGCGTCTCGAGTTGAAGTTTGGCCGTCCACCCACCATCAAAGAGCTCTGCGAAGAGTGCGAGATGCCCGAAGACAAGCTCATCGAGGCGCTACGCTTTCGCTCCGAGCCGATCTCGCTCTCTGAGCCTTTGCGCGAAGACGGTGACGCCGAACTCGGTGACGTCGTCGAGGACCGCTCGGCCGAGTCACCCTTTGACGTGGCCGCGGTGAAGATGATGCCGGCCGCGATTGAGAAGTTGCTGCAGCCCCTGGACGAACGTGAGCAGAAGATTCTGCGCATGCGCTTTGGACTCGACGGCGCCGGCGAGATTCGCACGCTCGAAGACGTGGGTGCCGAGATGAATCTCACGCGCGAACGCATTCGCCAAATTGAGGCCCGGGCGATGAGCAAGTTGCGTCACCCATCATCGGACACCGGCGCGCGCGATCTCTTAACGCTTTAGCGACGTTGTAATCGCGCCCCTCCGAGTAGGGCGGCCGCGCCGACGATGACCGCGCTGACGAGAAACGGCGTGTGGGACTTCGAACGGCTGAGGGCGGTCACCGGATGGCTAAAGCTCAGCAGTGGCCACTGATGGTCGTGGGCGGTTTTGGCGAGTTGGCGGTCCGCGTTCACCGCGAAGGGATGTCCCACGACCATCAACATCGGGACGTCGGTCTCTGAGTCGGAGTACGCGAAGGACTCGTCGAGATCGATCCCTCGCATGTTGGCCAATGCGCGTATCGCCACGGCCTTGTTTTCGCCTTGGGCGAAGAAGTCCATCGCTCCAGTGAACTTGCCGTTCGCGTCGATGGTGGCACGCGACGAGATGGCCCCGGTCATGCCAAGAAGTTCGGCGAAAGGCTCGACGATCTCAGCTGGCGCGCTGCTCACCAGATAGACCTCGTCGCCCTGGTCGAGATGGTCGTCGATCAGTTCCAGGGCCTCGGCGTAGATCAACGGCTCGATGACTTCATTGATGGTCTCTTTGACCATCTGGCGCACCTCGTCTTGGTCCCAGCCTCGGGTCAGTTTCAGCACCCTTTCTCGAACCCGGTTCAGGCGCTTTTCGTCGGCGCCGAATCGTTGAAACCAGAGATGGCCGATCCCGGCACGGATCAGCGTGCGCCGGTGCAAGAGTCCTCGTGCGTGGAGTTCTGGACCCAGTGCTACCAGCGATGACTTGGCGATGACCGTCTTATCTAAATCGAAGAAGGCCGCGCGCACACCTTTATGTTAGGTCCGCACGACTGCAAAGTCGTAGCGCCACTAACCGATGAAAGCGGCGGCGCAGTCTTGCGTGGCGTCGACGCGCGCCATCAACACGACGTGGTCGAGCTCGAGAAAGTGCATCGCCGACGAGGGCACCAACGGCTGCTCGTTGCGCACGACGGCAACGACCCGCAAGGAGTCAGGCAGGCGAAGTTCGTCGAGGGTGAGATTTTGTGCCACCGCGGGCGCCTGTGCGCTGAGCGTTACCTCAATCAACTGCATGCGCCCGTGGGCGAGTGGCATCAGTTGGATGATCGCGCCGACCTCCACTGCTTCGTCCACCAAAGAGGTAATGAGCGCGGGCGTCGAGACCGACACGTCAACGCCCCAACTCTCGTTGAAGAGCCACTCGTTGCGAGCGTTGTTGATACGGCTGATCACGCGCGGTACGCCGAACTCTTGTTTGGCGAGCCAACTGATCACCAAGTTGTCCTCGTCGTCGCCGGTGGCGGCGATCATCACGTCGGCGCCTCGAACGTCCGCCGCGGTCAGACTGGCGTACTCGCAGGCGTCGGCCGCCATCACGGTCACCCCGGGCAGCTGGCTCTTGAGCCGTTCGGCGGTCCCAGTCGTCTTTTCCATCAACGTCACGTCGTGGTGGCGATCGATGAGGTCCAGCGCAATCGAGGTTCCGACCGATCCCCCTCCGGCGATGACGATTTTCACGGCGAACCCACCTCGAGCAACGAGTGCAGTTTGCTCAGTCCTTCGCTGGTGACGAGGAATTCGAGAATGTCGTCTTCTTGAGCGAAGAGGCCCTCGATGTTGACGCGGCCTTGGCCGCCTCGGATGAGGCCCACCAGTCTCACGTGTTCACCCACGTCGAAGCTGGTGACCGGTTTGCCGGCCAGCGCGTCTGGCACGATGCGCTCGACCAAGTGGATCGTGTTGCCGGTGTCGGTCCACTCGATGGAGTCGTCGGCCGGCATCAGCCAGCGTTTGACCTGTTGGGTCGTCCACAGCGACGTCGCCACGGTGGGGATGCCGAGTTTCATGTAGATGTCGGCGCGCGCCGGGTCGTAGATGCGCGCCACCACGTTCTTGATGTTGTAGTGATCGCGGGCGATGCGGGCGCAGAGAATATTGGAGTTGTCCCCACTGGTGACCGCCGCCAGGGCGTCGGCGGTGTTCGCTTCGGCCTGGAAGAGGACGTCGCGGTCGAAGCCCGAGCCGATGATCGTCTTGCCGTGGTAGTGAGTCAAACGGCGAAGACTGTCGCGGTTTTTGTCGATGATTACTACCGAGTGCCCCTCTTCGGAGAGTTCCATGGCCAGTTCGGAACCCACTCGGCCACAGCCGATGACGATGACGTGCACGCTCTCATCAGACCACATCAGGGCTTTTGGCCGCAACTTCTCCAACGGTACGCGTCGTAGAGCAGTTAAGAGCGGAGGGGAGTGGCTTAGTATCAACTTCGTGCCCGCAGAGGATCAACCCGCCGCGAAACGCGCGCCGATTCTGACGTCACACGCAAATTTGGTCAAGTTCTACCCCGAGTCGTGGGGCTATCGACTGAAGCGATTGGTCCTCGGCAAGCCTCTGGTCACCGAACAACTCGGTGGCGAGCGCCTTAATCGCGCGATCGCGCTTGGCGTACTGGCTCCGGACTGCATCTCCTCATCGGCCTACGGTACCGAAGAGATTCTGACCCAGATGACGCCCTATATCGGGCTGGCGGCCTTCGCGCTGGTCGTGCCCATCATGTTCGTGATCATCGGCGTGCTGTTCTTTGTGACGACGTCGTACCTCGACGTGATCAAGTACTACACCACGGCCGGGGGTTCCTACGTCGTCGCGCGCGACAACTTTGGACCGAAAGTCGCCCAGATCGCGGCGGTCGCTCTGCTCATCGACTACACCGTGACCGTCGCGGTGCAGTGCTCGGCCGGTACCGCCGCACTCACCACCGCGTTTCCCTCGCTGAAGGACTCGTTCCCGCTGCTGGGCAACGGCACCTTATTTATTACGGTCGCCGTCGTGCTCGTCTTGATCTTTGGCAATCTGCGCGGTCTGCGCGAGGCCGGCAGTTACTTCGCCATACCGACGTACTTCTACGTCGTCGCGCTGGGCGCGACAATTCTTATCGGCTACTACAAGAAGTTCGCTGGCACCTTGCACATGATCCCCCAACCGGCGACCAAGTTGTTGGTGGAGGGGCGCTTCGGCCATCAGGGCAGCGGGCTCTTGATGGGCTTGGCGTTTCTTACCTTGCTGCGCGCGTACGCCAACGGCGGATCGTCGCTGACCGGTCTAGAGGCCATCTCCAACGGCGTGGGCAGTTTTCGCCGCCCCGAGTCGCCGAACGCGCGCAAGACCCTCGTCGTGATGTCCTCGATTCTCGCCTTTTTGCTCGTGGGCACCACGCTGCTCGCGCACTGGACCCACGCGATTCCCTACGCCGCGGGCTCGCCGACGGTCGTCGGTCAAGAAGTACTCGACATCTTTGGCACGCACGGCGTCGGTCACTACATCTTCTTCGTCGTCCAGTTCGCGACCGTGCTCATTCTCTTCACGGGCGGCAACACATCGTTCAACGGCTTTCCATTCCTGGCGAACTACGTGGCGACCGACAAGTACCTCCCGCGCCAACTCACCAAACGCGGACACCGCCTGGCCTTCTCCAACGGCATTCTGGTACTCGGTGTGGTGTCGTTGGTGTTGATCATCGCCTTTAACGCCTCAGTCAACGCCCTGATCGCGCTCTACGCGATCGGCGTCTTCACCGGTTTCACCTTGGCCGGGGCCGGTATGGTCGCGCGCCACCTACGAGAAAAGAGCGGTCACTGGCGCCGCGGGGTCTTTATCAACGCGCTCTCGGCGACCGTGACCTCGATCGTCGTGGTGATCTTCGTGCTGGCCAAATTCACCGAGGGTGCGTGGATTATCGTCGTGGTGGGACCCATCATGTACTACAGCCTCATTCGCTTCCATACCCAGTACGAGCGAGAAGAGAAGGCCTTCGAGGCCAACGTCGGCAAGACGTCGATGAATATTCGTATGAATCGTGTCATCGTCTTCGTCGACAACTACGACCTACCGACCGAACGGGCGCTGCTCTACTGCAACTCGTTGAATCCCTACTCGGTACGCGCGGTGCACTTTGACATCGACCCCATGGTGACCAAGCTCCTGGAATCACGCTGGGGCGCTCCGGGCACCGCCTCAGAGAGCATCAGTCTCGAGGTCATGGAGTGTGAGGACCGGCGCGTTGACCGGGCCGCGTTAGAACTGGTCGCTGACGCCGTGCGTGATCCCGACGTCTTTTGCATGGTGATCTTGCCCCGCCGAGGTTTCGTCTCGAGCCTGCAGCGACTGCTGCACGACCGCACCGCTGACACGATGGCGAGCGCGGTGATGCACGTGCCGCGTACCGCCGCGACGATCATCCCGTATCGCGCGCTACGTCGCAAAGTTCCTGTCGGCGCACTCAAAGAAGAGCCGGTAAGTGACGAAGTCACGCGCGGTGGGGTGCGAGAGGACGCCCATCTCGCCGCCGACGTTAAGCTCGCCGCGCTCTCGGGCAGCGCCGCGCCGATTGGCGGACTCGTGGAACGACAGTTCGTCGAGATCGCTGGACGAGTTCGTTCCATGGCCATTGGCAACGAGAGCGGCGTACACGAACTTCGTTGCGTCATCGCCGACAACAGCGGTTCGATCACGCTGGTCTTTCAAGGAAGAACGAACGTCCCCGGTATCGAGCGAGGCACGCGACTCATGGTGAAAGGAACCGTGACGTCACTTCGACGTGAAGCCGTAATCCTTAATCCCCAGTACGAAATCGTCGCCGGACCCCAGGGCGAGCATTAAGGCTTGGCGACCCGTCAATTCGCAGTGCCCGCCTGGAGATTGTGTCACTCGCGAGGTTTGGAATCGTCGCCATCGCGTGGCGAGGACGCCGGACCTGTCTAACTTGTGTAGCGATGGCGCGACGTGGCGATAGTGTGTCACGCCGTGAGAGACCTGAGAGGTGGTGAGCATGGCCCGAGCGCTCGTCATCGTTGAGTCCATCGCGAAAGCGACCCGCATTCAAAGCATGCTTGGCCCGGACTACATCGTCAAGCCTTCTATCGGGCACATTCGCGACTTGCCCCAAAGTGCCGCCGACATACCCGCCTCGGTCAAGGGCGAAAAGTGGGCGCGACTGGGTATCAACGTCAACGATCACTTCAAACCGGTCTACGTCGTCTCGAACGATCGGAAGAAGATTGTCGCGGAATTGAAGGCGGCTTTGAAGGAGGTCGACGAGCTCTACCTCGCCACCGACGAAGACCGCGAGGGCGAAGCCATCGCTTGGCACCTTCAAGAGGTGTTGAACCCCAAGGTTCCCGTCAAACGCATGGTCTTTCACGAGATCACGCCGGCCGCGATCGCTAAGGCGGTCAGCGAGACGCGCGAACTCGACCTGCGACTGGTCGACGCCCAGGAAGGTCGTCGATTCCTCGATCGGCTCGTCGGCTACGAAGTCTCGCCCGTCTTGTGGCGCGCGGTCGACAAGGCCCGCTCGGCCGGGCGGGTCCAGTCAGTCGCCATTCGACTGGTCTGCGAACGTGAGCGCGAACGCATGGCCTTCACGTCGGCGACGTGGTTCGACGTCACCGCGACGTTGCGGGCCAAAACCGCCGCGTTCGAAGCAACTCTGGAGACCGTGAACGGCGCGTCGCTGGCGACCGGCAAGAATTTTGACGCGTCGGGAGCGCTCGACGCCAAGGCGAGCGTGCAGATACTGAGCGAAGCGGCCGCCACCGCCGTCGCCACCGGTCTGCTGGGTGCGGACGTCACGATCGTGTCGATTGCCTCGACGCCGCGCACGCAGAGGCCCCAGCCGCCGTTCATGACGTCGTCGCTGCAAATCGAAGCGAGCCGCAAGCTGCGCTTCGACCCCGAGCGCACCATGCGCGCGGCCCAGCGCCTCTACGAGCAGNNGATGTTCGGCGACGACTACGTGTCCGACTCACCGCGCCGCTACGACCGAAAAGTGAAGAATGCGCAAGAGGCCCACGAGGCTATTCGCCCGGCCGGAGAGAGCTTCCGCTCACTCGACGAAGCTCAGGGCCAATTGGGCGGTGACGAACTCGCGGTCTATGACCTCATCTGGAAGAGGACCATTGCTTCTCAGATGGTCGACGCGCGTCTCACCCAGGACAAGGTGCGCCTGACGACCACGCTGGCGGGTATCTCGGAATTAGGCGGCAACATCGAGGCCGGTCTGAGCGCGACCGGCCTGCGCATCGAGTTCCCGGGATTTCGCCGGGCGTACGTCGAGGGCATGGACGACCCCGAGGCCGAACTNNGACCAGGAGCGAATCCTGCCTGCTTTAAGTGAAGGCGAGGTCGTGCCCGTCGAGGGTGCCGAAGCCAAGGGCCACGACACCCAGCCGCCCGATCGATACTCCGAAGCCACGCTCATCAAGAAACTCGAGGACCTCGGCATTGGTCGCCCGTCGACCTACGCGTCGGTCATGAAGACGATCGACCGACGCGGTTACGTGTGGAAGAAGGGCAAGTCGCTCGTGCCGGCCTTTCGCGCNNCAGTTCACCGCCGCCATGGAAGACCAGCTCGACGAGATTGCCCAGGGCACCCAGGACCTCGAGCCGTGGTTGCGGCGGTTCTACTTTGGTGATCCCAACGCGCAGACTGAACTCGCCAAACGTGGGCTCGAGTACGTGACCCACGAACAGCACGAGTTCGATTTTGCGGCCATCAACTCGTTGTTGCTCGGCACCGCGCCCGACGGCGTTGAGGTGTCCGTGCGCTCGGGGCGCTACGGTCCCTACCTCGTGCACGGCGACGACCGGGCGTCCATTCCCGAAGCGACCGAGCCGGACTCGCTCAGCGTTGCGGTCGCACTGGAACTGCTCGCCGCGCCGAGCAACGACCGCGAATTAGGTATTGACGAGGAAACGGGGCTAGCCA
>PKWA01000005.1 GCA_003131665.1 Acidimicrobiaceae bacterium
CGACCGATGCATGTGTGGAGGAAAGTAGCCTCCGTGCCGCCACGACCGCATCGCGAGAAGCACCCAGTTTTCGGACTTCCGCGACATTCGCAACCACAACGAGATCGTCTGCAACGCATTGCGTCTGGATCTCAGCGACCGATATTGAGTGCTGTGGATCGAGGACTAGCTGTCTCGCACGGATATTAAGTGGCACTTCAACCAGTCCGAATGCGAGCACCTGATCCGCTTCAACGGCGAGCATCTCTCCCTGTTGCTTCGGCTGGCCGTATAGGCGATTCGCCGAGATGGGCGTGTCGTATACGAACCCGATTGGACGCTCTCGAAGGTCGGCACGAACTTCAATATCTCCCCCTAGTGCGGCGCGTGCGACGCCAAGTGAATCTGGGTCCGAGGCGGAAATGAATGCCTCCACCGAGCTTCGAGCGATAGCAGTCGCGCGCGTCCCCGAGCCGAAGACCCATTCAACAACCGGTTCGTGACAGATCTCCTCGTAGATCCCACCGACGACTATCACGCTTGGCTGAGGAACAACGTTCCCTGCGCATCTACTTCGCCGACGATGTTGACCCCAACTCGAAGCAATGAGCGAAGCTCGCAAATGTTGGCGCGAGTCAGAGGAAAATCCCCGAGCAAAACCTCGGCTGTCGGCGAGACTGTATTCGGCTGGAGTACCAGCCGTTGAGGGTCGCTGGCAACCACATTAGGCAGCTGGCAGGAGTATCGTAGCGCCCCTTCAATCGCGGATGGCCTGACGCGAACATGATGTATCCCATGGTCGACACTCTCCACCTCAGCGACGAAAACAAATCCCGACGCAGTGCACCGAAGCAGATCCGCGAGCTCTTCAATCACCGTTCCGACAATTACGCCGTCGTCATCAACCGCGCCGATAACGAAGAGTTCGCCCGATGGAATCCGAAGCAACTCAAGCAGATCACCCACGTCATGGACAGGCGCGCTAGTCGCCTGCTGCAACGTTGTTAGAAATCGGATCTGCGCGCAGTCGCGCTCGTTACCGCGGCCTTCTCCGCCTAGCGTCTCGGCATGAGGCCGATACTTGTCACCTGATCCTCCCACGCGTCCCACTTTCTTGGTTAACTCAAGTCTCTCACGAAATCAAGTATGGGTAACGCCGGGCTTCGCTCCAGATACATAGGTCGAGTGCTGATGGTCGAACGCGGCCCTGTCTCGCAAATGAGAGGAATGCACTCTCTAACTTGTCGTAGTCGCGCGCGACGTTCCATTCGCCCGGGAAGATCCCAACCCGCGCAAGGGCCCTAACTAGCCAGATATCAATTATCGCCACGTCGTCGCTGCCAAGATAATTACGAACGATCCAAGCGGATGTCTTGGGACCCACTCCTTCGAACGTCAGCAAGGCTGTCCGAAGCTGCTCAGCATTTTGCGGGAGGGTGCGTCCCCGGATCAATCGAACCGCGGACGCAATCCTTCGAGAGCGCTGACCTGGAAAGCGATACCGACGTCCCGAATCGAGCGGCTCGCGCAGACGGTTCTCGAGCAACTCTGTACTTACGTTCTCAGACGAGTGCAATATCTCCATAACAGCGGAGTGAGCTTCAGAAGCCATCTCGTAACTAACGCCATATCCACCTAACAAACAGAATGCGACGACCGATTCCAAGTCGCCTTGACAAGCTCCACGATCAATTTCGTTTTCGTACCCCCGTCGAACTGTTTCGTTGACCCAATAGGCGGGGGAACCGAATGCATCGAACCTGCCCCACTCAACCCTCCAAGATCTGGAGTCAACGTCGAACTGTAAGGACTCCCAACTCCACCGGCCGCAGTAAGGGTCTCGAACAGGGCTCAGAACAGGTTTAATCATCACTTCTTCCTCCATTTTCGTTTGCTTTCTAAGGGACCAAGCAGTTCGTCCATACCGAGTCCAAGCGCGCGCGACAGCGCTGCGACGGTGAATACTCCCGGATTGGGGATTTGTCCCCTTTCGAGTCGGCGGATCGTTTCGACTGAGATCTCGGCTTCAACGGCGACGTGTTCCGCACTCCGTGCCAATGTATTCCGTCGTTTCACCAACAAAGATCCGAGCGCAAGGCCTCGCCGGCGCTCCCATTCCTGAATCGGTTTCCTCGGCATAAAATAACTATACGCGTATAGTTATTGTGACACAGATATCTAATGCAGCGCGCCGTCCCCTATCCGGGCGCGTTTAGCGCGGCTGGGATAATTCGAACTCCGTAGATCGATAACATTGGCTATTCCACACCTAGTTAATTTCGCTGCGAAACTCGCTCACGGCACCGTCGTTTGCTTCGAAACGAATATTGGCTAGACCGGAGTACGAACTTTTGTCTAGCAAATCGTCTAGCCAATGGATCAAACTTGGGAACATTTCAGTGAACGTCGGCGAACGGTCCACCTCGATTGACCAGCAGGTTTGGACGTCTAACAATGTCCCTGGATTAGGTAGAAGGACTCCCAAGGTGCTGGGGTCGAGACCTGGGCGGCCCACGTTATTCCGCGAAAGTTCGGGACATGCTTCAGGTTGCCTTCGAAACCAGTCAATTGCCATTTCCTCAACGTCACGGAATGCCGAAGGTCGATAATCGCAAGTCAAAACGTCAACCAGACGGACAGCAGTCCCCGCCTTGATTCGGCTCCCCTCGAGACTGTACGAATTACCCGCCAGCTATATTGAATCTCAACATCAAGAGCGATCGAGGGACATCGCCCTACGACTTCGCCGCAACCTACTTCAGCAAGGTGCGAACGCCATGCGATGGAGGGAAATATGTCAACGATTCGTCCACCCACGATGTGCGGGCGGTTCAAGCCCGGTCATACTCCTCACTGGATCCAAATCAACAAGGCCTTGAACGACAGTGAGCGTGAACCTTCTCCCGGACTCTTTATCCAGAGTCGAAATGACGGCACCTTGGTCATTGAAGTGAACGGCCAAGAACTGCTTCTGTGGAATCACAAACCCGAGCGAATGGTTGAGGCAGTCCTCGCGGGAGGGAGATCCATCTCGTACCAACCTCGTTGGGGACTTTTGTAGGTCCCGAGTCGAACTAGCAAATACGCCTTCTGCGTCGCATTGGCTTCACGCAGCCACGAGCCGTGTCCCAGACGGCTTCCTGCAGGAACACCGGTGGGACCTCTAGAGATTGCGTGAGGGTTCATGATTACTTCAAACCTATTTCCCGGGTGAACCGCTTCACGCCGGACGTAGAAAGTGATTCCATGATTACAGGTGGGTCGCTCATGCCCGGACCAATGGAGAAGAAGCTCCGGGCAATTTTTTGGGACGCAAAACTTGACAAGTTCGGGCATTCCCATTTGGACTACGACTCGATGCTGCTTCTGAGACCCGGCGTTGGCGTATTCTCGCATTCCGAGGATCAGCTTGGGCAAGCGACGAATGATAACCTAGCAGTGACATTTTACGAATTCAGAATAAGGTTGCCCTCTAACCGCAAGGAGTACGGTGGTGGACGCGGTTATCGTTGGCGCATACGAGTTGCCTGAACGCGTAATACCCAACAAGAACCTCATCAATGTATTTGAGCAAGCGTCTCGTGGGGCAATTGTGGACGCAGGGATCGACGTTTCAGATATCGATGGTCTGTTCTTGTCCAATTTACCCGGATTGGTTCCGGCTTTTACCCTGGCCGAACATTTGGGGATTGAACCTCGTTGGACGGACTCAACGCGCATTGGAGGGACGACGGGTCTCGCAAGTGTGCTCCACGCCGTGGCGGCAATCCGTGCTGGAAAATGTCGTGCGGCGCTCATTGTCTATGGCAGTCTGAGCCGATCGATGCGTGTGGCAATTGGCACCGGGGGTGTACTTCAAGAGATCTCCGAAGAGCGCGAAACTGTGTATGGACCAACCGTGAGTTCGCGGTACGGCATGTTTGCCCGTCGCCACATGTATGAGTTTGGGACGACACTTGAACAACTCGCGGCCCCAGCGGTATCAGCTCGTGAGTGGGCTCAGTTGAATGAAACCTCGGTTCGGAGGGAACTTCTCACTGTCGCCGACATACTTGCAGCACCGAGAATCGCTGATCCGTTGACTCTGCCGATGTGTTGCGTTATCACCGACGGTGGTGGGGCTGTCATTGTTGCCAGAGAAGATTTAGCTACTGATGTTGCGAGGCCGGCAATTCGTATTCTGGGCGCCGGGGAACACACCGTTCACCGCGACGTCGTCAGCAAGGTTCCATTTACGACCACGGCCGTGAAACTTGCAGCGAGCGACGCGTNNATGAAATGGACTTATGCACGGTGTATGACTCATTTACGATCACGGTCATAACTGCTTTAGAGGATGCTGGGTTTTGTCCCAAAGGTGAGGGGGGCCCATTCGTGGAGGGTGGAAGGCTCGGCCCGCACGGGAGCCTCCCCACAAATCCGGATGGCGGGGGTTTGGCAACCAATCACCCGGGCATGCGCGGCGTGTTTCTCATTGTCGAACTTGTTCGTCAACTCCGGGGCGAAGCCGGAGCTCGACAGGTTCCGAATGCCCGTTTAGGTGTCGCCATCGGAGTGGGAGGCACAATCGATTCACGACACGCTTCCGGTGTTTTAGTGCTGGGTAGAGCGTGAGCGACGAGTCAACTCTGCTGGACGAATGGTGGGACCTGTGCGCCAATCGTCAACTCTCTTATCGCCGCTGTGATATTTGTGGCATAAATTCATATCTTCTACGTGACTATTGTCCCGTTTGTCATTCCCCGATGCGATGGTGCGAGACATCCAGTCAAGGAGTTTTGTTCACCTATAGCGTGATCGTCAAGAGCGAAGTCACGGGGGCTGGGGCACCAGCCCCGTACACTGTTGCTTACGTGGAGACGGACGGTGCACGACTGCTTAGTAATCTTCGCCACGGTTCAGCAATGCCAAATATTGGGGACATCGTCTGGCTGGATTACGTAGTCAGCCAAGGCAGGACCTTCCCAATTTTTGTCTCGAGCGATATTAGGGCCAGCACGCCGTAAGGATCTCACGAATCCGGTTTGGAGTAAGAAAACTCCGCATTTGTAGATGTCAAATTCTCCAGCTTCAGGCGCCCTGGTTGCGTGGAAAGAAAGTCAATACTTTGCTCTTCGGGCGTTGACAGATATTGCGGCGCCGACTTCATGTCTGTTCGCGATTTGACTTGTGGCTCTCAGATTTTTATGACGTCGACAGTTCACGAAGCTGTTGGTTGGACGGTTACCGAGACTCGCGATCTCGCAGGCCATCCCAAATCAACTGAGCCGTTGGCTTCCGCTGTTCGTCGAGAAGCTGCCCGACGAGTCCAGCGGTCCGGGCGATAAGCGCAATGCCTCGAGCCGACGCTGGTGGCCATCCGAGATCCGAGATCATCGCACCACCAAAGCCTGCGGCGTTGGGCGGCAAGCTACGGCGGAGGTCCTCCGCAATCGCGTTGCCCACTTCAAGCAGTAACTGACAGTGAACTCCAAATCCCCCATGTCGTTTGGTGACTTCAATAAGTCTTGGGACACGTGGGTCGCCCCGTTTGTGCTCCGGGTGCCCGAAACCTGGAATAAATCTTCCAGCGGCTCTTTCCCTTGTAACTAGCGAGCGGGCCAGGATTGAAATGTCCTCTCCGCCCGACTCTTCGATCGCCCTTTGTAAAAACTCAGCACTGTTTTCGAGCGTTCCCAAGTATCGAGATCCCACGCCGGAAAGTCCAGCTGCTACTGCTGACTGAAAGGCCTCTGGCGCGCCTAGGAGTGTCAGCCGTGCAGCTAGTGAACTAGGGGTCACTCCGTGATCAGCAAACGTAACCAGAAGGGCGTCGATGATCGCGCGATGATCCTCATTTGGCAGGTCCCCATCAGTAATGAGTAAGTACGTGAGATCTGTAAATGAAACTTTCCCAATCAGGTCGTCAACGAGATCGTATCCAGCTACAGGTATTCGATCTTGATCGGAAATGGGGATTTGACTCATTACCCGAATCTAACCATTTAGCGTGGCTAGCTGCAACACCAAAATCTAATGCGTGGCCAATTCAGGATTAAAAAGGCAACACTTCCGAAATAATTCAAAGCGGCCCATAAGTACTCGAGACACTGCGCCCTTTTAGTCTCGAAGTCTGGGCGCATCACTTCGGCTTATTCGACGAACGACGGAGTAAGTGACTCTATGATGGAGGTGAAGGTTTTCGGCCGCCATCAGTTTGCATAGCTTCGACAGCTTGCCAGTGCGCGTCCGCAATCCATAGTCTGGCAAAATCAGTCACTGCTTCATCCTCGGAATGGCGATGACTGTTGGGCCGACTGGCTCCCACGGCCCTCTTGATGGAACGACCACTGCCAGAGGCGAGATCAGCTATAGCCCGCGCCATGGTTCGCCAAGCGACTTCAAATTCTGTACGGTCAACCACCAAATCGACCAAGCCCATTCGCTCCGCGTCGGCAGCTCCGATGATTTGTCCAGTTGCAACTAGCATCAACGCTTTACTTCGCCCCACAACTTCAGCCAAACGTTCAGTACCGCCCCAAGCAGGAATGATTCCTAACCGAACCTGATTGAATCCGATTCGTACGTCAGACGCCGCTATTCGGATGTCAGCGGCAATCGCGACCTCTGCTCCCCCACCCAGAGCGTGACCATTTAACGCAGCTATCACCGGCACTTTGCACTCGGCCAATCTGTCGAGGACTCGTCTCATCCTCGTGGCCATACTTTTTGCGGCGTCAAAGTCAAGCAGTGTGGCTAACTCCCTCAAATCGCCGCCGGATACAAATGCTCGTTCTCCCGAACCCGTAACCACCAAGACTTCAACTGTCGAAGAGAAAATGTCGTCCAGACAATTCTCGAGTTCACCGATTGTGCGCAGCCCGATTGCGTTCCGACTCTCTGGACGATTAATCGTGAGCACGGCAAGACGGTCCATCACTTCCACTTCAACTTCCGCCATTTAGAAGGCCCCTGTAGATTTCCGTGTTGTCAGGCGTTTACATAACGTCCAAGAGTTGCTATGTTTTCATACTATGAGCAGTGATACCGTTAGACCGTTGTTCTTCGAGACAGACGGGCATATTCCGGTAAAGCCATATTACGGGCCAGAAGATCTTCCGAGTTACGAGAATGAAATTAACGTCCCTGGTCATTTCCCCTTTCGCCGCGGTAATTTTCAAGGAGGCTACCGAGATCGATTGTGGACGTTTCGCCAGTACGCCGGTTTCGGCACGGCCAAAGAGTCCAATCAACGATACCGTTACCTCTTATCCCAGGGTGGAACCGGACTGTCCGTAGCCTTTGATTTGCCAACCCAATGCGGATACGACTCTGACGACCCTGAGATCGAGGAAGAAGTCGGGCGCGTAGGAGTCGCAATCGACAGTCTTGCGGACTTCGACATTCTCTTTCAAGATATACCTCTTGATCAGATAAGTGTGTCGTTCACCATCAACGGTACCGCGGCAATAATCCTGGCATTTTTTGTTGCTGCCGGAGATCGCCAAGGCGTTCCTCGAGAATTGCTTCGAGGAACGATTCAAAACGACATTCTGAAAGAGTACGCATCCCGTGGAACCTGGATTTGGCCACCCACTCCTTCGCTTCGTCTCGTGGCTGAGACTATCGAATTCTGCGCCGCCGAAACTCCGCACTTCAACGCAATCTCTGTAGCAGGCGCGCACTTTCGTGATGCCGGTGCTACAGCAGCGCAGGAGATGGCATTCACGCTACAGGACGGGATTACTTATTGCGATGAAGTCGTCTCGCGCGGTCGCCTGAGCATTGATCAGTTTGCACCACAGATCTCCTTCTTCTTCTACACGCATGGTGACTTTTTCGAGGAGATCGCAAAGTATCGAGCGGGGCGTCGTCGCTGGGCGCAGATCGTAAAGGACCGTTACAACGCTCAGGACGACCGGTCTTCAATGTTTCGCTTCGGCTGTGTTTGTGGAGGCGTTTCTCTCTACTCGGCCCAGGCGCAGAACAACATTGTCAGGGTTGCCTATGAAGCAATGGCATCTGTTCTAGGAGGTGTTCAATCAATGTTCACCGCTGCGTGGGATGAACCATTCGCTCTGCCAACCGAGGAGACAACCACCTTTGCCCTGCGCACGCAGCAAATCTTGGCATATGAAACAGGTGTTGCAAGAGCCGTCGATCCACTGGGAGGTTCTTACTTCGTTGAGGCTCTCACGGACGACATGGACAGTGAATTAGTCAAAATTATGGCGGATCTTGAGGGGCAGGGAGGAATGGTTAAGGCCATCGAAAATGGCTACGTTCAGCGACTCATCGCCGAAGAAGCCTTTCGACGGCAACGCGCCATCGAGTCAGGTGCTCATCCGGTCGTCGGCCTCAACGTGTTTCAAGCAACCGAAGTGCCCAGGGATGTTCAAAGTTACGAGATGGATGAAGGGGCCCTAAAGGATCAAAGGAAGCAGCTTGCCGCGATGAGAAGGGATCGGGACGACGAGTTGGTTCAGCAATCGCTGCGGACGCTAACCGCTGCGGCGCGCAAAACGGATGTCAATCTCATGCCCTTGTTGATTGATTGTGCCAAAGCCAACGTAACGGTTGGCGAAATTGTGGCAACGCTAAAAGAGATCTGGGGCGAGTTCCGACAACCCACAGTATTCTGATGCCGCCTCGTGTCCTCATTGCCAAGCCCGGACTTGACGGGCACGACAGAGGCGCCAAAGTGGTGGCGTACGCTCTACGCGACGCAGGTTTTGAAGTGATATATACGGGTATTCGCCACAAAGCAAGTGAGATTGTTGCGGTAGCCATCCAAGAAGATGTTGACGTCATAGGCCTAAGCATTCTGAGCGGTGCCCATATATCTCTCACTTCGAAGGTCGTTAACGGGCTAAAGGCAAATGGCGCGCACGACATTTATGTCGTAGTTGGCGGCACCATCCCATTATCAGATCGCCAAAAGCTCATCAGCGTCGGTGCCAAGGAGGTTTACCCAACTGGTACAACGATCGATGAGTTAGTAGCGGGCATCCGGAGCATTTGCAACTTTCCAGACACATCTAAGGACGAATCGACATCATCGAGCGTCACTTCCCGTGTTCTGGAGACATAGTGGCTCAAGGAGTATCCGCCGCTGAAGGTCCCTTGGCAGGCATTCGCGTCATCGACCTTTGTCACTTTCTGGCAGGTCCGTACGCCTCAGTGGCGCTCGCAGATTTAGGCGCGGACGTCGTCAAAGTCGAAGATCCGGATCGACCAGATGAGGCAAGGTCAATCGGACCTCACTTCCAACAGCATCAATCGCTCTACTTTTCATCGCTCAATTGGGGGAAGCGCTCAATTGCCTTGCGACTAGCTCACCCCGACGGACTTCCCATTCTGAAGAGACTCATTCAAAGCGCAGACGTGGTTATCGACAACTTCAGGCCAGGCGTAATGCCCAAGCTGCAGCTCGACCACGCGTCGCTCGAGACACTGAATGATCGCCTGATTACATGTTCGCTAACTGGATTCGGCGAGACTGGGCCCTATGCAAAAAGACCAGGGTACGACTACACAATTCAAGCAATCTCCGGGGTGATGAGCCTAACTGGTGAACCCGACACACCTCCGGGCAAGGCTGGCATTTCATATGTTGACCACTCAAGTGGATTGGCAGCATGCTTTGCCATTTGCGCTGCACTGGTTGAGCGGACTCGTACAAATCGTGGACGCCACATCGACCTCGGCCTCTTTGACGTACAGATGTCAATGCTCACTTATCTTGCATCTTGGGAACTCAATGGTGGTCACTCAACCGGTCGTACTAGCCAAGGAAGCCATCCATCTTTAGTTCCCGCTCAGACATTCGCAACCCAAGATGGTTACATTTCCGTCTTCGTTGGCAATGAATCNNGGAATCGACTCGTCGAGGCAATTGGTGATCAGAATCTCGCCGATGTGAGATTCAAAGGAAATGCCAACCGAGTCAAACACCGCGACCTTCTTATAAGCAAATTGAATGCGCATTTCTCGGGGGCGACATCTGGTCATTGGGTGGACCTGCTTGCGAGCCACAACGTTTCATGCGGACGAGTAAATGAGATTGCAGCTGCTCTAGAAGATGACCAAGTGGTCGCTCGCGGATTGATTCAGACCGTTGATAGTCCATCGCAGGATTCTTTCAGGCACCTCAGTGGGCCTATCCCGACGATGAGCACCGGAGGTCTAAGGGCCGCGCCATCTCTTGGACAGGATGCCACCGAGCTCCTAACCGAACTCGGCTACAGCACCGTTCAGATCACCGAACTGATTAAGTCGGGCGCGATCGTGGTCGAGAAGTAATTCGTCCGGAATGCAGTAGGTGAGCCACGTGAAGTTGGCCCCAAACCAAGGAGTAGCAACACTTATCTAAAAAGACGGTAGCGGTCCATTGTCAACATCTCACTTCAATTCAAGAGAAGTGCCGTCGACTCTCCACGCACAGGTAACACGATTGTCGCGGTCCCACTGGCGATGGACTCTGAGCGATGGTTGATAGCGGCCAAATCGATATCCACTACATGTTGACCCTCATCAATTCGCTTAGCCACAACTGACCCGCGAATCCACACGGTATCTCCCACAAAACAAAAACCGTGAAGTTTCATCTTCAAGCGTCGAAGGAAGCCAGCATCACCCATCCAGTGTGTGGCGGCGATCGACAGCCACGTAACACGTTCCCCTCCGAAGTCGTAAGACTCTGGCAGTCCAGCGCGGATTGCCATATCTCGCTCCCAGTGAACACGCGCGATCGTATCTGGGTAGCCAAGATCATTCAATGGGAAAGCTCTCGGATGCAACTTCCTATATTGATAAGCGTCAGAATGTGCACGGTGAAAATCATTACGAGGTCCTGTGCCTTCCGCGAACAGAATATATGACGTCGTTGTATACGGTCCTCGCACAAGAGGAATGATCTCCTCGCCAATCTCAACGTCTTCCCAGAAACGTGGCTCCGCCCCGCGAATATATTCTCTTTCGTAGTCGGCATCGATTGCGGCCATCTCTTCAACGCTGTACCGATGAGGCACATCGAGACCCAAGTTCTTCCCTTCGGAACGAGCTTTGCTCCGTTCGACTCTGACCACGCGCATACGACGTACCCCGACGAGGGTGCCATTCTGGTTCCAATAAGAAGTCTTATAAACTTCGTGAACAGCCTCTCCCCCCATTCGACCTTGCTTCAATTCAACAGAATCGAGTTCCTTCCGAGCTTTCAATCGATCATTCTCTTCGATTCTGGCAAACCACTCCACATCTTCCCCGCCATACCAAGCATGAACACCCGAAAGCGGGTCTCCTCGGCCAGTCGCGAGCAACTCTTCTGAAAACTCGACCTCTTCTGATACACCCATGTAGAACAAGAATGTTGGCTGCGCAGCAAAACTTCCCCACGCGGTTGCCCGGGCATAGTCAGCATCACGGTAAAGCGGATCGATTTCGCAAATGCATCGTGCATAGTTACGGAGCACATCAACGCTCGCAAACTCAAATGAAGCATCACGGAAGGGTTGAGGGAGTCCTATCCGTCGTCGCAAGCGTTCTATTCTGTCGGGCGTAATTTCACCCTCTTCCTGATCTCGCCGCCGATCAAGCTCTTCGTCCACACTCACTCTTCACTCTCCTCGCTTCAACCTCATATTCTATTCAATAACTGTAATCTGCCATATGGTATGTTTGTGGTTGGATTTTCGAGTGTAAATCCTTGGTGGTTCCGCGGAAGTTGTTTTGGCCAACGTTGCTACGGCTTGTCCAAAGGGGTGTGTCAACTAGTGCTTCAAGATGGTATTCATGTGTCCTAACACCCAGGACCACGGGCTACCGCTTTCTTCACTTCGAGTTGTGGAACTAGGAGAAGGGATAGCAGTTCCATTTGCCGGCAAGTTGCTCGCGGACTTGGGAGCACAGGTCATAAAGGTAGAGCGAGCGACGTGCGGAGACACTACGCGAAGGTGGGGGCCTTTTCCGCCCAAACTTGGATCCGATCCCGAACACTCGGGGATCTTTAGTCAGTTAAACACCAGCAAATTAGGTGCAACGACAGATGTGAATCACGACATCGGTGCGAGTGGACTCTTGAATCAACTCCCTCCTCAGATTGACATCGTCCTATTAGATCAGCACTTTCTCGGGAGCGAGCCACAGGAAACCGTTACTAACTTCCGCCTCAAGTATCCAAACGCCATCGTGGTCACGGTGTCACCTTTTGGTCTTACTGGTCCTTATGCAACGTATAAAGGCTACGACATTACGACTAGCGCAGCGGGGGGCATAAGTTACGGCGTTGGAGAAGCGACCCGAGCACCTCTGCCACTTCCCTTCTCGCAATGTGAGTACCAGGCGGGCCTAAGCGCATGCATCGCAGCCCTCATGGCGGTGATTGCCAGAACCAGTGGCGCGGGTGGACAGCATGCCGACGTCTCAACTCATGAAGTTATGGCTTCACTTCACTGCGGCTACTTTCTTCCTCGATACATTTTTGGCGGAGGTCTCGTCGGCAAGCGAGCGGGTCGACAAGGTGGCTCAGTTCCTTACCCCAACACCGTGATGGCATGTAACGACGGTTTCGTGGCGCTTGTGGCACCCAAAATTGACCAGTGGAAGAGATTCCTCGATCTAATTGGCAATCCACCATGGTCATTGGAGCCAAGATATCGTGACCGGAGGGCAATGCAGTGGGAGTACAAAGACGAGGTAGATCACCTTGTGCAGCCTTGGTTTGCGGATAAAACCAAAGCCGAGTTGCTTGAACTCTTCCTCAAGCACCGAATCCCTTTCGCTCCTCTAATGAACGGAAGTGACATCGCATCTTGCGAGCATCTCTTTCAAAGGGCGGCGGTGCGTGAGCAATCTTTTTCTGGCGGAGGCACTTTCAAAGCCCCAACCGTTCCGTATCGGTTCAGTCGCAGTAACTGGCGTTCGACGCGAGCTCCGCGGTTAGGTGAAAGTGGCAAACTGAGGCCAAACATACTTGTTCCAACCCATGATGAAGAGCCCACAGTGCTCGATCCAACTTGGACAGACGCAGTGCGTCGCCCGCTTGAAGGGATCACGGTTCTAGATCTCGGAACTGCGTGGGCGGGAGGTATCGCGGGACGTATACTCGGCGATTTCGGCGCCGATGTGATAAAGGTCGAGTCATGGTCGCACATGGACGGCAGTCGGATGGGGCGTCCCATCACCATTGATGATTCAACCGGTGGCGACGACGGAAAGTGGCCGGATCTCCAACCTGGCTTTCATGTCCATGGCCGGAGTAAGCGAAGCATAACTCTCAATCTGCAATCAAACGCAGGGCTCCAGACTCTCCTTGAGTTAGCTAAAACAGCGGACATGCTGATTCATAATTTTCCACCAAGCGTCGTTGACAAGCTCGGCCTTTCCAGTGAACGCCTACTCTCGGCTAACAATAAACTTGTCATAGTAGGGCAGTCCGTTGCTGGCGAAAACGGGGCCCTATCAGGCCTTATTGGCTATGCCGGGACGGTTGCGGCGCTCGGGGGGCTTTCAATCGCAATCGGATACGAAAATGAAGATCCGATCGGTCTCTTCGAGGGACTCTATTCGGACGTTACGAGCGCCATTACTACCGTCTTTGCGGCGCTAGTGGGAGTCTTCGAGCGGACAAACTCTGGTCTCGGACAATCAATCGATGTTTCGCAGTGGGAGGCGACGTTGGCAATGGCACCCAATGCACTTTTAGAACACTCAATAGTCGGACGAGATATATCTTCACAAGGATTTCTCCATCCCGTACTTTGCCCTCACGGGAATTATGAGACACTGAGCGACGATACTGATGATTCAACTTCCGGTGAGTGGCTCTGCATTGCGGTCGGGACTGATGAGGAATGGAAGGGTTTACTCGATGAAATGGGATCTGCATTTTTGCCCGCGACTGACGCGGACACATGGAATGAAAGTGCTCGCATTGACAATCGAGAGTTAATTGAACGCACCGTTGCGGATTGGGCTCGAACAATTGATGCCGCGAACCTACAAAATGAGTTACAGATTAAGGGAGTGGCAGCCTTTAGGGTCTGCAACATCGCTGACATCTTTGTCGACGAGCAACTTCAAGAGCGAGACACGTTTGTCTATGTTGAGCACCCGCTGGTGGGTATAGAGCCAATGCCAGGCATGCCGTGGAAATTGTCGCTGACACCCGGTGAGGTGCGTCGCCGGGCCCCCCTTCTTGGTGAACACTCAAATGAAGTGCTCACTCAGTTCTTGCACTTTAGTGCTGAAGAAATCAATCAGCTTGTTATCGCAGGCGCCGTAGAGACCGGTCCGAAGGACGCGGAGAGAATAATGACTTCAGGACCTGGGGAAAACAAGTGAACAGCTCGGCTCCTCTCAATGGTGTGCGAATAATCGACTTCACTTTCCAGGCTGCTGGTGCGTACGGGGCAATGCTGCTAGCGGCGCTAGGCGCCGACGTGATCAAGGTCGAGAGCTCACGGAGATTGGATCCGACTCGAGGACGAGAAAATCGGCCATATCTGGTTTCAGTGCTCTTCGATGATGTCAATTCCGGCAAGCGTTCCCTCGCCTTAGATATGAAGACACCCGAGGGCCTGGACATTGCTCGACAGTTAATCAATCGAAGTGACGCGGTGATCGACAACTTTCGGCCGGGGGTCATGTTTAACTGGGGATTGACTCACGAACTTCTCTCGGCCGCCAACCCTCGCCTCGTTGTCGCGTCGCTGTCGGCAGTAGGTGGTGAGGGACCTCTTTCAGACCTCCCTGGATATGCTGGCATTTTCAGCGCCTTCAGCGGACTTGGTTTCTTGACTGGCTACGAGAACGGACCGCCCACGGAACTAAGAACCTCGGTTGACATGCGTGCTGGCGCGTTCTTCGCTTTAGGAATAGTCCACGGATTACTCCAGGCCAAGCTCACCGGTATTGGTACAAGGATTGATTTTTCAGCCGCCGAAAGTATTACCACCCTGTGTGGCGAGTACGTTGCCATATTCCAACTTCTAGGCGCTGAAACAGAACGAATTGGCAATGGAGACGAACAATATTATCCCCACGGAATCTTTGGATGCTCCGATGATCGTTGGTTGTCCGTGGCGGTCCGAAATGATAATGATCGACAACGCCTAACTCCCCTACTCGGCTTCTCTGAGACGGATACTAATGAGGACTTGGAGTTCAAATTGGCAAATTGGGTAGGGGGGAAATCAAGAGATGAAGGATTCGCGGAACTTCAAAGGCTAGGTATTCCCTCGTCTCCGGTCCAAGACGCGTCCGATGTCTCGATTGACCCGCAATTAACCGCGCGAGAGTTCTTCGTCGAAATGGGAGTTCGCCCCGACGGCGCCTCGCGTGTAATTGCGGCCGCACCATTTCGAATAAACGGAGAGCGACCAGCGGTAACAATCGGGCCACCACTCGGCCAACACACGAACGAAATCCTCGAAGAGGTCCTGGGACTTACTAGTTCTGAAATCAAAAAGCTCACCGACGCCGGGATTCTGGCGTGACCAGAGGCAGACTCAATGATCATCGTTGAAATCGGTGGGGATCCAGCGGTCGGTTTCGCTGGCAGATTCCTGTCGCTATTGGGTCATCGAGTTATCAAAATCGAATTTCTACCTGGCGGTGACGAAACCCGAAGTCGGCCTCCACAATACCTCGGCCAAGAAAAGGATGAATCGTCGGGAATCTTGTTCCACTATCTCAATCAAGGCAAGCAAAGCGTGGCGATTGACTTGGACGAGAAAGAAGGTCAGTCCATCGTTAAACAGTTGTCTCACGCCGCACAAGCAGTGATAGTTGACGCAACTTCGCTGAATCGGAAGCATGTCAATGAGTTGATCGAGCAACTTGGTGGCGATGTTGTTACAGTCGTCTCACCATTCGGCCTTGACGGCCCCTATTCGAGATTCGAAGCGACATCGGGCACAATTTTCGCTATATCTGGTGAAGCAAGCATGCTTCCTGGGGGCATCGGATATCAACTGAATCCGGACGGCCCGCCACTTTTGGCGCGAGGACACGTCGCTGATGGTGATACTGGAGTTATCGCTACCTTGGTCACGCTCGCGGGACTCCTGCACTACGCCAACGACAAAACTCGTGTATCACTCGATGTGACGAAACAGGAAGCCGAAACGAGTCTCAATCGATGGCTGGTCACTCATTTTCGAGCTTCCGGCTGGATCGAATCCAGAGCAACGCGCGCATACAGTTACGGAGGACTCACTCAATGCGCGGACGGTTTCGTTCAAATTCAGCCGGCAACTGACAAACATTGGCAAAGCATTGTCAACATGCTAGGCAAACCTAAGTGGTCGGACAGCCCTGAACTTGCAACCCAAGAGGACCGCGCCGCTAACGGGTCTTTAATCCAAGAACATCTTGCGAAGTGGGCATTATCAAAGTCGAAGAGTGAGGTCTTTGAGGCTGGTATGGCGGTGGGGCTCCCAGTGGCGCCGGTTCAAAACGTGGCGGACGTGGCGTCATCTGACCAGTATCGAGCCCGACAATACTTTGTGCCCGCAAGCGACGTATCGGATAGCCCTCTGGAACTTGCCGGAGTCCCGTTTCGACCCCACCCATCAACTCAAGCGTCCTACACGAGCGCTCCTGACCTTGGTGAGCATACGAGACAGGTTCTTCTTGAGTTTCTAAATCTCTCGAACGACCAAATTCGCGATTTGGAGTCCAGAGCGATCATTAAATGTAATGTCAACGTGGTTCGTCATTGAGCGAATCGATTAGCTGCGTGGGTCAGAATTCACCGTTGATCCAGGGGTAACGCAAGATTCAGAATGCATCACTGAGCAACGAAAAAGGGGGATGAGTTGACCGTCGCAAATTCGACAGGTGGAAACTCGATTCACACTGACATCGGAAACGATGTCGAACTTGAACACATTTACCAGGTCTTTCAACCATCTCCGAAGCGCCCACCCTTTACTGCCCTAAAGGATGTGTCCTTCACCATTAATGCGGGTGAGTTTGTTGCTCTTGTTGGACCAACGGGCTGTGGAAAATCCACAACCCTTTCGGCGATTAGTGGACTCCAACCGCCATCGTCGGGCCAGGTCCGAATTGGGGGCGAGAAGGTCGAATCCGTTCGACGCGACGTCGGTTTCGTTTTTCAGCAAGATGCATTGCTACCGTGGAGGACGGCCCTCCAAAATGTGGAGTTATNNCCAACGGTTCTACTGATGGACGAGCCATTTTCAGCTCTGGACGTTCAAACAAGGAACTTGATGGAAAATGATGTGCTCAACGTCTGGGAAAACGTAGGTCATCAAACGGTTCTATTTGTCACGCACGATCTTGAAGAAGCGATCGGACTCTCCGATCGAGTCATTGTCCTCACGGCGGGACCAGGGGAGGTACGAGGAGATTACAAAGTCAACCTACCCCGACCACGCAACCTCCTCGAGGTGAAACTTGATCCGGCCTTCATCGAGTTATATCGCAAGATTTGGGCCGACTTAGAGGTTGAAGTTTTGAAGGCTAACGATCAAAACGCATTTGGGGCTCTTCATGACCGATGATCTCGTACTCCAAAGACACAAGATTGCCGAACCTATTTTGGGACAACATCGTAAAGAGATGAGTCACTTTCACAAGAAGAGTGTTGACCTCTTCATTAAAGTGCCAATCAATTACACAGTTCAACTTCTCCCGGAGGGGCGAGGGACTCCGTCGGACAGCTGCAGGATGTATTGAGTCGTGTTTCCTCCCGAGCCTCAACATCCAAATCTAAGCAACTCAAAAATCGACACTCAGGTATCTTCGAATGAGCCTCAGACCTCTGCAAATGAGGAGCAGGCAGTAAAATCGGCCCTCGCCTTCAACGCCGCGCTTGCTGGAGATTCACGAGTGCGAAAGACGACTGTTCATTTGGTACAGATTGCTGTTTTAGTTATTGTTGTGGGTCTTTGGCAGTACTTGGCATCCCGCAGCGAGACCCTCTTCCTCGCCATCGGCACCCCTTGGAGTGTGAAGAACCACGGGGTAATTGTCCCAGGCGTGGCCCAGTGGCTCGCATCATGGGCGACAAATGGGCCAGTCCCGCACGGCCAAGGCTGGCCCGACCTCTTCGTTACCTTGAAAGAAGCGACGTACGGCTACTTTCTCGGTGTATCAACTGGCATCTTGCTTGGAGCTAGTCTCGGGTCGTCACTCTTGATTCGTAAATTCGCTGCGCCGTTTATAGCCATAGCGAACGCATTCCCCAAGATTGCACTAGCTCCCATGTTCATTTTAATATTTGGAAGCTCACTTTCAATGAAGGCTTATTTCGTCGCTGCTGGAACCTTCTTCATAACTTTTTACGCGGTTTTTGGCGGAATACGCACTGTCGACCCAGTTTACCTACGCAGTGGCAAGATCCTCGGTGCGTCGCGAGTTTGGTTGATTAGGGAGATCTATATTCCTTCGATTTTTGGTTGGGTTGTATCGGGATTGCGATTAACCGCTGCGTGGGCGCTGACGTCCGCGGTGATCGTTGAATTTCTCGCTGCGAATAGTGGCATGGGATACGTCGTGAATTTCGGTCAACAGTCGGGCGACCTTGCACAATGTTGGGGTGGCTTGTTCATCATCTCATTGGTAGCGTTAATCGTCGACCGGAGTTTGTACCACCTCAGTAAACACTTCAGCGCATGGCGGCTCAAATGATAAACCACCATGTTGTGCGTCGAACAGTCCTGGTCGCAAGCCAGATTGGAATCACGGTTCTTTTCATCTTCCTTTGGCAGTATGGGGCCAATCATCACGTAATTAACACATTTTTCTTTTCCAAGCCAAGTGCTATCTGGTCTTATCTAAAATTATGGTCATCGTCAAACCAACCCAGATCAATATCGACCGGTACGACGTTGTGGCAGGACCTATGGTCGACTGTCTTCGTTTTCGGATTCGGCTATTTGATTGGGACCGCTCTAGGGATCATTTCTGGAATCTTCATTGGAACGGTTCGCATCGTGCGAGAGATAACCGAGCCCTTCATCGTGTTCTGCAACGCCGTTCCGCGTTTGATTCTTTTGCCAGTCCTTGTGGTCATCTTTGGCTTCGGTTACTTACCTCAAGTGATTCTGGTAATTCTTGTTATTTACTTCATTGTAACGATAACGATTGCTGAAGCTATCCAGGAGACTCCACGCAATCTTCTCGAAAATGCCAAGATACTGGGGGCGAACAAAATCAATCTCGTGCGAGAGATCTACTTTCCCTCTCTCATCATCTGGATACTGAGCACATCTCGCCTTATGGTTGGCCTTTCGCTGCAGGCAGCTGTAGCCGCTGAATTCATCGGCGCCGAGAAAGGTCTTGGTTTCCGGATTACTGACGGTCAATCGCGATTCCGAGCCGACGAGATGTTTGCCGCTTTTGTCGTGGTCCTCGTTCTAGCCCTCCTCGTTGATATGGTGCTAACAGTTGTCGAAAAGCGCGCTACTCGTTGGATGCCGCCCCAATCTTGATTCCAGCGGAGACGTTCCCAGGCCTTCCGTTTTAAACTTCGTGCCATGCGACGGAGTGGGCCAGCGTAATGACGGAACTCGATACCAGTCGATAAAACCTTACCTAGATGTCGTTCTCAACGAAAATCATGCTTGAGGGCGGGGGGGAATTGCTGGGAGGAATCATCCGGTCAGCACAAAAACCTCCGCGAGTTTCTCACTCGGCATCAATTGATGGCGCATTGAGAATAGGCGGGATGTGATGGCGGCGAGTAGATCGAAGTTGGACTCACCAGCGCAGTGTAGAGAGCGCATCTGAACGTTGGGGAACCTGCGAAGGCGATAGGCATCTGACTTCACTTGTTAATTAAGTTGTTCGTTTCTTTTCTCTGCGTGGCGTACTTACAAGACTAATAATCAATTAGCTCCGAGTCAGACCCATGTCAGTCCGAGAGGTGAATAGCTGAATGTGGGCAACGCACAATTTCCTAAACTTTCGCTACTCGCCAAGTATGTTGCCTCAGGTTTCTCGCCAAATCACTAAACCGTAACTGGAATGCCAGAGGTCTAAGGTGTCCGAATTCTGCCGCGAATCGATAGTGAGTACATGTCGATCATGATCTCAACAAACTTGCGCAACGGACAACTATAGGGATAAATCTGCCTCAAAACCTGAGGGGGAAAGGCGAGATGAAATTAGTCGTACTCCAAGGCAGGTTGTCGAACAACGGGGTGCAGACCACCGGTCACCAGTAATTCTTGCCCAGTAATGTACGCGCTGTAGTCCGATGAGAGAAATACGCACGCATACCCAATCTCTTCGGGTCGTCCTTGTCTTGCCAGCGGAATCTGCAGAACTCGCTCTTCGCGAAGTGCCGTGTCGATCGACGGATCACCCTCCAATTCTGGGTGATAGCGCGGTGTATCCATCGTTCCCGGCACAACCGTGTTCACCGTTATTCCCTTACGACCTGTCTCGTTCGCAAGAGCCCGCGACAGTCCTATCATGCCCATTTTACTTGCAATATTGTGAGGACGGCAGGGATTTCCTCGGTAAGCATCAACGCCGCTCACATTGATAATTCGACCCCAATTCTGCCGAGACATGCCGGGAATGACGGCCTGTGCCAAGAAGAACGGACCTCGCAAATTCGTCGCAAGAACCCAATCCCATTCTTCCGGAGTTACCTCCGCGATACGCGATCGCGGTCTGTTTGCCGCGTTGTTTACCAAAATATCAATGGTCAGCCCTAATTCCTCCACGGCACGAACGGCCGCCTGAATTGAGGAGACTTCGGCAAGATCGAGAGGAACGGTATGGGCTCGGCCACCGGCGGCGACAATCTCGGCGACCACAGCCTCCGCATCATCCTTGCCCTTATGATATGGACAAATCACCACGCTGCCGGCCTCGGCAAAGGCGAGTGCAGTAGCCCGACCCAGATTTCGAGCCGCGCCAGTAACAAAAGCACAGTGATTATCGAGTCTGATATCCATTCGCAACCCCCTCAGCCGGAGACTGCCAGCCTTGGCGAACTCCGTAACCTAAGTTACAACATTTGTTGATCATCTGTCAAAGGAATTGTGTTCGGAAAGCAATGGGTACGGGTTCAAAAATGGAAACTCATAAGGCCACGCCGACCACCAGAGCTGGACGTCATAGCGACCGTGAAGAGGAGTGCCCTTCCTCAGTCCGAGGACGGAAGGGGCTTCGCATTCTTAATGGTTAACTGTTGTCCGTTGACGGCAAGCGGACCAGCGCCGGCTTTAGTGCATAACAATTCAAGTCCTAGAGATTCTTCGCTGTAACGCTTGCTCAAGCCGATTTGCGTACCTTTGTGATCCGCCTGAGACGTGACCGCCCGCGCACCCTGGACGTTTGGCAACATCTCGAGCTCGCAGCAAGTTACTTGCACTTCCGTGCTCGGAGCCCTCACCACTATTACCTCTGTGGTACAACCCGCGCACCGGAGTCGAAGACCTGCCTTGAGCATAATCATGGCTTCATTCCCCAACTTTCACTTGCCGAAAATAACTCATGTCCGCGAGGACAACTGTCCGTGACCACAAGAGGGTTGTGACCCTCGCCCACTTCTCGGAGAGCGCCTTCCACCGGCAAGCGTAACAATCCTGTGAATCGAAAGCGTTTGGTCTCACTGCCAAATCCCGGACTCGCCTCGACACCGCCTAGCAGACAACTTGTAACAGAAGACGTGAACCAGGGTGGTAATCGTTGACGATGGAGCTCTGACTAAGACGAAATTCACCAAACCGCTGGGACCGCTCGAGCATAACGCGGAGAAGTTGAACTATTGTCTCAGAGAAATTCCCTCTGATGCGTCTGAGGTAAACCACTGCGCCAAGAGCCTCATTCCATCCATCGATGGCGTTGCCCACATAGCGGCAGAGTGGCCATCAATAAGCTTCAAATAAAAGTCATCCTCACGGTTTAACGCATCTTCGCTGGACCCGTGTTTGCTGGAACTGCTCCACCAAGCAGGGCCGCATATGCAGTCGCGGCCTCAAGCGAAGGTTCTCCTACAACCGAAGGAAGCGTGTTTGGACCTACTGCCTGCTTCAGTGGCGGAACCTCGTTGAAGTCCTTATAAGACTGAATTGTGTACTTATTCAAGAAATCTTGACCTGGATTAAGGGCAGACCCGACCGGGATGGCCTTAGTTGCCTCATCAAGGGAGATCGTGTCATTTACTGCCTGGGTTGGAAACTCTCCATTGTCATATCGGCCCGTTGAGAAGGCGGTACCCAAAAGTTGCCAGTTTTGAGCGAATGCCCCAATCGATAGAGAGGCGGTCATCGCCGAAGGCAGGATCTTATATATAGCGTCGGAGTTACCTCCATTCGCCTGGTCGAATAACAATCCTCGAACAGTGGCATCGACAATCGCTTGCGTCAACTTAGGGTACTGGCTTATAAACGCCGGGCTTGAATCCAAGCCCTCTCCAATTTGCTCGCCAGCGAGCGGAATGGTCTTCGTCGGAAGCGGGGCATCATACAATACGTAGGAGACCTGTTCGATCTCGCCAAGGACCGCTGAATTTGCTTCACCCGACACAACTTGACATTTACCAGACTGTATATCTGGCAGTTCACCAGCTGTTGAACCTATCGTCGTAAGATTCACCGACGGAAGCGAAATATTATTCTCTCCAGCCAAAAGAACTAAAAGTGTATTTGTTGCGCCAGCAGCAGACAACTGACACCAGGTATTACCTGAAGTTCCATAAGCAGCAATCGAACTGCCACGCGTCGCTTCGTCCGCGAGAGGTGCAGAAACGACTGCCCCAAATCCCAATTCAAGATTCATAAGAGCAACTTGGCTTTGGCCGCCCACGACCGCAGCGAGTTGGTTCGCCGGTGCAATGGCAATGAATTGATCAGTCCCGGCGACAAACGCCGGCTCACTGGTTGCCGATGATCCGTAAAGATCGAACGAGATTGTTGTATTAAATCTCTTGTCAACGGCGTTGAAAAATCCAGCTCCCATCGCAGTTTCCAAAGCCATGTAATTCGTCGCGTAACCACCACCGAGAGCAATTTTGACAGTTGAAGGCGCGGAACCCTTGAGGCCCGAAGGTAGAACAAACTTTTTAGTTCGGTTATACGCTAGAGCGCTCTTGGCAGATAGGACTTTCTTAGTCGTCTTACTTGAAGCACTACTGCTCGCAACAGCCCCTAAAGCAGTCCCAAATATCACGGTGATGACCACAAATGATCTAATCAAGGGCAAAAATCTTACATGATGCTTGCGCATTGCCCTTCGGCCACTACTGCACGTTTCTGACATTGTGCCCCCCAACATTCATTGGAAATACTATTTTTGTAACGCTACCAGAAGCGCGAGGCAAATGTGCATCGCTAGTCCTGGATAAGTTCGGAGGGTACACCCATGGCCACATTTCGTACCGTGCGGGCCATGATTCTTTCGATTTGGCAGGCAATGAAATGACATAAATTCACCGCCAACGCGTGAGGCAAGAGTCTGACAAAGCCAGAAACAGTATCTTCATCAGGTATAACTCACTTCATCGATTTGTCGTGATTGACGAGTTTTGGTCCCTTAGCCGAAGATAAAGTATTCAACCGCCAGTTTCCTCAAGCAGTACACGTCGACTTCTTGAAATGCGGCTTCACCACGCCGATCGATGTCGAGGTTTGGTTCGCCGACGTCGTCCGTCACGAAACGGCTGATGAGGACCCCTTTCCCATTCGGAGTCACGTTCACGCACCGCTGCGTCGTCCCTTCAATGGACATGAATATGAAGGGAGATCCTGCTTAGCGCGCGCTTGAACGCGCGATCACAAATAGCGACCGGCAGGTTCTACGGTGCACGTTGTCCAGAGCTCTCGGGTGAGCACAGAAAGTTCGTCAGAGCTTCGGCGTCACATGATCGAGGAAAGCATGAGTGGGGTGTGCCCTTGCGCCAATCACGCGGAAACAGACCCTCCATCGCAATGCCCGAAGGATTCGTGTCCGGTTAAGACGGAAGTCCAATTCGCGTTGAGTCACGTATGGCACGCGCGTTCTGCGTGGAAAGGGTCACTTGATACCGTCGTCGCCAGACAGTACTCGAAGGCCTCACACCCGGTTCATTTGGAAAGGGACGCCATCAAGGCTAATGCGAGTTAACGAGTGGTCGCCAACTTAAAGTCGACCATCCAATAGACATGGCTTTCAAGGCAATTGAACTGATCAGACACTTGCTCAGTTTCCAACGAATCTGGGGTCACGATGTTCGCTGAATGCTGTGATCCCTTCCAAAACGTCTTTGGACGCCAGAATTGCGGGCATTACATTCTCACTTTCACGATAATGTGCGCCAGCCTCTTTGGTCAGAAGTCGCTTACAAACGGCGACTGCAAGAGGTGCACGTTTCGCAAGACTTGTCGCTAGCGACTCATATTCCGGGACAAGGCGGTCGTGAGGAACTACTTTATTGACAAGGCCGTACTCGCACGCTTCTTCAGCGGAAAGGTCGGTTGCCGTGTACGCAAGCCATGCTGCGCGACGTCTGCCGATGATGTCTAAGCCTCGAGTTAAAGTTACTTCTGGTAGGAGTCCAAAATTCATTTCGCGAAGACCGAATCGGGCTCGATCGGAAGCAATCACAAGGTCGCACGCCAATGTAATCTCGAGGCCGAAGCCAAGCGCGTATCCATTAACGGCCGCCAATACAATCTTGGGCAATCGTTCAATTGATTCGAAGGCAGCGTGACAGTTTCGGACGAATGAGTAACAGTTCTCCATCTTCTCAAAAGTCATGTCACCGAGATCTGCACCCGCGGAGAAGGACTTCCCCTCGCCACCTGTAAGGACAATGGTACGAATTACGTCGTCGCCGTCAAAGCCCTCCATGACTTCACTAAGTTCGTGGAACAAATTGGGACTGCCTGCGTTGAGATGGTCTGGTCGATTCAGGGTGACAACGGCAAAGCGATCTTCGATGTGGCGTTCGACATACAGGGTTTGCTTTTCAATTCGATCGACCGTGGACATTGACTCTCTCCCTTAGCCCGGAGGGCACCCAAAGCACCCTTCGATTGAAATCCAAGGTACTCTCCCATGGAAAGTCCACCCTTTGAAGTTACTTCTCTTAGCCCGGAGTTTTAAATTACATCGATATTCTCCTGGACTCCTCGGTTCCTGTGAGTTACTTCACGCCCTGATCGGTGCAGCAGGTTGCCGATGAGAACTCGAGGAGTCCATTTTCCTTTCCATGTCTGTCGAAACTCGAATTTTGAACGCAGTCACACAACGGTTGTCATGGTCAAAAGTTTCTGCGTCCCCTCTGGAAAGATAACCTTCGTTTTCTTGACAATTCCAACGGGAAGTGTTCGCTGTCAACGTCACCTTGAGTGATGACTGCAAATCTCACGAAAGCCGTTGATACAAAACCCTGCATTCGTAGCGCTACACTCAATCCGCTGGTGAGTCGCTTTTAGCCGACTTCGCGTAACCA
The DNA here is from genome assembly GCA_003131665.1 of Acidimicrobiaceae bacterium. Classification (GTDB taxonomy): domain Bacteria; phylum Actinomycetota; class Acidimicrobiia; order Acidimicrobiales; family RAAP-2; genus RAAP-2. Next base: position 25,373 of record PKWA01000005.1, read on the forward strand.
GGGGGCTCATGTTGTAATCGAATTCACATTACATCGGACCAATTCATCGCGAATTGTCCGGTTGATTTCTCCTCAGTGTCTTCAAACTACTGACATCGCGAGGCCCAAGATACCCCACAATCGTGAATCGATATCTCAAAATGAAGACGAGGATAATTGGAAAGGGATATCTATTATGAACATCGCAACGATCATTGATATGGCCGCTGAGGCGTTGGGTGATCGACGTGCAGTCGGCGAGCTGACTTACGCGCAAGTGCGGAAAGCTGCGATGAGAATCGCGACGAAAATTGGAGATAGAGAACCGCCGGCTATAGCAGCGGCGACTTTCCTTCCTAATGGCGCGCATCTGCCTGTCGCCCTCTTTGGCGCCGCTTGGGCCGGAGTTTCCTATGCTCCGCTCAACTATCGACTTCCGCCTACTAGCCGGCAAGAATTGTTGAGTCGAATTGAACCTGCAGTTCTCCTTGACGAATCATGGCTAAACACCGACATTGGAGATGAGCAGACAGATTACAGAGAAGATCCGACGAATCCCGCTGTGCTCTTGTTTACTTCAGGAACATCTGCAGCACCAAAGGCAGCAGTGCTACATCATGCCAGCCTGATGGCGTACGTCCTCAATACATTGGACTTCGCGTCCGCAGAGGAGAGCGAAGCAGTGCTACTCGCGGTCCCACCCTTTCACATTGCAGGTGTGGCCGCAGTGCTTTCTTCGACGTTTGTCGGACGCCGAATCGTTCCCATGGCCCAATTCCAAGCTTCGCAGTGGTTAAGCCTGGCGCAAGCCGAGGGAGTCACTCATGCAATGGTGGTTCCTACGATGCTCGCGCGCATAGTGAGCATACTGGAGTCAGATCCATCTCTTCGCCCTCGAACTCTGCGTTCGATTGCCTACGGCGGATCGCGAATGCCGACTCCAGTACTCGAACGCGCGCTTCAACTGTTACCGGACGTCGATTTCGTAAACGCCTACGGTCTCACGGAGACATCCTCCACAGTCGCGGTACTTGGTCCAGAGGACCATCGCCTAGCCATGACTTCTGATGACCCAAATATCCGCCGGCGGCTCGACTCGGTTGGACGCCCCGTGCCCGGCATCGAATTTATGATCAGTGACGGTGAAGTTTGCATTCGTGGCGAGCAAGTCGGAGGAGGTTATGTAGACACCGCAAGTCCAATCGACAAAGAAGGTTGGCTCCACACGGGTGATCGAGGGTTTATCGATGATGAAGGTTACGTCTATATCATTGATCGGGCAGACGACATGATCATTCGAGGGGGCGAGAATATTAGCCCGAAGGAAGTAGAAGATGCTCTTCAGCGCCACCCCAATGTAACTGGGGCAGCTGTCGTAGGTCTGCCTGACATTGAATGGGGAGAAAAAATCGCTGCGATGATCGTCGTAAAACCCGAGTCAGAGATCGATATCGAAGAGATACGACGACACGTTCAGAAACAACTCGGTTCGCTGAAGACACCGGAAATGATCGTGGTGATTGATGAACTTCCTACTAATCCGACCGGAAAAGTGATGAGACGATCAGTCAGAGAAATACTCGCGCCGTAGTCTTCGAGACAAATGTGCTGCCCATACAATCGTGACCAATCGACTGTATGAATTAGAAATACGCGATCGCCATTCAAACTGTTGATGGTCACTGATCCAAGACGGTTCAGGTGTGGAGTCCATCTTGAGTTACGGTTCTACGTTTAACGCAAGATGACTGGAGATTCTCTAAGTGCAATGTATTTCAGTGCCAATCTTTGGATTCATACCGCACCATTCCGAAAAATGTCAGATTGGTCATCCAGGATGGCAGCCGAATTTGATTCATAACCTTGATCGATCACTCCCACACCATCTCCGCAATGGAGAATCTCAACCAAGACCCTCGCGCCGGTATTGCTTCTTCAACGTCGGCACACTCTGAATGGGCGACGGGCCAACCTAATTTGAGATAAATTCGTGATTCACGATGACCCGACCGGCCACCACTTCCCTCAACGTAGAAGGTGGTTGATTGACGCACATCGGACCTCAAATGATTGATTCTCAACGTTCATGATTCAACTACTGACTTGTGTTCCGATAACCTGTTGGCACTGAAATCGCTTATTTCATCGATCAGCCCCCATCGCATTGCTAAATCGGCGCCCACAGGTTCACCCGAAATGGACATGAACGCCGTTCGCTGTCGGCCAATGCGTCTGCGCACGCTCACTGTGCCGCCGGAACCCGGAATGAGTCCCATCGACACTTCCGGCAGTTTGAAAAAAGCACCAGCGTCGGCAGTAATGTGTGCGCAAAACGACGCCAATTCTATGCCAGCGCCAATACACGCACCATGAACAAATACTCTCGTCTTGTGCGCAATCGCAGCCATCCCCACTGCAGCATTTGACGACGTCCGGATGAAATGCGCTGTAACTGGGTTGTCTAAGTAGCCGAATTCGTCCAAATCACCTCCGCTGCAAAATGAAGCGCCTTTTCCAAAGAAGAGGACTTCGCTGATTGAGTCATCGACTTTCGCCAATTCAAGCGCTGACACCAAATCGTGACGCATCTGCGCACCAAACGCGTTATGAACTTCGGGCCGATTAAGAATTATGCGTAAAACACCATCTTCCCTCTCTATCAAAACCGCCGACTCTTCGAAGGCCTTTACCGGTTTGGTTGGCTTGTCCCTTAGCCACACTTGATGACGGAATCCCGACTGGAGCATTGAATAGGCGAACGACTCAGCGATGATGGCGTCTACCAATTCAAGTTCCGATGAATATCGCAGTAACTGAACAAGTGCAACCGCCGCCCCAGAAGAAGAATCGATCGAAGCGACGAGAGAATCCAGTGTTGCATCAATATTTTCGCACTGTACCCACGGAGCTGAAGGTAAGTCACTCTCAGTAAGTAACACATCATAGATTTGAAGAGATTCGTCAGGGACTCCTACCAACGAACGTATCGACCTTGCGACTCCGATTATCACCGCTGGCAATCTGCGAATCGAATCGAACACGTTGTCGGGCAGCGCTTCGGTTGTAACCTCGACTATAAGCATCGGAACTCCGCTTGTGATTCCAAAATCGTCAGGGGTGATGCCAATCGAGAAACTTCTCTCTAGTACTTCGATGCTCAACTTTCGCAACTCATGTCCTAGATGCCCCGCCACGAGCAGAGCATATGCTGAAAAAATGATAGACGGTATCGGAAAAACGCACTTTCGGAAAGAGCACCCGAAGGATCTTGTTCAGATACTTATTGATCAAGGTTTACTTATTTCTGGCGATGACGTAGCGTGCGATTCTAGCGAGGAGTGTGACGTTGTCCAATTTGCTGAGTCCGGAACAATGTGGCTGACCGGCCCCGAATCTGCTCCGCCGCTTTGGCCCGACGGGCGGCTCATGACCAACATTCGCGATGCCAAGAGTGTGATTGAACGCTTCTCAACTTCATTTGGGCCCAGTCTGGCAATTGAGGTCTCTCTCCTGCTGTCGGGCCGCGCCGTCCATCGAGGTTTTCAGCGTCACGGCCAGATCTCTGCGGGTCAAAAGTGTCGGCTAATTCGTTCGTCGGATTCGTGGATTGCAATCTCACTCGCTCGGCCCGACGATTTTAACGCGATACCCGCAATTACCGGGACAGAGGTTGGTTCGGACCCTTGGCAAACACTCATTGATCACGCGCAGTCAGTTGAAGGCATCCAAGTAGTAGACCAGTGCCAGATACTTGGCGTTGCTGCCTCCCAACTTCCCGCAAGAAATCAGAGGGGGAAAGCTTCGTCGAACTCTCCATTCAAGGTTCATCGACTCGGCGAGGCTGCAGTTCGTGTTTCCAATCAGCCACCGCTCGTTATTGATTTGACTTCGATGTGGGCAGGACCACTGTGCGCCAACCTCCTGGGAAGATGTGGAGCGAGGATCATAAAGATTGAAAGTACTAACCGTCCCGATGGCGCTCGACTCGGTGACAGTGAATTGTTTGGAAGACTTCACGGCGGTCACGAGTTCGTGTCACTGCGCTTCGATTCTCCAGCTGATGTCGAGATATTAAAGCGACTGATCAATAACGCCGATGTCGTGATGGAATCTTCACGCCCTCGAGCGCTTTTGCAGCTAGGCATTGACGCTGAAACCTTCGTCTCCGGGCGTCCGGGCAGAACTTGGATCTCGATTACGGGCTACGGCCGCACCGGCTCATCATCCAATGCAGTCGCCTTTGGCGATGACGCGGCAGTCGGTGCGGGGCTTGTTGCGTGGGTCGACGACGACTCTCCAGCATTCTGCGGTGATGCCATTGCGGACCCGATTGCCGGACTGTTCGCCACGGCCGCGGGTCTTGGTTCACTTCGTTTGGGCGGGGGGCACCTCATTGACGTTTCACTCCGCGACTGTGCGGCATTTGCGAACAGTGGGAAGATCTGCGCGGGTAATCACGCCGTAAAAAACATTAGCGGTGACAATTGGCAGATTGAGAGCGACGGAAAATTCTTTGAGGTGAGAAGGCCTCAGCGTGTATTCGGTGGGTCTAAGGCACCCTCGATTGGCGAGAACACCGAAGAAATCCTTGAGGAGTTCGGTATTTCGGCGACGCCATGAGCATCCTCATAAACAATGCCCTCATTAACGGCGTCCAACGAGACGTTTGGATTGTTGGCGATCGCATTAGAGAAATCGCACCAAGGTTGATTGGGATTCAAGCCGAATTCGTAATCGACGCGGACGGTCGACCAGCGATTCCCGGGTTACATGACCATCACCTTCACCTTTACGCCATGGCGGCGGCGGCGTCGTCGATCAAAGTGGGACCGCCGGAAGTCACAAACGAACGTGGTTTTTATGAAGCTCTGAGGTCAGTGTCGAAAGAGGATGGCACTACATGGATTCGTGCCATTGGTTATCACGAGTCGGTAGCGGGCAAACTCGATCGCCATCTCCTCGATCGGGCCGTGAGCGACAGACCAGTGCGGGTACAGCATCGCTCGGGAACTCTCTGGATATTCAACTCCATGGGATTTAAGGAACTCAAACTCAATGAACTGGGTGATCCAGGTGTTGAGCGTGACGGCGCCGGCGTTCCAACCGGTCGGCTATTCCACTTAGACAAAATGTTACGTAGCCGCCTTCCCAAATGGGACATCAGCCTTGGCCCGACAAGTTCATTTCTGGCCTCACGGGGGGTCACCGGAGTTACCGACGCGACAGTTGGTACCACCTCATCTGACGCTGCTTCACTCGTCAAACATATGGAGTCGGGTGATCTACTCCAACGCTTACACCTCATGTTACCAGCGACGGAAATCTTGCCCGATTCTCCTCTCATCTCAAGAGGACCTCAAAAAATAATCATCCACGACCAAACGCTACCCTCCATTGACGAACTCTCCGACGAAGTGGCACACTCGCATCATTTAGGTGTACCAGTTGCCATTCACTGTGTGACAGCTGTACAACTCATAATCGCGATCGAAGCGCTCCGCCAAGTTGGCACCCATCATGGTGATCGAATCGAGCACGCAAGCATCGTCCCCGCTGAGTTGATCGAAGCTCTCAAAAAGTTACGCGTGACAGTGGTAACTAATCCCACATTCATATCTGAACGCGGCGACGAATACCTCCTCGATGTCCGCCCTGATGACCTAAATGATCTATACCGGTGTGCATCACTACTTCGCGCCGGTGTACCGATTGCGGGATCTACCGACGCACCATTTGCAAGCGCAGATCCTTGGCACGCCATCCGAGCCGCCATTTCGAGAAGAACAGTATCCGGACGAATGATTGGGAACGACGAAGCGATTGACGCGACCACCGCCCTAAACCTCTTTATGGGCAAAGCGGACGCGCCGAGCATTCCTCGAAGGATTGACATACCGGGGCAGATTGCAGACATATGCATCCTCGAAGAAGGTCTTGAGGAGATCGCAGTTAGAGATATTCAGGTAACTGCGACCATCGTTGCGGGGCAAATTGTGTACCCCGTTTGCTCGTAACCTCAGCCAAACATCTGGAAAAGTCACCTACCTAAGAGCATGACCACTTTTCGGAACAAACGGCTCTGTTGCGTTTCAACCATTAGCCGTAATCTTCCTCAACTCCTGGGACCTCAAATTCATGTAGGCGTTCAAGACGGCCCTAGGAAAATGTCACCGAAGATCTCGGCATTCCGCACGATAATCTCGTCCCTTGCAAACCACCTTCCGCCACATTGCGTGGGGAACGCATGGCTCTATCTTCAAAGTTCTCCCATCGCGTCCGTTGCCGGAATTGATATCATTTGTTACAATTCTGATGGTGTCGATTGGCTGAAAGGGCCGTGGTATGGCTGAGAAAGTGGCGGAAAGTAATGGCATAACAGTGGTGACTGGGGTCATCGGAGTCGATGCCCACGTGACGGGCAACTGGGTCGTCAATCAATCCCTAAGAGCCGCCGGCATCAATGTCGTCGCGTTGGGCGTCTGTGTTCCTCAAGAGGAGTTCGTTGACGCGGCGATCGAGTCGCACGCTGACGCGATATGGGTTACGTCGCTCTATGGACACGCACGACTTGACTGCGATGGACTTCGCGAACGCTGCCAAGAAGGCGGTCTCACCAAGATACTCCTCTACGTTGGTGGCATGCTCGTCGTCGGGCGTCAGGACTGGGAGCTAGTTAGCAAGGATTTCGAGAAACTAGGCTTTAATCGGGCTTACCCACCGAACACACTTCCCGAAATGGCTCTTGAAGATCTACGAGCCGACGTCACCGAACAGCGTCAACAAACCAAAGTGAAGGACGGATCGCCAAGCGCACCTAAAGAGACAGGAAGTAACTAATGCACCAATGGGTTACGTCGTCGCTGTAAATGATTGCGACTCCTGAGCCCGCTGGAGATGTCGTGAATCAACGGCGATTTTCCGAATATGAAGCCAAGGGTTGGTGGCGTTCAGAGCGAACGTATCTCGATGATTTCCTTTCACACGCCGCCAACACTCCCGACCTCGTCGCGATGGTCGCCTACAGGGTTAATGAGGCTAAGAGTACGTCGCTCACCTTTGGCGAGGTGAAAACACTCGTTGATCGTTGCGCCTACGGACTTTTGAGACTAGGAGTCAAGCCCGGCGAAATCGTCTCAATTCAGTTGCCTAACTGGTGGCACTTTACGGTGTTGTCCCTCGCGTGCTCAAGAATCAGCGCCGTACCGAACGGAATGTCACCAATACTGCGAGAGCGAGAGGTCGGCTATATGGTCGACACCGTGAAAAGTCGCTTCTGCTTTGTGCCTGAGACCTGGCGCGGACACGACTACGCGAGAATGCTCGGATCACTCGTGTCAGAATTGCCCAATTTGGAGAAGTTCTTCGTGATTGGGGATAGCGGAGGAAGCGGTGGTGAGGAGTTCGCACCGTACTTTTTGGATCACCACTGGGAAGAGGAATGTGCCATCGAGGAACTCGATGTTCGGCGTCCCGGTCCCAATGATGTAGCTCAGGTTCAGTTCACCTCGGGAACTTCGGGACAACCCAAAGGCGTCGTGCATACCTATAACACCTTGTACGCCAGCTATCGCGGGATTGTTACGGAATTGGGACTGACCAGTAACGACGTCATTCACGCGCCGTCGACGTTGGCTCACCAAACGGGATTTCTCAACGGTTGCGTCATGCCCATGGCCGAGGGAATGAAGGTCGTTTACCAGGATTTGTGGAATCCCAGCACGATGCTCGACCTCGTGGACGCAGAGGGCGTTACGTACACTTCCGGTGCACCAACATACATCGTTGACGTCTGTGAAGTCGTTGAGCAATCAAAAAGAAAGACGTCAACCCTCCGCTACTTTCGAAGCGGTAGCGCAGCGATCCCGCCCGGCGTGATTCGTCGGGTTGAGCAGAGTCTTGGAGCACAGGTAGTCGTCTCTTGGGGCATGACCGAGAATGGTATATGCACGATGAGCCGTAAGGACGCATCGGCGCAAGATGTGGCCGCAAGTGACGGCTACGCCCTACCTTGGGTCGAACTTAAAATTAGTGAAGTCGAGGGACTTACGACTGATGACGGGCAGGGCCTCCTTTGGGTAAAGTCAGCGTCTCAATGCGTTGACTATCTTTCAGACCACGAGGCTTTCGCGGCAGCGTTTGATGACGATGGCTGGTTCAACACGGGCGACCTTGCGCGGATGCGCGACGACGGTTCACTGCGCATTACGGGTCGTGTCAAGGACATGGTGATTCGGGGCGGCGAGAATGTGCCTGTCATTGAGGTTGAGAATGCTCTAATCGAGATTCCTTGCGTCGCCGAAGTGGCAATAGTGGGCATACCCGATGACCGACTAGGTGAGCGTGCGTGCGCGGTCATAGTGCCAACCGAAGCCAAGACTCGAATCGACCTGGCCCTCCTCCAATCCCACCTGGCGTCGATCAACATGGCGAAACAGTTTTGGCCTGAATTCGTGGTCGTTCGAAATGGGCTGCCTCGCACGGCCTCCGGCAAGGTTCGAAAAGCAGAACTTCGGGCGTCGGTGACTGCCGAATTAATCAAGGCAGTCTGACGTGTCGAGATCCTCAATTCTAGCTTGCCCGTCGAGCCACTCGCGACGAAGTGTCTCTTTGACGAAGTGCGAAAGTGAGAGTTCGTTCACATGGTGAAGTTTGAGCATGACGGTGACGTCGCGACGCTGTCGTTGGATCGTCCGCCCGTGAACGCACTCGACGACTCTATGACCGACGCCTTTGATCGCGCACTTGATCAAGTGGATTCGTCGAGCGCCAAAGTCATCCTCATTCGATCGACGGGTGGGAATGTCTTCTCCCCCGGCGCAGACATCGGATTCATAGAGCGCTGCATCACCGCAGGCCCCGATGGCGCTCGACAGATGTTGAACTTCGTGCGTCATCTGCAACGCGTCTTTACTCGACTCGAGGCTTCACCGAAGCCGAGCGTTGTCGCCCTGGACGGCGCGACCACAGGAGGCGGTCTCGAACTGGCGTTGGCTTGTGATCTGCGCGTTGTTGGAGCGAGCGTTCGAATTGGCTTACCTGAATCGAAGATTGGCCTTCTCCCGGGCGCCGGAGGTACGCAGCGACTCACCCGGCTCGCGGGGAGAGGAACCGCGTCCCGATTGATTCTGAACGCTGAGTTGATTAGCGGCGTCGAGGCGCACGCCCTAGGTATTGCGCAGTACGTCGTGGCGAATGAAGACGTACTCGCAACCTCGCGCGCACTCGCCGAGAACCTTGCATCACTTCCCTCGAATGCCCTCGCCAACGCTAAAAAATGCATCGCCCTGGCCGTTTCGGAAGACGGCTTCGAAGCCGAACTCCGTTTTACTGAAGAACTCTTACGTGAACCCTCGACCGCCGCTCGGATATCTCAATTTCTATCTACCCACAAAAAAGGAGTCAGACATGAGTAATTCAGACAAGCGAACCGCGATCGTTACGGGAGCGGGTTCGGGCATCGGACGTGCCATCGCGTTACGTCTGGCGTCCGAGGGCACGGAGATTGCGGTAGGCGACCGTGACGCCGAAGGGGGCGCTGAGACCGTTTCCCTGATTGAGGCGGCAGGGGGAAAGGCCGAGAATTTTTGCGTGGACGTTAGTGACAACAGCGCCGTCCTCGAATTCCGAGAGGCTTTTCGCAGCTCTTTTGGAGTGGCGAACGTCGTGGTGAACAATGCCGGATGGGACCTGGGAATGCCTTTTTTGGAGACAACACCAGAGTTCTGGCAGAAAGTCGTCGGCATTAACTACCTTGGGCCAGTTGCAATCTGTCATGCGTTCGTTTCTGATATGGTCGCCGCCGAAGTACGCGGCCACATCGTCAACATCGGCAGCGACGCCGGACGCGTTGGCAGTTTGGGCGAAACTGTGTACGCTGGCGCGAAAGGCGGAGTCATCGCCTTCACCAAGTCGCTGGCTCGAGAGATGGCTCGGCACAATATCAATGCGAACTGCGTGTGCCCAGGCCCAACCGACACCAAGTTGTTTTTTGAACAACCCGAAAAGATTCGAACCGCCATCATCCGAGCGATCCCCTTTCGACGCGTCGCCCAGCCAGACGAACTAGCCAGCGCCGTCGCGTTTCTCAGCTCCGACGAAGCGTCCTACATCACTGGACAGGTCATCAGCGTTAGTGGTGGCCTAACAATGGCTGGCTAGGATGAGCGAAAATCAGATACTAACTTTCTCTACAATCCCTTGGAGGACGACGTGATTAATGCACCGGAGTATGAAGACATTCTCGTAAAACGAGAAGGTCCACTTTTCATCATCACCATCAATCGACCTCAGCGGTTCAACGCGTTTCGTGGCAAAACGGTGGATGAGTTGGTCAACGCCTTTCGCTACGCCTGGGCCGAGACCCATATTCGAGTCGTCATCCTCACGGGCGTCGGCGACAAAGCGTTCTGCGCCGGCGGCGACGTAAAGCAGAGGGCCGAAACCGGCGACTACGGACCAACTGAGTTGGGGATGTTCCAAATCGACACGTTGCACCGTTTGATTCGCGACATTCCCAAGCCGGTTATCGCGGCGGTCAATGGCGTCGCGGTGGGCGGTGGACACGTGCTGCACGTCTTGTGCGACATGAGTCTGGCGGCTGATACCGCCCGATTTGGCCAGGCCGGACCAAGGGTGGGTTCCTTCGACGCCGGTTTCGGAGCGACGTACTTGGCCAGAGTCGTCGGGGAGAAACGAGCACGTGAGATCTGGTTCCTCTGTCGTGAGTACTCAGCCGAACAGGCAGAACGATGGGGGCTCGTTAACTACGTGTTCCCAGCGGCGGATCTTCTCAACGAAGCCAAAAAGATGGGCCTCGAAGTCGCCCGTCTCAGTCCAACGGCTCTGAAGTTTCTCAAGAGAGGATTTAATACCGATACTGAGCACCAATCGGGCGCCGCGCGTTTGGCCATGACTGGTCTTGACGTATTCTCCGATACCCCTGAAGCCCAAGAAGGCGTACTTGCGTTTGCAGAAAAGCGGGTGCCCGACTACACGAACTACCCGGTGCCGGCGTAATACCTGTCGACGACGTTGGCGCCACCCGAAAGGGCGTCAAGGAAGTGACGGGCGTATACAAGTGTTCTTGACGTTGTAAGTTCACGTTCGAGTGGGCTGCCACGTGAATTTTTGGCAAAGGAGTAATCGTGCTTCGACAGTTCAAGCGAGTTCATCGAGACGCGGTCGTCAATACCTGTTCACGGCTGAGCCCTATTGTCGATAGCGATAAATCGGGTCGCGCATTTGAATTGCGAGGCAAGGCACCCAGCTTCTGGAGTGACGAAATGTGGTTTCGTGAAAACTGACCAGATCCCTTTCCGAGACACCGATTCTTCAACCGACTTGAGAGAACTCCGATTCGAAGTACGAGACTTTCTCGACAATGAACGCCAATCAGGATCGTTTGAACCGACTTGCAACGCGTGGCTCGAGGCGCACGATCCCGTGTTCAGTCGAAAGCTAGGCGAACGAGGATGGTTGGGCATGACGTGGCCGAAGCGTTATGGCGGTGGGGAACAAAGCGGGATGGCGCGCTTTGTCGTCATCGAAGAGCTTCTCGCTGCCGGAGCGCCAGTGGCGGCCCACTGGATCGCTGAGAGGCAGACTGGTCCCTCACTGCTGCGATTTGGCAGCGACGAACAACGGGCAAAGTTCCTTCCCCCTATCGTTCGTGGCGAGTGCTTCTTCGCCATTGGGATGAGTGAGCCGGACTCGGGATCAGACCTAGCCTCCGTTCGAACGGTTGCCCGAGCGACTGAGGGTGGTTGGATCATCTCGGGGTCCAAAATCTGGACGAGTCACGCCACTCGAGCACACTTTATGATCGCCCTCTGTCGGTCCTCCGAACGCCAGAGTGATCGCCACAGTGGTCTCTCGCAGTTCATCATCGATCTGAGTTCCCCTGATGTTCACGTTAGGCCCATCAATCTCATGAGCGGACATGCTCACTTCGCCGAAGTGAATTTGGACTCCGTTTACGTTGGTGAAGAAATGCTTCTCGGCGACGAGGGATCAGGATGGCAACAGGTGAACGCCGAGTTGGCATACGAGCGAAGCGGACCTGAGCGATTTTTGAGCACGTACCCGTTGCTTTGTGCTCTCGGCGACGTGCTCGAGGAGAACTGCGATTCCTTCGCAGATGCTCGATTTGGGTCGTTGGTCGCCAACCTGTGGACTCTCCATTCAATGTCGGAATCCGTCGCCGAACAACTGAGCGCTGGATTTGCTCCCCAGTTCGAAGCGGCGATGGTCAAAGATCTCGGCACTCAGTTTGAAAACGATGTGGTCGACGTGGCCAGCGCGCTGTCTCCCCGCCAACTGCTTGAAGGATCGTCGGATGTCTTCACGAGACTGCTCGCTCAGTCGGTGCTCGCGGCACCGGCCTTCACACTTCGCGGCGGTACGACCGAGATATTGCGCGGCATCATCGCGAAGGGACTTAATCAATGAGCGATGAACAAGCACTTATCACCGCCACGGTGCGGCGTATTCTCTCGCAAACGAACGTTAGGTCAGAGGGACAAATAGTCGTGGAATGGCCGTCAAGGAGTTGGCGGGAACTTGAAGGCGCTGGCCTGACAGGCGTTGGAGTCGAGGAGGCTCGCGGTGGCTCGGGCGGCTCCTTCACCGACGTAGCGACCGCGCTCTTCGAGGTCGGACGTCATGCCACGTTGGTACCACTAGCCGAAACGATGCTCGCAGGATGGCTGGGTGGCAGATCTACCTGGGACTGGAGCGGCGGCCCTGAGACGGTCAGCGTTGGTGACGCGATGAACCTAGTAGTCCGGCGAAATGGAACCGAACTGCAACTTGACGGAATAATCCCCGCGGTGCCTTGGGCTCGGGTGGCAACAAGGATACTGATCGTAGTGGATTCAGAAATCGGTCCGCTGCTAGCGCGGCTCGAGCCTGAGGACTTTACAATTGAGCCTGGCATCAATCTCGCCGGCGAGTACCGCGACGCGGTGGTGCTTACGTCAGCGCGACTTATCTCAGATAGGTGGCAGCCGTCATCGGCCACAACCCAAGAGGTTCGACTTCGCGGCGCCCTCATGAGAGCAGTGAGTGCCGCGGGATGTATGAGTTCGATTCTCGAGTTGACCACTGCATACGCGCACGATCGCGAGCAATTTGGCCGCCCGATTGAAAAGTTCCAGGCCATCCAGCAACTACTGGCGCGCCTCGCGGCTGAAGTCTTTGCTTCGTCAATATGTATCCGAAACGCTGTCACCTTTGTCGACGCCGAAGACGGCGCGTTGGCTTCGATGTCAGCTGTCGTACGGGTGTCCCAGGCGGCGACTAACGTCGCCCGCATCGCCCACCAGATTCACGGAGCAATAGGAATCACTGAGGAGCACTCACTGCATTATTTCACGAGCCGGCTCTGGTGTTGGCGAAATGAATTCGGCGGCGAAACGGAGTGGTCGCGAGAAATCTCAAAGTACGTTCGCATTCATGGAGGGGTGAACCACTTGTGGTCATTAATGACTGAAATCAATGAGGAGATATCATGACCGATCCCGCAGCACGCACTTCGACCGAGGAATGTGATGTGTTGATTGAGCGCTTAACAGGTGTGGCCGTCATCACACTCAACAACCCAGCAAGGCGCAACGCGCTCACTCCCGATTCGGCAGATCGATTAGTACAAGCGTTCGAAAAAATTGACGCAGACGTAAATATTGGCGCCCTCATCGTGAAGGGTGCCGATGGCTCGTTTTGTTCCGGTGCAGATTTGAGAAGCCTCGGCTCGGCGATGGATGACCCAACAAGCGATGAGGCCTACGGAGCGCTCGAGCGCATCTATCGCGCGTTCACTCGCTTCGGAGAAATGGGTGTTCCGACCATCGCAGCAGTTCGCGGTTCGGCCGTTGGTGCCGGCGTGAATCTGGCCATGGCCGCCGATGTGAGGATCGTTGCCGAGAACGCCCGCATAATCTCAGGTTTCCTAAAACTGGGTCTTCACCCGGGCGGTGGCCATTTTCAGCTCCTGGTGCAGGGATCGAGCCGCGAAACCGCCGCCGCGATGGGCGTCTTCTCCCAAGAAATAAGTGGTAAGCGCGCAGCACAGCTAGGTCTTGCTTGGGAGTCGGTTGACGACGCCGAAGTTGAATCGCGGGCCATCGAACTTGCCCAATCCGCCGCTTCAGATCCAGGTCTAACTCGCAAAGCAATCCAGTCGCTGCGTCTGACCACACCCCCCGTAGTACCTTGGGCCGCAGCGCTCCAAGCTGAGCGAGCACCTCAATTGTGGTCGTTACGTAGGGCAGCAAACCGGCGGGCCGATGTCTGAAACGGGCAGCGGACCTCTCGCTGGCGTTCGAATCATTGAGCTAGGTTCACTTGGACCGGGCCCGTTTGGCTGCATGCTCCTAAGCGACATGGGAGCCGATGTCATAAGGGTCGACCGCCCGAAGAGCGGCGACGACGATTTCCCTGATGTGGTGTTGAGGGGACGACGTTCAGTACACCTTGATCTTAAATCCGCTCACGGTGTCGTCGCTCTGACGCGCCTCCTCGAGACGAGCGACGTTCTCTGTGAGGGATTTCGCCCGGGCGTTCTCGAGCGCTTGGGCTTCGCCCCGGAGAAGTGCTGGCAACTCAATGAGCGACTCATCATTGCGCGCGTCACCGGCTGGGGCCAAGAGGGACCGCGCTCACACACTGTGGGGCATGATGTGAACTACGCCGCCGTCTCTGGTTTATTGCACACCATCGGCCGGGCCGGAGGGGATCCGGTCATTCCACTTAACATCGGCGCCGATGGCGCGGGCGGTTGGATGCTGGCATTTGGGATTGTCTGTGCCCTGCTCGAATCACGACAAAGTGGACGGGGCCAAGTAGTGGATGTCGCCATGGTCGACGCGTCTGCATTATTGATGGCAAAGTGGTACGGCGAGTTGGCCGCAGGCTCGTGGCGAGATGAGCGAGGCGTGAATCGCGTGGACGGGGGGTCGCACTACTACAACGTTTATCGCACGTCCGACAATCGGTTTCTCAGTGTGGGAGCGATCGAACCGCAATATTACGAGAGATTCATGACCCTACTCGGAATCGACCCGAGTACTTTGCCAGCACAGAATGAACGATCGTTCTGGCCCGAGCAGATAACTCGCGTCGCGGCCATACTGAAGGTCCAAACGCTTGAGCACTGGCTCAAAATCTTTGAAAATGAAGAGGTTTGCGTCGTCCCGGTATTAGGACTCAACGATGCACCACGAGATCTGCACCTTCAAGAACGTCGGACTTACATCGAAGTCGATGGGATTTTACAGCCGGGTGAGGCTCCTCGTTTCAGCCGAACACCAGGAGCAGTTCGACACATTCCCAAGGCGGGTGAGCACACGAAAGAAGTCCTTGACGAACTTGGACTCAAGCAATGAGTGTTGTTGGACGCATGACTTATTGGGAAGGCAACTTATCCGTAATTTTCCCGGAACATCGGCGAATAGTTCAATAATGTAAATACTGATCAACACATCGCTAAGGTATTTTCTTCGTTGTAGACCGCCGGGGTGACCGACGTCCGACCCTAACCTCTATGAGCATATTGTACGGTACAATACAGTTTCGTAATTCCTTCGTCGATTCCCTTCCCGCGAGGGTATCGACGGTAGTTTCCTGACGCGTTATTTCACGATGCTTATTGGCAACACGATAGTTGCATGAGAGGACAGCGATGGATTTGACGAATGTTTCCTTTAGAAAGACACTCTCGAATGAGCGTTGGGCGGAAGGCGAGTTCCTAGAATATCGTTCGCGTGTCCTTGATCGATGGCCAACAGGCGACGAGATAAGAGACGTGGAAGACTGCGTTTCCTACTCGCGAGGTCTCGACGCCAGTCAATGCTTTCCGAAGTTGCTACGCGAAGCGCGCAACCAAGGCGTGCCGCTTTTCCAGGTGGGAATCGGCCACACAACAATTTCCGAACAACGCGATCACATGACTCAAGCGGTCTCCGAAGGCGTTGACTTGATACTCACGTTGACCGACACGTATACGAGGAAGTCTTCCTACGATCGGGCCGCCGACGGCATCGCCCGGGCACTCAAAGGCCCTGATACGCGAGTGCTGAATGGCTTCCCAATTGTCAACTACGGACTCGAAACTCGAGAACTCTTTCGCTCCGCCGGCGTGCCGATTCACATCTCAGGCAACGTGGATGAAGAGGCGATGCTGTCTTCGGAAATGGGCTACGCCGCAGGCGCATCGTGTGACTTCACGCATTCACTGCATGACCTCGTTCAACATAGCCGAGACTANNAAGACTACCCACTGGTCCAGCGTATACAGAACAATCAGTACGTGAGTAGGCTCGCGGCGCACTACACCGAAGGTGGCGCTCCCATTGAGTTGATTGCATTGGCGAACTATCAGGGCCTCGTGCCCCCCGGTCTCGGTATCGCGGTGGCGATACTGTCGATGCTCTCATCGGTGGCCCAAGGCGCGAAGTATATTTCTCTTCACCGCTGTATCGAAGGTTCGCTCGAACAGGACGTTGCGGCCTTTCACGCCTACCGCCGAGTAGCTGATCACTATCTCGCCCTCTTTGAGCATGAAGACGTTGACTGCGTCACCCACTCCTGGCCCTGGATGGGTGCATGGCCAGAGCCAGATTTCGAGAACGCGGCCCTTGTAAGTTGGTGCGCGGCTGTGTCGATGCTGGCAGGCGTCGATTGGATCTACTTGAAGTCAATTCACGAAGGCAGTGGCATTCCGGATGTGCACTCAAATCTCGCCAGTATTCAACTAGCCCGTGAGCTTCGGCGTATTATCCCTCCACAAGCGATGAGTGACGTCGATGCCATAGCCGTCGAATCACAATTCATTGAAGAAGAGGCGCACAACTTGATTGACGCCGCGCTCAATCTCGGAGATGGGGACCCCAACCTCGGCCAGGTCCTCGCCGTCAAGGAAGGCTACTTGGACATCCCGATGGCGTCGTGGAACGGTGTCGCTGACTCTGTAGTTGCCGTGCGCGATGTTCGCGGCGCCGTTCGCTACCTCAATCCAGGCAAACTTCCGTTAAGTATGTCGGTCTTAGAGCATCACCGATTGAAGGTCGAGGAGCGCAAACGCGATGACGCCCTCGAAGGCGATATCGCTCTCGTAATTCACGATATCCGCCAGTACATGAACGGTTAACAACGATTCACGACTACACCGTCTCTTCCCCGGCGTCAGTGAAAGAGGGTGATTTCCCGTTGACATGGTCGGCGCTCCTCGACATCGGCAGCACCTTCACCAAGGGGGTGGCGGTGAATCTGACCTCCGGCCAACCAATTGCATTTGTACAGGTTCCCAGCTCGATTGAAGTGGACGTCGGCATGGGGGTTAATCAAACGGTCGAGAAACTAACAAACAAAGTAGGTAGCGATCCATTGGAAGCGTACGCTTCGAGCAGCGCTCGCGGTGGTCTTGGCGTTATCGCCATCGGACTCGTACCGCGGTTCACTCTCGAAGCAGCCCGTCAAGCCGCGTTAGGTTCCGGAGCAAAGGTGCTCCACGCGTTTGGATACAGCTTGACTCCCGAGGACCTCACCGCCATCGAGCGGGCCAGACCTGACATCATTCTTCTTTGCGGCGGTACCGACGGTGGCGATGAGGAGTGCGTCATCGGAAACGCCACGAAACTCGTAAGCGCTCTGACGCCCGGTCCAACCGTTGTAATTGCTGGAAATCGGAACTCGGCACCTCGAGCGGCCGAGTTGCTTGAGCACGCAGCGTGGGAAACCGTGATACTGCCAAACGTGCTTCCAGAGCTTGACCGCCTCGAGGTCGAATCGATCCAGGCAACCTTGAGATCTATCTTTTTGAAAAAGATCACGCAAGCGAACGGCATCGAGGCCGCCACGCGCATGTTGAATGGAGTCGTCATGCCAACGCCCGCAGCTGTTCTCGCCGCCGGCGAGCTACTGGGCGGCTTACGTGGCGTGCCCGCACTGTTGGAAGACCTCGTGATCATCGACGTCGGTGGCGCCACTACAGATGTGGTGTCCGTTGCCCAGATTTACGAGCCAGAAGAAGATACCTATCGAGTGGGTCTCCCAGAGTCTGTAGTGAAACGAACAGTCGAAGGCGATCTCGGTCTTCGCCACAACGCCACAACAATTGTCGAGCGTTACGGCATCGAGTCCGCTTTGAAGGGTTCTGGCAATTCTGAAGATGTCATCATGGAACTCCTCGAGTTGTACCGATCTGAGCCGGCTCTACTACCAAGCACAGAGAGCGAAATCGCTTTCGACGGTTACCTCGCGCGGACCACAATTCGAGAAGCCATGATTCGACACGCCGGACACATTGAAGAGGTCCGCATTCCACACAGTCCATCAGCTTTTCGACTTACCGGGAAGGATCTGCGTCCCGTTCACTTTGTCATCGGTACTGGAGGTGCACTCAATCATCGAACTGACGCACTGTCATTGCTCGAACAAAGTCGCGCGGAGACCGCGCGGCCCGAGAGCCTTCGACCGAGGTCACCACAGTTCTTACTTGACAAAAACTACTCACTTTACGCCTGCGGGCTTCTCGCCGAAAGGCTTCCCCACGTGGCGCGTCTACTCGGGGCCGCGACGCTCGGATTAGTTGTGTAGTAATCCATTACTTGGTCTCACCCAGGCGACAATGCGTATTGGTCTTGCTAATTCGACGGCGAAACCTTTCGAACGCAATGTGTCAGGATCGTTTGATTCAATTCAATTTAATGCGAGATGCCAGGGCGACAAAGTACAGCAACCGTCTCGTGAAAGGTGAGCCGTGAATATATGGCGGCGGAGCGCCCTTTGTGCAACGCGAGAATCGACCGGTGATGTCTGTTTACGTGTCTCGAACCCGTGGCGGCTTGCGACTTCAGTCCACGTCCAATATCGCCGCCAGATTCGACTGCAACCGAACATGAGTCGCGTTCAACTGTTCCAGCTCAACGCGACTCAGGCCCTTACGAAGTTCTGCGCGAAGCTGCTGTTCAACGAGAGAAATCTTCATCGCAAGTTCGAGTCCTTCCGCCGTCGCGCTAAGCAACCAGACCCGTCTATCAGCGGAGTTTGGCTCTCGGCTTAGCAGCTGTCGTTCGCTCAGATAGTCAACAATAATCCCGACTGGCGCACGACCCATGCCGATGCGTTCGGCAACCTGTGTCTGCGTCAATGGTCCCTCTTCGATGACCACGGCAAGTACACCTGCTTCGGACAAATTCAAATTAAACTCACTGAATCGCAGATCATACGCACGGCGCATGAGTTTCGACGTCGCCATCAACGGCGATTCGAATCGCCGCCACTGCGGAGATTCAAGCAAATGGTCAGATTTGACGGGAATCATTTCGTTAACCATTGAAGAACTTCGATCTGGAGGCAATACTATAAGTGCGGCCGAAGCGTGCCGTTGCGAAAACTTCGCTTCGTATGCCGTGAAGTGTTATGAATGTATCCGTAACGACTATATCTTTAATGCAATCTGCACTTCGTGAATGCTTCATGATTGCAAAGTTATCCCTTCTGGAATTGCCGTCACCGATAGGTTACGCGCCCAACAATACCCTATTCGTACCTGCTTTTCGAGCCTAAACCAACCTTGAAGATCTTGATGACGTATCTGATGCCATCTTATTGATCACCTAACTTGTGAGGCTCTACCTCACGGAAAGTTGATGACCTTCGCTAGGACTTTCCTTGCCGTTTTCCGTCGCGATGTTCCGGCGGTAGCTCGCAAACACAAGGCACCACTCAGCCGGATTGTGAAGGACTTTGGGACATTTGACGGCACACTCGCTAGTTGGCCGAGGAAGGTTGACGTCGGAGACAGCACGCGACCCGAACTCATCGAGGCCGAGACGGTAGAAGTGCGAGCGTTTCGAAAGCGCGCCTTATGCCTCGCGCAGGTGAACGAGGTCCTTCGACGAGCCGCCATCGACATCGTGAAGAACCTCTCCACAAAAGGCAATCCTACTAGTCCGTAAGCATGTCGAGGACGGGCTCCCCGTTACGGTGCATTGCCGAGTGCTGAAGATCGTATCCAAAGGTTCCTACAAGTCGCTGGTCAGTCCCGTCACTCAGCGCGACTGGGAAAACGCCCACCTGACCATCGTTGCCACTGACGCTAACCGCGACGACCAACCCTTTGATTACCCACCGATTGCCGACAAACTCGACAAGGGCGGCCACCGGGTGAGCGACCGAGGTGTCTGGCGGTTCTAATCGGCACAACAGTTCTTCATTTACTTTACCGAGATGTCGAAGCACCAAAGGAAGGCTGGACCTCTGATCCACGACGAATTGGTGCAGCGCTAATTTTTTGGCGAGCCGAGTCAATGGATTATGGTTGACCGACTTCACCGAGCAGGGAACGACTGAAGGCAAGATCTACCACTTCGCCATCAAAGAATTCTCTCCAAATCGCGTCGACGGTTGCGTGCTCGACGATCGGATGAAGACGTCGCTTGCAGTGAGGGCTCTCTGCAGCGCCATTTGCCTCAGTAATCTTTAGGGCACCGTGGTACGCGCGGACTGCGGTTCGAAGTCTCGCCCTCGCGCATTCGTGCGTGCGCTGATGAACAAAAGATCTGTCGGCTCGAGTGGGCGCGGCCGTTGACAGCGCGGCGATGGAGTCCTACCTTTCGCTGTTGCAGATGATCGTTCTCGACACTCAACGTTGGCAATAATGCAATTATTTGCAGCTCGTGATTGTCACGTGGATTGAGGCGAAATACGTCCGTCAACGCCGTCGACGTTCTCGCTACGAGATGACTTCAATAGAATTTGAAGCCATAAACGCGACCAAAAAATGCGGTTGTTGCGTTGATCCAAATGTGTCGACCGAATCGACCGCTGACCTATTCGAAAATCCATACCAACCTTCTCCGCTGACTCATTTCCCACGGCGCGGGTTCTGTACATACTGCGAAGCACGCCTTCGAACTTGAGGGATAGTAGCGCTAACGAATGCGACTCATTCAGGAATTGATTCGCAATGTATCATCAAAGCGTGCTGGACAATATCGTGCCGCCGAGGGATCCACGCGTGTTCTATGACTTGCCGCCGCTTGGTGGCCTAGCGTCTATCACGCGTTTGGATGATCTCGTCACGCGAATCGTCGCCCCCAATCCATCTTCGATGACGCTTGACGGTACCAATACGTATGTTGTGGGAAACTCCGGTTCGGGGGCATGCATTGTCATTGACCCGGGGCCGAAAAGCGCGATTCATTTCGATCGGGTTGAATCCGTGCTTCATACTTCGGACGCTGAAGTCGCGATGGTGCTCGTCACTCACCACCACCGTGACCACGCAGCGGCCGCGCAAACGTGGGCCGAGAAATGGGGCTGTACAGTGGCGGCAAACTCCCCAAAAGTGTCGGGCCCGGGAGGTCTCGTATTCAAGAGTGCCGGTCAGACCCTACGATTTGGATCACTTCAAGTGGAGGTCGTACCGACACCCGGACATTGCATGGACCATGTCGCGTTTCGACTGGAGAATGGAGTCCTCTTCACCGGGGACCACATTCTTGGACGCGGTACTTCTGTTTTGACGTGGCCCGATGGTGATTTGGTCGCCTACATTGAGTCGTTACAAAGGATCCTGACATTCGGTTCGGACGCACTGTATCCAGGACACGGGCCGCAATTGGTGGGGGAGGCGCCTGAAGCGGTCATTAACTACTATTTGGCCCATCGCGCATTTCGCGAAAATCAACTGATTTCGATCCTTGGCTCAGGACCAATGACTCTCGGGGACATTACCGAATTGATCTATGTGGGACTGCAAGACGATCTAAAAGAAGGTGCTCGACAGTCGACCCGGGCCTGTTTGGATAAATTGCAAAGAGCTGACAAGGTACGGGAAATGTCAGAGGGTCTCTGGATGATCCCCGAAAAGGACTCTCAGCCATCAATCGTGGCGTGATGCCAATGCGTCTCTCAGCAATGGTGAGGAAATTGGTTCCATGAGACGGCGATTAAATTATTACGTACTAGGGACGCCGACTCCTGAAGTAAAACGCCGGGCCCGTTGAGCAGAGACTCCCTTCTGACCGGCGCCGTGGCAAATCCTGCAGGCGTCCTATTCACACATCTCGAACATTAAGAGAAGGTTACATATTTGCGGACAGTTTCAAACTGCTTCCGTAGTTCCAAGTGCGAAAACGAGGGATTCAAGGTATCATCCGAAACACTCAGTTTCAGCGTCGCCAGAAGAACTGAATCTGACCACGAGGTAAGCGGCATCTCCACTTAATTAAGAAGTTTTAGAAAGCGAGTCCAATCAGATGAGTCTGCCGACCGATACAACGCCTGTCCTAACATTCTTACAAGGGCTTGTTTTCCTTTCGTTTGTCATTGGTGGTTCGCTCCTTGCAGGAGTCATCGTGATCTGGGCGCGCCAATCGATAACCAACAAACAGAATCCTTCCGATCCATCAGCGTCCGTCATCCGAAGCTGGATTGCTATCTCATTGGTCTTCGGCTTATTGGTCTTCTGTACAGCGGCGTTCGTAGTGGGTGACGATGAACTCCGGAACACACTCCTCGGTGGATTCATCGCGAGTGTGAGTGCCGCTGTGACTTTCTATTTCTCATCCAAGTCCACCGACCAAGCGGTTAGCGCTGTGGTTGCGATGTCTCAAGGCCCGCAAACGAGTTCGAACACCCTGGCCGCGCCGCCATCGGGAACTGTCAATAAACCGTACACGTATAAGTTCAGTGCGAATGGACTGCAATCTGCCACGTTTCTATTCGCCCAGGGAAGTACGAATGAGCCGCTGCCGGACGATTTAACGCTCGATACTGACGGGACGTTGCACGGAACGCCAAAAGAAGCTGGGACAAGTTCATTCAAAATTATCGCAACTACTCCAGATGGCGCCAGCTTCAGCCAGCCCGTGACGCTCATTATTAATGGCGACTTATAACCAGCGGCGACCAAAGTCGTTCGAACGTTTAAACGACGTGCTCATGAGCGAAATTCAGCCACAGCCGTCTTAATTCCCGACAGTATGGGCGGCGCAAGCAGGGCATTCCCGAACATCATTGATTTGAGCCTTTCGAAGCGGTCTTCCCGTACTCGAAAGAAATCTCGAACCTTTTTGGTCGCCAGGGCGTCTCTAACAACGTGCTGTCTATTTATTCATGCTGGCGATCAACGAGGATCAGATAGGTGGAAGGCTCTACCAACGTGAACGATCTCGAGGGCTGGCTGGCTGAGAGTTACCCTCAGTCCGTTCGTACCGCGTACCTGATCCTCGGCAATCGCCTCGACGCCGAAGACGCCGTGCAAGAAGCATTCTTGCGCGCGTGGAAATTCCGAGACTCCCTGTCCCAAGNNATCGAGTTTCAAGCCCTGGCTGTACCGGGTCGTCGTCAACACGTGCAACTCCAAACTGCGCCAGGAGATCCCCCACCGAGACCTACGAAGTAGCGACGACGACCTCGCTGACGTTTTCGTCCATGACGACGTACCGACCCGCATCGCGCTCTCCAACGACGTGATGAGCGCCTTAAAGGACTTGCCGGTCGACCTTCGCGTGGTCGTCGTCCTTCGTTACTACGCCGATCTCAGTGAGCGAGAGATCGCCATCGCCATCGGCCGCAAACAAGGAACGGTGAAGTCTCGCCTGCACGAAGCTCGACGACGTTTGGCCCTGCATCCGGCTCTTCGGTCCGAGACGTCACGACGTTCCACATCTACCGAGGAGGTAACCGGGTGACCATGATCGACGAAGGAGTGCTGAGTGACGCGCTCCAAGGGGTCGCGAACTCTTTCGAGATCTCCAAGGACGCCACAGATCGAATTCTGAGCGAAGCGCGGGCCGAGGTAGCCGACACAAGGTCGCTGCGCGCGCCCGGTTTTCTCGTGACGCCCGGTCGCGGCCGTAAGTTCTTGATCGCGGCGGTCTTGATCTTGGTGGCCGGGGGGATATCGCTCCCACTCTTTCGCGGCGAGGGTACTCCCAATCTGCACGACACTCCTTATCTCGGGGCCGCACCTTCGACAACAGTTCCCGGTCACTTCAGTCAGGAGTTTGGCCCCGCGACGGACCAGACGACCGTGGGGTCACCGACCCTGTCGGCAACCGGTAGCACGGTCACGGAGACTAGAACGGGCATAAAATCCGCAGCCACGAGCTCGTCGCTAAAGATTGAGTCCAACGGTTCGGTGGATCTGACGGTACCCAAGGGGAAGATTGAACTGACGCTGTCGAAGCTGGGCGCGTTGGTGAGCGGGGACGGGGGCTACGTCGACAGCACCCAGGCCAACGTGGGCGCCCGGGGACCGGGCAGCTTCTCGTATGCGACGACGGTCCTAGAGGTGCCCCAGCGCACGTTCGCCACGCTGGTCGCCCAGGTGCAGCACGTTGGTCGCACGACGTCGCTCAGCACGAACTCGGCCAACGTGACCGCCCAGTACGTGGACCTAAAAGCGCGCATCACGGCCCTTGAAGCCAGTCGCCAGCAGTACTTGGTCATCATGTCGCGCGCGACGTCGATCAGCGACATCTTGGCCGTCCAGAGCCAGTTGAATGACCTGCAGAGCCAGATCGAGCAGTACCAGGGCCAGTTGAACGTCCTTAACCACCAGACCACCTACGGCGCGCTCACCGTCATGCTGACCGAGGCCGGGCATTCGTCCAACACGAACCACCCAAGGTCGGGCATCGCCAAGGCGTGGCATGACGCGGTCGCTGGCTTCGTCGCGGGCTTCGAGTGGCTGATACGAATTTCGGGGCCGGCCCTCTTCGCCCTGCTCTTGCTCGCAGCGTTGTGGATCGCTGGCCGGTTTGGTCGGCGGGCGTATCAGCGTCGGCGGCTGTGACTTGACGCCAGCGCCATCACCTCTCACCTCCGCGCTCCTCGCCAGATGTCAACAAAACGAACGGCGATGGTCTGGCCGTTGAACTTGGTCATCAAATTTGAGTGATGATGCAACGAAAAAAGTGATTGGGCCAACTAGGGTGTCGCCAGAGTTGCCAAACAATGAGAGGTGCCCACATGGACGAATCGAGTGAGCGGCGAGTACTGCAATTTGGCATTGCGGGAGCTCTTACGCTAGTTCTTTCATTGGTGTTGCCCACCATCGCAACCGCGGGCTCTGGGAAACTGACGCAAGAGACCTACTCCTTGCCCTCCGCCAGCTCCGGACAGTCGTACTCCTTCCAACTGAAGGCGACGGGGGGCACCGAGCCCTACCACTGTGTCGCCATGGCGCTGGAGAACGTCGGGAACATCACGTTAAACAAGGACTGTGTCATCTCTGGTACCGCGCCGAAAGTTGACTTCGAAAGAATCACCGGACCCTTCACGTTCACCNNGATCAAGTTCACGGGCCTGGATTTCACGACCAAAACCGACAACTACACCCCGCAGTCATTTGACGGTGCGTACGCCATCAGAACCATCATCACGTTCACGGTGACGGGCGCGGCTGGCGCTGCCAACGTTCCCACTCAGACGGAGAACACGGTAGCCAACGTTGTGAATGGACAGTTTCGCGGAAAACTTATCGGCGACATCAGTGCGCTGGGTAGTGGTCACGTGTCGAACGTCATCAACGCCGACGGCGTCACCTTCACCGAGTCGTGGACATTTTCCCATTCCTTCACGGGAGATGGCGTGAGCGTCATGGGGCTCGGCACCGCCCACGGCGATGAAAACGGCGTGTCGGTGACCGTCAACTTCTCATCGCTGGGGCATCGAACGGCAGTGACGCCGTAGTCGATTGGTCATTGGACAGAATCGCCGAAGCGAAAATGTCGCATGAGATCTGAAATGGGCAGTTTGTCGCGGTAAACCGTGGTCGTTAACTTATGATCACATGGTCGTCAGCCCCTTAAGGGGCCTGGTCGCGAGAGGAGCCCATGAAACGAGATCGGTACGACGTCATCATCGTTGGCGGTGGATCCGCGGGCAGCGCCCTCGCCAATCGATTGAGCGCCGATGGATCGATCCAGGTATTGGTTCTCGAAGCCGGTCGACTCGACTACCGCTGGGACGTCTTCANNACGACTGGAAGTACGAGTCCGAACCCGAACCTCACATGAATGGGCGAAAGATCTACCACGCCCGGGGCAAGGTGCTCGGAGGCTCCTCGAGTATCAACGGGATGATCTTCCAACGTGGCAACGCCCTTGACTACGAGCGTTGGGCCGCCGACTCCGGGATGGGCGAGTGGGACTACGAACACTGTCTCCCCTATTTCAAGCGAATGGAGAACTGTCTCGCCGGGGGCGATGAGTACCGGGGCACCGACGGTCCTCTCTTCCTCGAACGCGGTCCCGTCACCAATCCTCTCTTCGGGGCGTTCTTCGGCGCGGTGCAAGAGGCCGGGTACCAACTCACCAATGACGTCAACGGTTTTCGACAAGAGGGCTTCGCCGCCTTTGACCGCACCCTTCACCGAGGGCGTCGCCTCAGCGCCGCGAGGGCGTACCTGCACCCGGTCATGAACCGACCGAACTTAGAGGTGCAGTGCCGAGCCTTCGTGACGAAGATCCTCTTTGAAGGCACGCGGGCCGTCGGCGTTGAAGTCTCCGAACACGGCACCAACAAGACCGTCCACGCGAGCGAGGTGATCCTGTGCGGCGGAGCGTTCAACTCGCCCCATCTGCTCCAACTCTCGGGCGTCGGCAACGCCGACGAGCTCGCGGCGCTGGGCGTCGACGTCGTAGAGAATCTGCCCGGCGTCGGTGAGAACCTCCAGGACCACCTCGAGGTCTACATCCAGCACTCAAGTACCCAACCCGTCTCCGTCGCGCCCGCCCTCAAGTTGCGCAACCGACCTTGGATCGGCGCGCAGTGGCTCTTCCTTCGAAAGGGTCCCGGCGCCACGAACCACTTCGAAGGCGGGGGCTTCGCGCGAAGTAATGACGAAGTCGCCTATCCCAACTTGATGTTCCACTTCTTGCCCATCGCCATCCGCTACGACGGCTCGGCGCCCGCCGGCGGACATGGCTATCAAGTGCACATCGGACCGATGTACTCGAATTCGCGAGGATCAGTAAAGCTGCAGTCGCTCGACCCCTCCGTGCATCCGGCCCTTCGCTTCAACTACCTCTCAACGGACGAAGATCGACGCGAGTGGGTAGAAGCAATCCGCGTCGCCCGCGACATCTTGTCCCAGCCATCATTTGGCCCCTTCGATGGCGGAGAACTCTCGCCAGGCGCCGCCATCTCGTCCGATCAGGAGATCCTCGACTGGGTCCGGCGCGATGCCGAGACCGCACTGCACCCTTCGTGCACCTGCAAAATGGGAACCGACGAGATGTCCGTCGTCGACCCGACGACCATGCGGGTCCACGGCCTCGAGGGACTGCGCGTCGTCGACGCCTCGGCGATGCCCTACGTCACCAACGGCAACATCTACGCGCCGGTGATGATGCTCTCCGAGAAGGCCGCCGACCTGATCCGCGGCAACACCCCGCTCGCGCCGATCGACCAGCCGTTCTATCGTCACCAGCGACCGCAGACGGCAGGGGCGCCGCCGGAGGACGCCCGGATCGCCTAGCGAGCTTCCTCGACGGGCTCGTGCACGCGTCGCGAGACACCGTCCTCGTCGGCCGCCGCGGCGACGGCGGCGGCCACCGCCACCACGACGTCGCGGTTGAACACGCTCG
>PKWA01000027.1:0-12970 GCA_003131665.1 Acidimicrobiaceae bacterium
GCGCACGTCGTGACAGTGTGCGCGAAAGGACTGCGAGCGGCCCAGGGGTCAGAGATACTTCGAACACATGGCCGCTCGAGTCGTGTGCTTGAGGGCGGGATGAACGCCTGGGCCTCCACCTACGACACGGTCGAAGGGCCGTTCAGTGACGCAACGGTGGTGCAACTGCGCCGGCGCGGCAAGGGCTGTCTCTCTTACGTCATCGGTGCCGGTGATCGGGCTTTGGTTATCGATCCTTCGCTTGACGTCGGTCGCTACCTTGAGGTCGCGCGCGCACACGACTGGCAGATCACTGACGTGCTCGACACGCATCTGCACGCTGATCATCTCAGCGGCGCGCGAGCGTTAGTGGCCGAGACTGGCGCGACGCTCCGGCTCAGTCCCTCCGATCCCTTCACGTACGACTTCGTGCCGCTCGTCGACGGCCTGACCATCGAACTGGCCCCCGGGGTCGGTCTCACGGTGGCGGCGGTGAGTGTGCCGGGCCATACCGAGGGATCCACGTTGTACCAACTCGCCGATTGGGCGATCTTCACTGGCGACACCCTCTTCCTCGAAAGCGTGGGTCGCCCGGACCTGGCCGACCAGGCTGAGCCCTTCGCGCACCACCTCTATCGGAGCCTTCACGAACGGGTGCTGCCGATGAGTGATTCGGTGATGGTCTTTCCCGCGCACTACGGCCCGGTCGTTGACGTGCACGGGGGAGTCTTTGTTGCTAAACCGCTGGGCGCCCTGCGTGACACGCTGCCGGCATTGGCCCTCAGTGAGTCGGAGTTTGTCGCCTGGGCGGTGGCGAACGTGAAGGATCGCCCGCCGAATTATAAGAGAATTGTCTTAATTAACGAGGGCCGTGCACCCATTACCTTGGACGCGGCGGAGGTCGAACTCGGTCCCAATCGTTGCGCGATTGCCTAACGGCGGTCCAATCATCTAATTTTTTAGACCGTTTTTGTGTCGACTCAGATGGCGTAGGTACCCATACACCCCAGCGATTGAAGCGCTTCACGGTTGATTACGGTCAGCGCACGGCGCCTTATTCTCCAGAAAATATCGAGCGCCAACGTGACAACGAAGGGTGAACCTCGAGACGAAAGGATCCTTACCATTTCCTGGGTCGAAGAACGTGTAGTTATCATGGGAATCCGTGTGCCGTGGCGCATGTACCGATCTGCCTTGAAAATCGTAGCTATATAGGAGGTCAGTCGACAGAGGGCCAATTACCGATTCCGTCTGGGGGTGGAGTTCGTTGGTCACGGCGCGTTCGATCATTGGCGCCCAGAGTTCACCCCTCATTTTGCGCGAATCCGCCTACAATTCCCGCGCGATAATTCACGCAATTGTTCAACGAGATTTCTTCTAAGTCACTACTCATGGAGAGGTCAAAAAGATGCCAGTTTCGTTTGTTTTTCTGGGTTATTGACAGTTACAACTCAGTGAAGATTTAATCGGGGCCGCTGAAATCTCGGCCGACCTCGCAGACGCGCCGCTTTTTCACGGCATTTATCAGGTCTTTTAGAAATACCTTCGCGGATAGGGGAATCAACGAGCTCATATTACGAGTTGATGTACATATTCCCTAGTGGCCAATGCCCTCTCTATACTTGCTTTTGAGGTAACAGCCGTCATGTCAGGCGAGCCGTCTGCCTTGTCTTCTTATTGTTGTGCGCAGTATCTAAAGTAATTGGTCGATAAACGTCGGCCCCTGTGAATGGAGTGAAGTGAACACGAACGCCGCTACGAAGCAAGGATTCTTCGGAAAAACCTCGCGACGGATTTCTCACCACATGATTAAGGCAGTCGCTGCCAGTGTGGTCATTGTTGCCGCGGCACTGCCGCTCGCAATCGCAGGCACAGCTTGGGCCGCAAACCCGACCGTTACCGAGATCGCGTCGGCCGGTCCGACGAACCTCAATCTTGGTATTGGTCAAGGGGCTTCGGAAGTTCCCGTTGTGATTACCGGAACGAACTTCACGACTCCAGTACCCGCCACGGCCCTGTCGTTGGCGAGCACGGCGACCGGTGTCACGTTTGACACCGTGACCTTCGTTAACGCCACCACGATCGACGCCAATATGTCCGTGGCCGCGACGACCGTGCCGGGCTTCTACAACTTGACCGTTACCGATAACGCTCTGACCTCAGCGGCGTACGTCAACGCGTTCGCGGTGGACGCGGCGCCAACGGTTACGCACCTTTCAATTTCGTCGATCGCGCAGATCGCGGCGGGCGTTCCCGTCACGGTGACCGGCACGGCCTTCAACGGCACGACGATTCTTACGTTCCTCGACTCCGTGGGGGGCGCGATNNGCGACGACGATTACCGGTACCTTGACGACCACCGTGGCCAATGCCGGCGGTATTGCCTCGGTGACGGCGACGAACGGCGACTTTGGTACGAGCTCCGACGCGGACGCGTTCACGGTCCTTGCGCCGTCAGTGGCGTCAATTACGCCCTCGTCGATAACTGATCCCGCGGCCGCGAATACCTACACGCAGTCCTTCACGATTGCCGGTAGCGGCTTCGAAAGTGGCGCCGTGGTTACCAGCAGCGCTGGGGGAGCTCTTACCTTCGGCACCGCGACGGTCGCCGCTGGCGGCGCCAGCCTCACCGTGAGCGCAACCGTCGCTCACCTGGCCGTACCGGCATCGGAAAGTATCACCGTGACCAACCCGGATAACAGCACGAGCACCGCGGCCAACATTCTGGGCTTTGGGATCCTTCCTCCGGCTCCGGGCGTGAACGTGACTGAGACCAATAATCCCGTTGCGGTGGGTGCAGTAACGAATAACACCGAAGCGTTAGCTGCCACCGGCGGCGAAGCCTTCGGCGCTGGCGCGGCTGTCACCTTTACGGGTACCAACGTGACCGGCACGGTAAAAATTCTTACCGCGACGTCGGCGACGGTGGCACTGAACGTGCCGGCCTACGCGGCGCCAACGACGTTGGGTGCGGCCGCGGCCGCTGCCGCGACGTCCATCACCATTGGTGCTGGACTTCCGGCCTACGTCGCCACGGCTAATTTGACGATTGTCGACGGTGCGTCCACCGAGATCGTCACCGCGAGCGCCTACAACGCGACCAGTGGTGTTGCCACGGTGTCCGCGTTGGCTAACGCGCACGCGTCGGGCGTGACCGTGGAGATCCCTCAGGCCCCTTCGATCACGTCGTTCTCAATCGTTGGACAGACCGGTGAGGCGCCCATTGTGGTCGCTCCCGCTGCCATTGTGTTGACAGCTCCGGCACCGGCCTTCACCACCACGGCAGTCGCGGCTGGAAACGGTGTCATCGGTATCACGACGCCCCTCACGCTGACCTGGCCCGGAGCCGCCTTCACGACGGGTGCGACGGCGACCAATATTGCCGGCACGCATGGTGGCACTGCCATCACGGGCACCGTGACGGTGACCGATGGCAACGACGCGACGTTGAATCTCACCATTCCTTCGACGCAAGCTGGATCTACGACCCTGGACACCACTGACGGTGCCCAGACGGCTGGCGACACTTGGATTGACGTCACTTCGAACACCGGTATCACTGCCGGCGAAGTGTTGACGATTTCGAGCGACACTGGTACAACCAACACCGAGCAAGTGACGGTGGTAAGTCCCTACGTGCCGACCGCGCCAGCCAATGCCTTGGCCCACGGTTTCTTGGTACCCACCACGACAGCCCTTAGGTTCACGCACACGGGCGTCGGCGCCGTGGTCACCGGCAGTGGTATCACGGCCGCGATAACGAACACCGCGACCGCGACGTTCTTGATCACCAGTGGCAGTGGTAACACCTCAATCGTGACCGTTGGCGCGGTCGCGAACGGTGTGACGGCGCCAGCGACCGAGAACACCCAGTCCGTTGGACAAGGTGCCACCGCCCTTTCGGTCACCTTGACCACAGCAGTGGCAGCGACGTCATGGGCAGTGCCCTTGGGCGCCACACCGGCGAACACCACGGTGACGTCCTCGAACACGAGCGTTACCTTCGGTACGCCGACGGTTGTTACTCATGGTGCCGCTGGCGTTGGCGTTATCACCGTTCCAGTTACAGTGACCTCAGCCGCGGCACTGGCCGCAGCCGTACCGGTCACCGTGACGGTGACGGGTCTCGGCGCCGCGACGGACCCCGCCGGTTTGGCGATTGTTGCCGCTCCGGTCGTGACGAGTGACTCCGGCTCGACCACGGTCACTTCAGGATCGAACGTCTTCATTGCCGTGGCGGGTTCAAACTTCGCGACGGTTGGGGGAGTGACGGTCCAGTTCTGGAACGGCGGCGCGAACGACCCGGCGATTACCGCGACGGCCGTCGTCAACTCCGCGACCTCGCTGACGGTGCACGTCACCGGAGTGACTAATGCCGCACTAGCTGGTTCGGACACTTTGGTGGTCACGAATACTGCTAACGGTGGCGTTGGCTCACTCGCGAACGCGTTGACGGTCGTAGCACCCCTTCTGACGGGCGCGAGCTCGACTACGGGGTCGGTCTACTCCTCCACCTTTACGGGAGTTATCACCTTGGCGGGTTCGGGCTTTACGCCGGGCGCCCTGGGTGTTAACTGGGGTGGCATTGTGGGCACGGCAGTAACTTACGTGAGCCCGACGTCGATCACCTTCAACATGGGCACGGCCCGTCCTGCTGGTCCCTACACGGTGACCCTGACCGACAACGGTCAGACGGCCTCGATGGCCTTTACGGTGGTGGGTAACCCCACGGTTACCTCAGTTACCGTTGACTCGGGACTGACTTCGTTGGCCCAGGGCTCGACGGCGGTACCTGTCACGATCGCGACAACGATTGCTGCCAGCTACCTGCCCGGCGCGACCGTTACCTTTGCGGACGCTGGTGTGACCGGTACGATCACCTCGATCACGCCGTTCGCCATCCACCTGACGGTGTCGGTCGGTGCGAATTCCACTGTTGAGAATGCTGCTGCGGACACAGTCACGGTGACGAACACCAACGGTGGCACCGTGACGGCACCCGGTCTTGCCATCAGCGGAGCGCCCTTCATCTCCTCAGTGACGCAACTGTTGAGCGGTAAGGCGGCGACGTTGACGATTACCGGGTCCGGATTCGTGACGGGTGCTGTGGTTACGTCGAGTAACCCCGCTATCGTTACCTTCGGCACGGCGACCGTGGTCTCTGCAACGGAGATCACCGTGATGGCGACGCCTGTTTCCTTCAGCGGCGCAACTGCCCTGACGGCGGACTTGATCGTGACGAATCCGGCGGGCGCTGGCACAGCCACGTCGTCCGGTGGACTCGTCATTAACCCAGGTCCGACGGTGACTGGCACGTACTACAT
The DNA here is from genome assembly GCA_003131665.1 of Acidimicrobiaceae bacterium. Taxonomy (GTDB): domain Bacteria; phylum Actinomycetota; class Acidimicrobiia; order Acidimicrobiales; family RAAP-2; genus RAAP-2. The sequence goes on from PKWA01000027.1 coordinate 5,304, forward strand.
CCCGACGTTCGCGAACAACGTTGAGTACAACGTCACTGGCACCGGCTTTGAGCAGGGCATGACCGCAGCGAGCAGCAACACTGACTACACGGTGGCTGTGGCAAGTGTTAACGCCACCGGCACTGTCGCCACGCTCCTTGTGACCACGGACTCGAACGCCACCTCGGGAACGTCGTCGAACGTCACCTTCACTAACCCTGACGGTGGCTCTGTGGCGTTCGCCCTTAACGGTGGCCCCGCGCCATCAGTCAAGCCGCCTGTTGTCCTGAAGATTTCCAAGCTCAGTGGCACAGTGGTTACGGGTGGGGTGTCGATCATAAAGATCACCGGAACCGGCTTTACCGGTCAGCCCACGATCACCAGTAACGCAGCTGGCACCACGGCCAAGGTAACTGGCGACACCGGCAAGGTGTTGACGGTCCGGGTCACGGTAAAGGCTGGTACCAAGAAGGGTGTTCACCACTTCACCATCACCTTTAAGAGTGGTAAGTCGCTGGGACTGAACTACAGCCAGCACTAACCGCTTCAGTTGTTCTGAAACTGGCCCTCTCCTTCGGGAGAGGGCCAGTTTCCTTTAGTGACGAGTCCCGCGGCCCCGCCGGCGACCTCGAGCAACGGATCTAGTCGAGCGACCAGGTTGACGTTTCGGTGCCATCGTTCACCTTGACTCCGGCGGACACGAGCACGTCACGGAGTTGGTCAGCCAGTTGATATTGACCGAGCTCACGAGCGCTGCGACGTGCCGCTATCACGCCGTCAATGAGGGGCGTGGGATCGATGAATCCCTCGGCTCCGCCGCGAGCCAGTTGCACCAGTTGGGCGAGCGCGTCGAGCGCGTCGACGCCGCCGTCGAGCACTACTAGTCCAAGTTGGTCCGCTTCCAAGAGTGGAACCAAAGGTATCGCGGGATCGAGGTTCGCACGCGGAGGTGTGGCGACATGGCGGAGTTGGCCAATTGACGTGGTCGTTCCATTAGCCAGGACCCTCGTCTCGTCGCCTTGTCGCCAGTAGCCGTTCGCCAGACCGCGCACGCTCAGTGTGTCACTCGCGAAATCGAAGATGACGGCCGTGTGCTCGTCCACGCCGAGCGTGGCAGTGCTCTCGGGCAACTGTCCTTCGAGAAAGTGTAGGCGGCGTTCCCCGAGGTAGCAGAACCGGGTGTCGTAGTTCTCGCCCTCGTTGTTGTTGAAGTGGGGGATCACGACGCAGTCGAGACCTAACTCGGCGAGCAAGTTGAGACCGGGTAGCCAGAACGGCACGACGCCGACCTTGTAAATCTCGTAGATCGGCGCGGTAAAGGCGCCGAGAGTCACCGCGGCCGCCGAGGAGATGCACAACGTGCCGTTGGCGTCAAGCACGCTCAAAAGGTCGCTGCGCAGGTCGAGCGGCGCCCACTGGGCGAGTGCGTACGAGGGGCTGCCGGGACCGGCGAAGACGTAGTTAGCCTGGCGTACCTGCTGTTTGAAGATCGTGCGCTCGAGTTCACTGGCGCGGTCATAGTTGGCCAAGTGCAGGGTCGTCAGTTTCGTGTTGAGAGAGACGGCGAAGTACTCTTCGAGCTTCGCACTCATCTGAGGCACGTTTTCTTGAAAGCCGTACGCCGAATCCAAGTTGACGGCCCGTACTGGCTCGTGGCGGGCCAGGAGCTCTCGATGGACCTTGGTCATACCCGGCGCCATCTCACCCGAACCGAGTACCGCGAGTACGCCCCTGGCCATGGCGCCAGCGTATCGTGGACCTCTTACAACGGGCAGTTGGCTACATTGGTGGGGTGAGTAACGTCGTGATTTCGTTTCGTGATCGCACCCGCGCCAACGCGTCGGCGCCGATGGTGCTCTGGGCCCTTGTGATGACGGTGATCTTGTTCATTGAGGTTGTGGCGCCTTCGGCGCAGGTGACCATCACGGGCTTTGGGGTGACAGCCCTACTCGGGGTCTACCTCGGCTGGCGTCGGCGCGTCGGCGCGATCGTGGCGGCGCCTTTCGTGAGTTGGCTCTTCGCCTGGTTCCCCCTGGAGATCGCCTGCATGATTCACTTTGGCATCTTGAAGGGTTTTTTCATCGGGCTCTTCACCATCACCATTGGCTGGATCGGTATCGGTTTTGTGGAGTTGGCGTGGTTAGCCATGGTGGCGTTGTTGACGCGCGCGATTCGCGGCACGCCGCGCATCGACTCCGTGACCGTCATCGATCCCGACCGGTCCTAGGCCAGCTCCCGGCGGGTTGCCTAAGCGAGGTTCTTGGGCTTGGCGACGCTCAGCATTTGATCGGCGGCCCTCAGCCAGTCGCCCTGACTGTCCCAGTTCGACGAGAGGTCGTGAAAGGCGCGACTCAGCATCTGGCCCTCGAAGAAGATGGCCCACTGATGACCGTTCAAGTCGTCGTTTAAGAGCTGGCGGTGCACGAGTTCCCCGTAGAGGGCGTCCATTCGCCTCATGAACCCTTCGTAGAGTTCGAGGAAACCCGGACGGATGCTGGGCCGAGAGAGCGCGGTCGCCGAGACTCGAAGGAACATCTGGCGTTGGCTGGTGACTTCGGCTTCGTGAGCGGAATCGGTCAGGAGCTCATAGAGCGTGTCCACGAACGAGCCCGTGGGGTGATCACGCGACAAAACGGTGGTGAGATTGTGGACCATTTGGTCGGTCACGATCGCAAAGATGTGCAGCAGTGACGCGTCGATAAGGCCCTGACGCGATCCAAAGTGTCCGTAGATGACGCTGGTAGAGAGGTTGGTCTCTTGGCAGATCTCCAGGATTCGCAACTCGCTTTCGTCGACGAGCCAGAGTTGTCGAGCGGTGGCTTCGATCAGTATCTCTCGGGTGGAGTGTTCGGCCGAGGAATCGGTCACTCTGAGAAATTAACCGCTAGGCGAAGCACTCGTGACCGGAACATACAGAATTGGGAAAAATTTGTTTTTTCGATGTCGAAGGTCGCGTGGCGTGGCGACCGTCAATCGTGGTTCGCACCCGTGACGAACGGCGCGAGGCGTCGCCACTCATCGATTGGGGGCGTGGCGAGGTCACTGCCAAGGACCTGGAGACNNGATCGGCGCCAGCCTCGCGGTGGGCGTTCACGGCTTTGAGTACGGTCCCCTCGTCACCGTGCACCACCATCGCCTCACACAGTCGCTCGGAACCGCCGCGCACGAAGTCCTGGTCCCCAAAGCCAAGTCGGCGCCAGTTGTTGCAATAGTTCGCAAGACCGGTATAGATCTCTAAGTGCTCGTGCGCCCGGCGCAGGTACTCGTCTCGGCTCTGGCCGAGCACAACGGCCTGCTCGACGCCGAGGAACTTATCCTGGAGGATCTCGCGAGCGCGCGCGGTGTGCTCGGGGGTCACCAGGTACGAGTGGGCGCCGTCACTCGCCGCGCCAGCGAGTTCGAGCATCCGAGGACCCAGCGCGGCGAGCACGCGTGCGACGCGGGTGGTTCCTTCGGGCGCGAACATCGGCGCTGTGTCCATCGCGGCCAAATACATCTTCATGGCCGCAAGGGGCGCCGTGTACTCGTGGCCACGCAGACCTTGTACCAAGGGCTCGTGAGAGACTCCCAGGCCCAATACGAAGCGCTCGTGGTAGGCGGCGGTGAGGGTTTTGGCTGCGTTGGCCGCGGTGACGGCGTCGCGGCCCCAGATGTTGGCGATGCCGGTCGCGAGGACCAGCGAGGTCGTTTTCGAGAGCAACAGCGAGGCGTTGGTGAAGGCCTCGCGACCCCAGGCCTCAGGACACCACAGGGCGAGGTAGCCGAGGGCTTCGAGTTCCACGGCGATCTCGCCGCTACGCTCGGGCGCCAGTGACTCGTGGGCCCACGACCACACCCCGACGGTCCCGCGGATCTTTTCGAGGGAGTCAGGCCAGGCGCTCACCTTCTCGATGTTAGAGGGGCACGCGCGCACCCAGAGCCGTCAGAATGAAGAGGTGGCCTACTTCATCGCGCTCGCCAGCGCCTTTTTGGTGGTGTCGGCCGCGACGGCGCTTCGCCCCGGCCGGCGCGGGATCTTTGCGACCTTGGCCTATCCCGTGGGGTGGGCGGCCGGTGAACTGGCGGGCCAGGGAATCTTTCTGGAAGTCCTGCTGGTCGGCCTGCTCTGGTCGTGGGGTTGGCCCGCGACNNCGTGGTCGTGCTCGCCGTGGCGAGCCTCGTCGTCGCCGAGAACCTCGTCCTGATCGGGATTCTGTTCTACTCGCGCTCGATTGTTCGCCGAGCCATGGCCCGCTCACCCGAACAACCCTTAGCGATTCCCTCTCCACGCGACGACCGCTTTGGCAGCTGGTGGCGTACCGGGCTGCAGATCCCCTTTCACCCCCGGGACATGCAGCTACATCGCAACTTGATCTACGGACCACTCGAGCGCCACCGCTTGGACGTGTGGCGACTCTCTACGACGCCCTCGGACGCGCCGGTCATTTACTACTTGCACGGCGGCGCCTGGACGTTTGGCGACAAACGCGAGCAGGGCCGTCCGATGTTGCACGAGTTCGTGCGTCGCGGTTGGGTGGTCGTGGCGAGCAACTACCGCTTGGCGCCGCGACACCCGTGGCCCGCGCAGATCGAAGACGCGACGAGGGCGCTCGGTTGGATTAAGAAGAACATCGCGACCTACGGCGCCAGCCCGGATCGGGTGGTTATCGCCGGCGGGTCGGCAGGGGGGCACCTGGCGGCGTTGCTCGCTCTGAGCGCGAGCGATCCCACGTGGCGGCCTGAGGAGATGCAAGATGTGACGGACTGGAGCGTGCGCGGCGCGATGTCGTTCTACGGGGTCCTCGAGATGACCGGCGACGAGGCGCACTGGCGTGGCTTGGGCCGTGGGATTCGACTGTTGTTAGAGCGTCGAGTGGTCCAGGTCCCCTACCAGGGACACGAGGCGCTCTATCACTCACTCTCGCCGTACGAGCGAATCTCAGCGGACTCACCGCCCTTCTTCGTCGTCCAGGGCGTAAACGACACGCTGGTGGAGGTGAACGTGGCGAGGGACTTCGTCGCTAAATTTCGAGAGGTCGCGTTCGCGCCCATCTACTACGTGGAACTGCCCTTCACCCAGCACGCCTTTGACGTGACGGCGAGCCCGCGCACGTCAGCCACGACGCGCGCCGCCGTCGCGTTCGCCGAGTCGGTCGCCTCGCTCCGTCCGACGCTGACGGCCTCGCTGGTGGCGAGTTACCAGGTCCCGCCGACCGGGCTCTCCGTGCAGGTCGACGATCGGTGGCTCGAGGCCCGCGAGGCGGCGTCGCGCCTTGGTCCACTCTTCGTAGTCACGTCGGACAATCCGTTTTCTGAGATGCAAAGTGAGCAAGTGAATCACCTTCGCCGAGACGAACTGCGCCAGACATTGCGACGTCGAAAGGTGGACTTTGTTGAAAGCGTCGCTCGTGACGCCCGAGGAGAGTGGCGCGACGAAGTCGGCGTCGCGCTACGCGATACCTCTCGTGACGAGGCGCGCGCGTTGGCGCGCGCCTGGAGTCAGTTCGCCTACTACGAGGTCACGCCCGACGCGGTTATCGTGCGCGACGCCAGTTCCAACGTGGTGCTGGTCTAGAGCCGCTCGAGCTTCACGTCGAGGCTCAACTCATTGGCGTCCAAGACAATGAACTCTTGCACGTTGCCCGCGGCGACCAGGTCGTTGGCGCAGGCACGAAGGGCCGAGGCGAACTCTTCGGGCGCGTGCACGACGAGGCGAGCGACGCTCGCGCGTTGGGAGACCTTGGCCGTGCTCTTCTCGCGGCGAATGGCCTCGAGGGTTTCACAGACCGGTTGGTAGATCGATCCGGGATCTACCGAAAGAGCCCCTAGCTCCTCGATTCCTGGCCACGGTGCTACGTGCACGGATTCACTGTGCCACCAGCGCCACACCTCTTCGCTGACGTAGGGCAAAAAGGGCGCCAAGAGCCGCTGGAGCACCGATAGGGCCAGCTGCAAGGTCGCGCGGGCCGAAGCGACGTCGGCGCTGTCGCCCTCGCCGTAGGCGCGGATCTTCACCAGCTCGAGGTAGTTGTCGCAAAAGGACCAAAAGAACGACTCGACGCGCTCGAGGGCTCGTGCGTAGTCGTAGCGCTCAAACGCGCTGGTCGCTTCCTCAATGAGTTGAGCGAGCAGCGCCACGAGATCTCGATCGAGGGGCGACGTGACGTCACTCGCGACGAGCGCCGCGTCCCCTTCGATCCGACCCAAGACGAACTTTGAGGCGTTGAGGACTTTGATCGACAGTCGCCGTCCGATCTTCATCTGCGCCTCGTCGATGGCGGTGTCGGCACCGGGCCGTCCCGACGCGGCCCAGTAGCGCAGGGCGTCGGCACCGTGCTGTTCGAGCAGCGGTAGCGGCGTCACCACGTTGCCGACGGACTTACTCATCTTTTTTCGATTCGGGTCCAACACCCAGCCCGAGATCAGGGCGTTTTTAAAGGGCAGTTGGTCGTGTTGGAGATGACTTCGCACGATGGTGGAAAAGAGCCAGGTGCGAATGATTTCGTGGGCCTGGAGGCGAAGGTCCATGGGAAAGACCCGCTCGAAGAGCTCGCTGCCCCAATGTCCTGCGATCTGGGGCGAGAGCGAACTCGTGGCCCAAGTGTCCATGACGTCTGCGTCACCGACGAAGCCGCCGGGCTGGTGGCGCTGGGCCTCGTCGTGGCCGGAGGGCACGTCGCTCGAAGGGTCGACGGGTAGTCGGTCCAGTGAAGCAACCATCGGTCGGTCGAAATCGACCTCGCCGTCTTCGCTCAGCGGGTACCACACTGGAAAGGGCACACCAAAGAAGCGTTGACGTGAGATGTTCCAGTCGAGGTTGAGCCCTTCGACCCAGGAGCGGTAGCGGTGTCGCATGTAGTCGGGGTGCCAGTGCAACTCCTCGCCCCGGCGCAGCAGTTCCTCGCGATGCTCGAGGGTCTTGACGAACCACTGTCGTGAGGTGACGATCTCTAAAGGTCGCTCTCCGCGTTCGTAGAACTTGACGGGGTGGGTAATCGCGCGCGGCTCGCCCACGAGGGCGCCCGCCGCGCCGAGCGCCTCGACCATCGTGNNCCCTCGATCTCGGCGTAGAGGGCGTTGGCGCTTTTCGCGTCGCGCGAGGGGAAGGTGTCGGTGCCAAACTCGGCCGCCAAGAAGCGCCCGTCGCGGCCAATCAACGCGCGCATGGGGAGTTTCAGGTCGCGCCACCACACCACGTCGGNNCGAGTTCGTGGGCGAGCACCGGCACTTCGACATGAAAGAGTGGCGTCACGACCACGGTGTTGAAGAGATTCTTGTAGCGCTCGTCGTCGGGGTGCGCGACGAGCGCGACACAGCTCGCCAACATCTCGGGGCGCGTTGTTTCGATCTCGAGGTTCCCCTCGCCCGACGCGCGCGCAAAGGCGACGCGGTGATATGTGCCCGGACGTTCGCGGTCTTCGAGTTCGGCCTGGGAGACGGCGGTGCGATAGTCCACGTCCCACAAGGTGGGCGCCACGCTCGAGTAGACCTCCTCGCGCGCCAGCATCTCTAAGAAGCCGCGTTGAGAGATTGCTTGAGCCTCTTTGGAGATGGTCGTGTACTCGAGGCTCCAGTCGACGCTGATACCCAGGAAGCGCCACAGCTTCTTGAAGGCCTCCTCGTCGACGGCGGTCAAGAGATGACAGAGCTCGACGAAGTTTTTGCGAGAGATTGAGACTTTGGGATCGGCCGGCGCGGTTGGCGTAGTG
>PKWA01000027.1:13006-13136 GCA_003131665.1 Acidimicrobiaceae bacterium
CGCCCTGGGTGTAGCTAAAGACATGGCCGATGTGCAGTTCGCCGGACACCGTGGGCGGAGGGGTGTCGATGCTGTAGACCGACGAACGCGGGGCCGCTCGGTCAAAGCGGTAGGTGGCTTCTTCGTCCCA
>PKWA01000117.1 GCA_003131665.1 Acidimicrobiaceae bacterium
GGTCATCGGCAACGGCGTCGTGATCGATCCCGCGGTGTTGCTCGATGAACTCGATCGACTCATCGAACGGGGCGTGGACGTCTCGCGCTTGGTGGTCTCGGGCAATGCGCACTTGATCATGCCTTACCACCAAGAGCTCGACCGGCTGACCGAGCGATTCTTGGGAAAAAACGCGCTGGGCACGACCAAGCGCGGCATCGGCCCGGCTTACGCGGACAAATCCTCACGGGTCGGACTTCGCGTCCAAGACCTGCTCGACCCCAAGATCTTTCGAGAGAAACTGGCCCTGGTCTTGCACGAGAAGAACTTGATACTCACCAAGATCTATAACCGCCCCGCCCTCAACGCCGCCGACGTCGCGTCGAAGTATCTCGACGAATTGGCGCCGCGCTTGGCGCCGATGATCGCCGACACCGTGGGCATCGTGCACGACGCACTCGAACAGGGTCAACGAATTCTCCTCGAAGGTACTCAGGCCACCTTCCTCGATCTCGACCACGGCACGTACCCCTTCGTCACGTCATCCAATCCGGTCGCCGGGGGCGCGTGCGCCGGATCGGGACTGGGCCCGCGCGATCTCACCCGGGTCGTTGGTATCGCCAAGGCCTACGTGACCCGCGTTGGCGCCGGCCCCTTCCCGACGGAACTCGAAGGCGAGTTGGGCGAGTTGCTCGTCGAGCGCGGTCGCGAATTCGGTACCAACACGGGGCGACGTCGTCGCGTCGGATGGTTCGACGTGGCCCTGGCCCGTCAAGCTGCTCGACTTAACTCGTTGAGCGAGATTGCTTTGACCAAACTCGACGTACTCGACACTCTCGACGAGATCAAGGTCTGCGTGGGCTATGAGGCGGACGGCGTTCGCTACGACTTCCCGCCGTATCACCAGTCGGTCTTTCACGAGGTGACGCCGATCTACGAAGTTCTTCCGGGCTGGAACTGTGACATCACGTCGGCGACCACGTACGAACAACTCCCGAGCGCCGCCCAGAGTTACGTCAAGTACCTGGAAGAGATCACCGGCGTCACCATCTCAATGGTCGGTGTCGGACCGGGCCGAGAGCAGTTCGTTCGACACTCGTGAGACGCTGCGTGGTGGTGGGTTCTGGAGCACGTGAGCACGCGTTGGCCTGGGCCCTCGCAAAGAGCGCCGACGTCGTCGTGACGCCAGGCAACGCCGGCATGGCGGCGCACGGACTGACCTGCGTCACTACACCGGCGACCGAACTCGAGGCCGATCTCTTCGTGATTGGTCCCGATCAACCGGTCGTCGACGGACTGGCCGACGTACTGCGCGCCCAGAACAAGACCGTCGTCGGTCCCGGCGCGGACGGCGCGCGCTTAGAGGGTTCCAAGGCGTTCATGAAGGAGTTCCTCACCGCGGCCGGTGTGCCCACTGCGGCCTACGGCGTCTTTGACAACGAGAGTGCGGCACTGGAATTCCTGTCGGCGATGAAGCCGCCCTACGTCATCAAGACCGACGGACTCGCCGCCGGCAAGGGCGTGCTCGTCACCCGCGACCTCGACGAAGCGCGAGTCGACGTAAGAGAAAAGTTGAGTGGCGAGGTCTTTGGAGGTGCGGGCACGACGGTGGTGATCGAAGAGGGGCTCGACGGCGAGGAGTGCTCGCTGTTCATTCTCTGTGACGGAACGAACGCGCTCTGCTTAGCGCCTAGCCAGGATTTCAAGAGGGTCGGCGATCACGACGAGGGCCCGAACACTGGCGGGATGGGCGCGTACGCACCGATGGCAGCGATCTCAGTTCAACAACTAGACGAGATCTGGCGCCTGGTCATATCGCCCACTTTGAGTGAACTCAAGCGGCGCGACATTGATTATCGCGGCGTTCTCTACGCCGGACTTATGGTGAGCCGGTCCGGCACCAAGTTGCTCGAGTACAACGTTCGCTTCGGTGACCCCGAGACCCAGGTGCTCGCGCCGCTCTACGGTGACGGGCTCTACGACCTTTTGCTCGCAGTGGGCGAGGGGCACTTGGGCGACACGACCCTGACGCCCTCGGGCGCGGCGGTGACCGTGATACTCGCCGCCGAGGGCTATCCGATACGTCCGCGGACCGGGGACCTCATTCACGGGCTCGGGCCTGACGGCCAGCTGGCGGAACCATTGGAGAACGTGATCGTCTTTCATGCCGGCACGGCCCGTAACGAGCAGGGTCAATTTGTAACGAACGGGGGACGGGTGGTCGCGGTGACGGGACTGGGGGCCGACGTAGCTGAAGCGCGTCGTCGCGCGTACGAGGGCGCGGCCCTCGTAACCTTTGAGGGAAGCGTTAGGCGCAGCGACATCGCACTCGTGGCCTCGAAAGGAGCGCAGTGATTCCGAGGTACGCACCCCAAGACGTCGCGGCGCTCTTTAGTGACGAGCATCGATTTGACACGATGCTCGACGTCGAGCTCCTCGCCGCGGAGGCACTGGCGGAACTCGGCGTCGTGGCCGCCGACGTCGTCGCGGCACTAAGCGCGCGCCGACCGGTCGTAGACGCCGCGTTCGTCGAGGCGGTGAATGAACGTGAAGCGATCACCATCCACGACACCGCGGCCTTCGTCGACGTGGTACAGGATCGCATCGGCATGCCTGAGGGCGCGTGGGTGCACTACGGGCTCACTTCGTCTGACGTCGTGGACACCGCGCTGTGCGTCACGTTGGCCGCGGCGATGGACATTGTCATCAATGACGCCACGGCGTTGCGTGACGCCTTGACGCACCGAGCGGAAGAGAGCGTGGACCTTCCCATCGTCGGGCGAACCCACGGCATGCACGCCGAACCCACGACGTACGGCGCGAAGTTTGCGCTCCTCGCCCTCCAAGTGCAGCGCGACCTCGAGCGTTGCGCTCGCGCCCGAGTCGCTATCGCTGTCGGAAAATTGAGCGGCGTCGTGGGCACGTACTCGAATATTGATCCCTTCGTCGAGAGTTACGTCTGTGAGCGGCTCGGTCTTGCTCCCGTTCCCGCGACTCAGGTGATCGCGCGCGATCGCCACGCGGAGGTGCTGTACGCCTGCGCGGCGCTCGGCACGACCATCGAACAGTTCGCCCTCGAAATTCGCCTCCTCGCGCGCAGCGAAGTCGGCGAGGTCGAAGAGCCGTTCACGTCGGGACAAAAGGGTTCCTCGGCGATGCCCCATAAGCGCAACCCCGTCGTCGCCGAGCGCCTCAGCGGACTGGCGCGCGTGTTACGTGGCTATCTCCAGGCGGGCCTCGAAGACGTCGCACTATGGCACGAGCGCGACATCTCGCATTCGAGTGTCGAGCGGGTGGTTCTGCCTGACGCGTTACAGCTCACTGTCTACATGCTGAGAAAGGCCACCTGGCTCACCGACGGTCTGGTACTGCACCCCGAGCGCGCCCTCACGAATCTCACTGAAGGTTCCCTCGGACTGGTCTTCTCTCAGTCGGTCCTGCTGGCCCTCGTTGAATCGGGCATGGCGCGCGACGAGGCCTACCGTGTGGTGCAACGAGCTTCTCGTATCGCAATCGAAGAGCGTCGTAATTTTCGCGACGTGATCGAAAGCGAGCCAGATGTCACGTTGAATAAAAAGGCGCTCGCTCGGGCCTTTGAACTGGATCGACTCCTCGTGCACCGACACCGAGTCCTCGAAGCGATGACGTNNGGCAAGGTGCGCGACCTCTACGCGGTCGGTGACGAGCATCTCTTGATGGTCGCCTCTGATCGCTTGAGCGCCTTTGACGTGGTGATGAACGAGCCCATTCCCGAAAAGGGCCGAGTGTTGACGGGACTGACGCACTACTGGACCCGCGAGTTCGCGGGTGAGCTTCCCAGCGCGCTGGTGTCGTGCGATCCGCTGGTCATCGACGGGTTCGTCAAAGGATTCCTCGACGCCACGGAGCTTCACGGAAGAACGATGTTGGTGAGAAAGGCGGAGATGCTCTCCTTGGAGTGCATCGTGCGCGCTCGTCTCGCCGGTCAGGCCTACGACGAGTACGTCGACAAGGGCACCGTGCACGCGATGGCGGTCCCCGCCGGACTTCAACTCACCGACGCCTTTCCCGAGCCGATGTTTACGCCATCGACCAAGGAGACGACCGGACACGATCTCAACATCGACCTCGACGCGGCCGCGAAGATCGTCGGCTTCGAGCGACTCGGCGAAGCCCAAGCGCTCTGCCTGGATCTTTTCGGTCGAGCCGCCAAAAAACTGCAGGATGTGGGACTGGTGCTGGCCGATACCAAGTTCGAACTCGGACTCGTCGAGGGCCAACTGGTGTTCTGTGATGAGGTACTGACACCGGACTCCTCGCGCATCTGGCCGGCCGATGAGGTGCGCTCTGGTGAAGCGCCGCCCTCGTTCGACAAGCAGCCGTTTCGAGACTGGCTGACCCAGGCGGGCTGGGACCGTACGCCCCCGCCCCCGCCGGTGCCCGATGAGATCGTCGCGCTGACCTCGGCGCGATACGTCGCGGCCTACGAGCGAGTCACGGGGCAACTTCTCGCTGACTGGTACGGTGACTCGCAGTGAACTACTCGGTGATCGTGGACGTCATGTTGCGTGCCGGCATCGCCGATCCCGAGGGCTCCACTATCGAACGGGCCTTGCCCGCACTGGGTTTTAGTGGCGTGTCGAACGTGAAGGCCGGTAAGTCATTTCGTCTGTCCATCGAGGCCGATAGCGAGGCCGCGGCCTTAGAAAAGGCCGCAGCGCTGGCCGAGCGCCTGCTCTCGAATCCGGTGATCGAAGACGCGTTCGTGCGCCTGGGCGAGGTAGTCGGGTCGTGAACCGCGTCGGGGTCGTGGTTTTTCCCGGCTCGAACTGTGAGTACGACGCGCTGGCGGCGATGACCGCGCTGGGTGCGACGTCTGAGTTGGTGTGGCACTCTGTCACCGACCTCTCGGACTTTGACGCGATCATTTTGCCCGGAGGTTTCGCGCACGGCGACTACCTGCGTCCGGGCGCGTTGGCCCGTTTCTCGCCGGTGATGGGCGCGGTCGCTCGATTCGCCGCCGACGAGGGACCGGTCCTCGGTATCTGCAACGGGTTTCAAGTGCTGACCGAGGCGGGGCTGCTACCCGGTGCGCTGCAAAAGAACATCGGACTGACGTTCCTCTGTCAACCCACGACGCTCGTCGTGACCTCGACCAACTCCGTTTTGACCTCGGGAGCGACGGTGGGCCAAGAGCTCGTCATTCCGATCAATCACTTCTCGGGTTCGTACACCTGTGACGACGACACGTTCGCGTCGCTGGTCGAACACGACCAGATCGTCCTTCGCTACCAGGACAATCCCAATGGTTCACGCGACGACGTCGCCGGTCTGGCCAATGAGCGAGGCAACGTCGTGGGACTCATGCCTCATCCCGAACGAGCGATGTCGACGTTGCTCGGCAGCGTCGACGGACGCGTGTTGCTCGAAAGTTTTCTCACCGCCCACGTCACCGCGTGAGAACGAGTTCCACGTCACTTACGCCCGGTAGTTTGGTGCCGTGAGTAGCCCTTCGCAGAGCCTTCACCGGGCCCTCGGGTTGAGCGATGACGAGTTGGAGAGCATCACCTCGGTCCTCGGCCGTGAACCAAATCACTTAGAACTCGCGCTCTACGGGGTGATGTGGTCGGAACACTGTTCGTATAAGTCGTCGCGACTGCACTTGCGCCGTCTGCCAACGAGCGGGTCGCACGTGTTGGTCGGGCCGGGCGAGAACGCGGGCGTCATCGACGCCGGCGACGGGATCGCGGTNNTCGGCGGCATTTTGCGCGACGTCTTTACCATGGGCGCGCGGCCCCTCGCCCTGATGGACCCGCTCTTTTTTGGTGAGCTCGCTGACGCGCGCCAGCGCTGGTTGGTCGAGGGGGTGGTGTCGGGCATTTCTGGATATGGCAACTCGGTCGGCGTGCCGACGGTGGGCGG
>PKWA01000035.1 GCA_003131665.1 Acidimicrobiaceae bacterium
CCTGGGTGATCGGGCGAACGTCGATGCCCGCTTGGTGCATCGGCACCAAGAGGTAGCTGATGCCCGCGTGCTGGGGAGCGTCGGGGTCGGTGCGCGTAAGCAGAAAGACGTAGTCAGCGTGCTGGGCCAGCGTGGTCCAGACCTTCTGNNCCGTTGATGACCCACTCGTCACCGTCGAGCGTGGCAGTCGTTTTCAGACTCGCCAAATCCGAGCCGGAGTCCGGCTCGGAGAATCCCTGACACCACGCGATCGTGCCGTGCAAGATGCCCGGGATGAACTCCTTCTTCTGTTCATCGGTGCCCCACTGGAGAATGGTCGGACCGACCAGGGTGTCTCCAAAGAAGTCCGCTCGCAGCGGCGTGTTGGCTCTGGCGAACTCTTCATTCAAGACCACCTGATTCATCAAAGAGAGTCCCTTGCCTCCGTACTCGACAGGCCAACCCGCACAGATCCATCCACCTTCGAAGAGCTTCTCGGTCCACGTCTCGTTAAAGCGCTGACGTTCTTCGCTATTCATCGAAAAGCCCGGCTCGAACCAGCCCGACGGCAGCGCCTCTTCGAGCCACGAGCGAATCTCTTTGCGAAACGTCTCGGCCTCTTGGGGGTAGCTCAAATCCATAGTGGGAAGCGTAGCCACTCGCTGCGCGCCGACCTTGGCGAATTTGTGCGCTTTCAAGAATTGGGGGAGAATGGTTGACCGCAGCGAATAAGAAAGTTGTCTCGTGACTCGCTCCCTCCACCAGACCATCAGCGACACCCGGGCCTCCTGGGCGCTCAGTCGAACCCTCACGCTGCCCGACTGTGTAGTCCCTCGGGCCGCCGAGCCCGGCAAGTACCGCGTCGCGTTTTTGATCTACCGCGGGAATCCGCGCTGTGGTGGCCAGGGGGTCTACACCCGCCACCTGACCCGTGAACTGGTGGCGCTCGGACACAGCGTCGAGGTCTTCGCCGGTCCGCCCTGGCCCGAACTGGACGAGGGCGTGGGCTTTACTCCCATTCGCGGCCTCGATCTCTATCGCGACCCCGATCCTTTTCGCATCCCCGCCCGAACTGAGTTCACTTCACTGGCGGACCTGGTGGAGTTTGGTGTCATGTTGAGCGCGGGCTTTGGCGAGCCGCTGGCGTACTCGATGAGAATTGCCAAGGTGCTGAAGGCTCGCCGCGACGACTTTGACCTCGTGCACGACAACCAGTGCCTGGGCACGGGCATTTGGACGTTGCGCCATCAAGGTTGGCCCGTGCTCGAGACGTTGCATCACCCCATCACCGTCGACCGCTCGATCGCGCTCGACCATGCTGAGAACTGGCGTCAGCGCCTGGGCACGCGCCGGTGGTTCGGGTTCTTGCGCATGCAGGTTCGCGTCGCGAAGAAGCTGCCGGCCATTTTGACCGTGTCGCACAACTCCAAGGCGGACATTCACGCCCAGATGGGCGTGGCGCTCGATCGACTGACGGTGGTGCCCGTGGGGGTCGATCACCAAGTGTTTCGGCCCTACGACGACGTCGTGAAGAAGAAGGGCCGCTTGATGGTGACCTCGTCGAGCGATGTGCCGATGAAGGGCCTCGTGCCGTTGCTCGAGGCGATCGCGAAACTGCGCGTGGAGCGAGAGATCGATCTGGTCGTGATCGGTCAGCCCCAGGCCAAGGGCCGCGTGGCCCAGGCGTTGGAGCGACTGGGTCTCAACGACATCGTCACCACGATCAGCGGCGTGAGCGACGAAGAGCTCGCGCGCCTCTACGGGGAGGCCGAGGTTGCGATCGTGCCCAGCCTCTACGAAGGGTTCTCGTTGCCGGCCATCGAAGCGATGAGCTGTGGCGTCGCGGTCGTCGCGACAACCGGTGGCGCCCTGCCCGAAGTCGTGGGCACGAGCGGTGAGACGGGCCTGTTGGTCGAACCGAACGATTCAGAAGCTTTAGTCCAGGCCATTCGCCAACTCCTCGACAGCGAACCGATGCGCCAACGCCTGGGCGCCAATGGCCGGCGCCGTGTGATGGAACACTTCACCTGGGAGGTGACGGCGCGTGGCACCGCGGCCTGTTACGACGCCATCATGAACGGACGTCCCCTGCCCGACTCCATGATCTTTGACTAATGCTGACCGCTAAGTACGAACAACTAGGACTGCGCTCGGGCGACAAGGTACTCGACTTGGGCTGTGGATTTGGCCGTCACGCCTTTGAAGCCGCGCGCCGCGGAGCCAACGTGGTGGCCCTCGACGCCGGGCGTGATGAGGTCGAAGGCGTGGCGGGCACGTTCGCGGCCATGGTCGAGGCGGGGGAGTTGTCCGTTGGCTCGATGCACGCGAACGTCGTTCAAGGTGACGCCCTGCACCTGCCCTTTGGCGATGGCACCTTTGATCGAGTGATCTGTTCTGAAGTGCTCGAGCACATCCCTGACGATCTGGCCGCGATGCGCGAACTCGCGCGGGTCCTACGCCCGGGCGGCACGATGGCCATTACGGTGCCGCGCTTTGGCCCAGAGTTGGTGAACTGGGCGCTGTCGGACGAGTATCACAACGTCCCGGGCGGACACATCCGCATCTATCGCCGCTCGGTGTTAAACGAACGCCTCTCTTCGACCGGACTACTCGTCACCGGCCACCACTACGCGCACGGACTGCACAGTCCCTACTGGTGGTTGAAGTGTTTCGTGGGCACCACCAACGACGAGCATCGACTGGTCCGGCTCTATCACCGACTCTTGGTATGGGACATCGTGAAGGCCCCCGCCCTCACGCGCTACGCCGAGCGTGTCTTGGCGCCCCTCATGGGCAAGTCCGTCGTGGTCTATCTGAAAAAGCCCGCGTGAGCTCGACCACGAGTTCACTCAGCGGCGTGCCGGGCGTGGTGTCGAGTGAGGAGTTGGCGGTGACGGCCAACTACCTCTCCTCCTTGCAACTCGTGAGCGGGCAGATTCCCTGGTTCAGCGGAGGACACTGCGATCCGTGGAACCACGTCGAGGTCGCCATGGCGCTCACGATCAGTGGCTACGAGCATGAAGCTCGCGCGGCCTATCGCTGGCTGGCGTCGACCCAGTTGGGAGACGGCAGTTGGTTCAACTACTACGTGGGCGATCGGGTAAAGGACGCGCGCCTCGACACCAACGTGTGCGCGTACATCGCGACCGGTCTGTACCACTACGTCCTGGCGACCAACGACGTAGATTTCGCTGCCGAGCTCTGGCCCCGCGTGGAGCGGGCGTTGGAGTTTGTACTGCGTTGGCAGCTCGACGACGGCACCATTCGCTGGTCCCTCGACGCGCAAGGCCGCCCCGAGTCCTACGCGCTGTTGACCGGCTCGTCGTCGATCTTTCACTCCTTGCGATGTGGCGTGGCGCTCGCCGAGCGACTCGACCATTCGAAGCCCGAATGGGAGATGGCCGCCGGTCGTCTAGGCCACGCCGTTGCGCACCATCCCGGCGCCTTCGCGCCCAAGAACGAGTTCGCCATGGACTGGTACTACCCCATGTTCTCGGGCGCCCTTCGAGGGGAGGCCGGTGTCAAGCGGCTCGACGACGGCTGGGAGCGCCACGTGATGGACGAACTGGGCGTGCGCTGCGTGTCGACCAACGACTGGGTGACGGCCGCCGAGACGGCCGAGTGCGTGCTCGCCCTGGACGCGCTGGGACTGACCAGTCGAGCGCTGGACCTGCTTAGTTGTACGCGCCTGCACCGGCGTGACGACGGGGCGTACTGGACCGGCATCGCCTATCCGACGCGCACCACCTTTCCCGATCGAGAGACCACGTCGTACACCGCGGCGGCCGTGCTGTTAGCGGCCGACGCGCTGAGCTCGTCGTCCAAGGCCGCGGGGCTCTTTCGCCACGACGAATTAGCCACGCCGCTCGATCTCGCCGAGCCGGGCTGTCCGCTGCGCCGTTAAGGCCCGCGGCGAAGTACTCGGAGCGATCCCTCGCTCGCGACGTCGTGGAACTGCCTACTGTCCAGCGCGGCTTGGTAGATCTCATACGGCGCACTTCCGCCGTCGCGGGGGTCGGGAAAGACGTCGTGAATGAGCAGCAATCCTTCGCGCACCACTTTGGGCGCCCACGCGGCGAAGTCGGCGCGCGCGACGTCGAGGGCGTGGCCCCCGTCGATGAAGAGCAGATTCAAGGGTTGAGCGAAATGTGAAGCGATGATCGACGAGTCACCCACGAGGCCGACCACGCTCGCTTCGAGTTGCGCGGAAGCAATCGTTCGTTGCCAGGTTGGCAACGTGTTCAGTCGGCCGTCCGCGGGGTCGACCAGCGTCGGATCAAAGTGCTCCCAGCCCTCTTGATTCTCTTCGCTGCCGTGATGATGATCCAGCGAGTAGAGCAGGCTTTTCGTGGCTTCGGCCGCGGCGCCGAGATAGAGCGCGGACTTGCCGCACCACGCGCCCACCTCGAGCCAGGTGCCCTTCGGCACTTGCTCTCCGAGCGTGAGCGCGTGACGGTACAGCGCAAGTCCTTCGTCACGGGGCATGAAACCCTTGGCGCGCCCGGCCAGTTCTAGGAGATCGTTCACTCGGCTCACGAGGTCGCCAGAGAGATCAACGTGTAGAGGCCGAGCGTCAAGAAGACCAGTCCGCCTCCTCGGCGAATCCACGTCAACGGCACCACACGCTGGAGAAGTTGGCCGCCGTAGGCGCCGAGGAACGAGACGCTGATGAGCGCGATCGACGCGGCGAGAAAGACCTCGAGCGGCTGATGCGTCTTGACGGTCAGGTTCGCCGCTTGTATCTGGGAGAGATCGCCGAACTCGCTGACGAAGATGACGCTAAAGGCGGTCACGATCTCTTTGACTCGGGTCGAAGGGTGTTCATCCTTGGCCCGATCTTCGCCGATGCGCTCGGCCGTCGATTCGGTCGAAAAGAAAAGGTACGCCGCGCCGCCCAAGAAGAGCACTCCGACGATGAGGTCCTTCACGTGCGCCGGGAGCAGCGTCAACAGCCCACCGGCCCCGACCGCAATGCCCATCTGCACGACGAAGCCCGCCGAAGCGCCCACCACGATCGACGAGGGACGCGCGCGCGTACTCATCACGATCGTCGCGATCATGGTCTTGTCGGGTAATTCAATTAGGAACATCAGGGCGAAGATGCCCAGAAACGCCCCGACGCTCACGGTGCGGCGTTAAAACTGTTGGCGCATCGCCGACGTGAAGGCGAGACCCACACGCATGCGTTCGAGCGCTTGCACGACGGTTCGCTGGTCTCCGCCGAGGGGATGCGCGGTGTGAAACGCCTCGACCGTGTTGGCGAAGGACTCGTCCCTGATGAACGTGGGCACGCCGAGCGATAAGCGAGCGAGCGAGTTGCTCGGGAACCTCTTCGCGGCGTCGTCCCAACGGCCGGTGAAGTACGTCCACACTTGCGGACCGGTCGTGGCGTTGCGCGACAAGATCCCGAGCACGATCGCGCCATCTTGCGTACGGAACTCGCTGAAGCACTTCTCGGCCGCGTCCAGCGCGACGCGCTCTTCGTTGAATTCGCCTAGACCCCACCACTGGTAGCGCTGCGCGTCTTGGGGTGTGGCGGCCTGGCGGTAGCGCTCGAGGAAGATCTCGTAGTCGCCCGGGCGGTCCTGGTTGGCCACGACGCGCAGGATCGATCGCGCGAGGTTGCCGTCGAGGTCGTTCGCCTCAAAGCGTTTGACCGCTTCGGCGCGGATGGCCTCGTCGCCGCCGAGCGTGCCGAGTACGCCCAGCACGATCGCGCGCAACTGGGGCGTGAGTTCACTCTCACCCTTGGCGCTGTCCCATCCGAGGCGAGCGAACTGCGGGTCAAAGAGATCTCGTACGTCCTTCACGAGGGCCTGACGCTGGTCGGGCTGGAGCGCGCGGTCGACGTGATCGAGGGCGCTGGCCACGGTGGCCCAGGGTGTGGGCTCGTCTTGAGTACCGAGTCCCTGGGCGATAGAGAGAAAATCCTTCCAGACAATCTGACCGGCCAAGAGTGAGGCCCAACTGTCGGCGACGAGCGTCGCACGCTCCAACTCTTCGAGTTCGCCCACGTGATCGACCAGGGCCGCCAGTTCGGCCTTGCCGTAGCGCGAGCGAAAGACGCCTGAGCCGCCGGCGTTCAAGACGACCGGGGACGCGTCGGTGACGCTGAGGGGACTGTCGAGCGGGAGGTGGCGGCTCGTCTCGCCGCCGCTGAGCGAACGGGTCAGAACGGGCACCATCCACGACGAACCGATCGCGCTCGCGCCGGTGGCTTTGCCGTAGGCGAAGGGCTGTTGGGTCAGCTCGCCGTTTCTCAACGTGACGAGCGGGTGTCCGCCTTGGAGAATCCAAGTATTCATCACGTCTCGCACGGGCTGTTTGGAGATCTCTTCGAGCGCGTCCCACAGGTCCGTCGTGACGGTGTTGGCGTAGCTGTGCTTGGTTAAATAGTGACGAATGCCGTCGCGGAACGTCTCCTCGCCCAAGTACTGCTCGAGCATGCGAAGGACCGAGCCACCCTTTTCATAGGTGAGAAGGTCGAACATGCCCTGGGTGTCGTCGGGAGAGATCACTTCGTATTCGATGGGTCGCGTGGAGTGCAGACCGTCAATTTGCAGTGCTGCGTCGCGGTCGATGCCAAAACTGACCCACATCTTCCACTGGGGGCGAAAGGCGTTGGTGCACAGCACCTGCATAAACGTGGCGAAGGCCTCGTTCAGCCAGATGCCGTTCCACCACTTCATGGTGACGAGGTCACCGAACCACATGTGGGCGATCTCGTGCGCGACGACTTCGGCGACTCGCTCTAATTCGCTCACCGACGCCTCGGCGGGATCGACGAGCAGGGCAGTCTCTCGATACGTGATGCAACCCAAATTCTCCATAGCGCCGAAGGCGAAGTCGGGAATGGCAACCATGTCGAGCTTGTCGCCCGGGTAGGGAATGTTGAAGTAGTTCGAAAAGAACCGTAGGGCGAAGGCGCCGGCCTCGAGGGCGAAGTCCGCGAGGTGGCCCTTACCGGGGGGATAGACGACCCGCAGCGGCACGCCGTCCACGTCCAGCGCGGGCGTCTCCTCGAAGGGGCCGATGATGAAGGCCACTAAATACGTCGACATCTTCATGGTGGGAGCGAAGTTCACGTTGCGTTGCCCGTTGCCGAGATCGGTGTCCGTGGTGATCGGTGAGTTCGAGTAGACCGCGAGCTGGCTCGGAATAGTGAGATTGACCTGGTAGGTCGCTTTAAAAGCCGGCTCGTCCCAACAAGGGAATGCGCGTCGAGCGTCGGAGTGTTCGAGCTGGGTGGTGGCGATGGTGTGGGCGACGCCGTCGCTGTCGGTGAACGTGGAGCGATAAAAGCCGTGTAGCTGGTCGTTCAAGATGCCGTCAAAGGCAATCTCTAACACGGCCGGTCCGGCGGGAATCTCTCGGTCAAAGATGAAGGTCACCGTCTCGTAGGTCTCGTCGAATCGGTGCTCGAGCGAACGGTAACTGGTACCGTCGACGCTCAGTGTGGCGGCCCCGAGTTCGAGCTCGATGGCGTGCAGGGTCAACTCGGTGATCGATTCGTTGATATCGACGTCAACTTCGACGCGTCCCGAAAAGGTGAAGGCCTCGAGGTCTGGGGTGAGAAAGATTCGATACGCCGACGGAACGACGGTACGGGCGAGACGATAGGGGTTAGAAGTAGTGCTCATAAGTCGCTACCTTACGCCCAAATCTTCTACGCTCGCTAGGTGACTTCTCCACCCACGCCGGTCTCGCTGCGCATCAAGCCGGGCCCGAATCGTTTGGCGGTCACCGGCATCGGTAACGCGATGCTCGACATCATCACCCAAGACGACCGCGAGGTCTATCGCGACCTCGGACTCGTGAAGGCGGCGATGTCGCTCATTGACGAGGACCAGCTCGATGTCTTCTACAACGCCATGGGCCCGACGATGCAAATGTCGGGCGGCTCGGTGGCGAACTCCATTGCCGGCGTGGCCGCGCTCGGGGGCACGTGTGGCTACATCGGCAAGGTCGCCGACGATGAGTTTGGCGAGCGATTTCGCCACGACCTTCGTTCGATGGGCGTCGAACTCGACCTCGCCGTGGCCAAAGTTGGTGAGGGCGCGACCGGTCGTTGCCACGTGTTCATCACGAGCGACGCGCAGCGCACCATGGCCACCTACTTGGGTGCCTCGAACAAGCTGAACGTGGACGACATCAAAGAAGACCTCATCGCGCGCTCCGAGATCACCTACGTCGAGGGGTATCTCTTCGATCTTCCTCCGGCCAAGGAGTCCATTCGAAAGGTCGTCAATTTCGCGCACGACCACGATTCCATGGTCGCGCTCTCACTGTCGGACATGTTCTGCGTCGACCGTCACCGACGGGACTTTCTGGACCTGGTGACGAGCGACGTCGACGTTTTGCTCGCCAACGAGACCGAGATTCTCTCGCTCTTTCAGTTCGATCGTCTCGAACAGGCCTTTGGTGCCCTCGACGAGATCGGCGTGCTCGCGGTGGTGACTCGTGGGGCCAAGGGGGCCGACGTTGCCACGGTGTCGGGCGTGGTGAGCGTGCCCGCGCTCGAAGTCGAACACGTGGTCGATCAAAACGGTGCCGGCGACATGTTCGCGTCTGGTTTTCTCTACGGACTGGCGTTGGGTGCCGATCCCGTCGAGGCGGCGGAACTGGGATCGTTGTGCGCCGGCGAGGTGATCACTCATCTCGGTGCGCGTCCCGAATCAGATCTTGAGCTACTCGGCATTGACGCGGGGCTGCTCTAGTTTTTATATTCCTTGCGCGTCGAGGACTGCGTCGAGTTCGCGTGTTCGAATCGTCTCCCACTTGACCCACATCACGGCGATGGGAATGCAGGCGAGCAGCATCAACGCGTCGCCCCCGATCCACATGATGGCCCCGCCGAGATGGATGTTCAACAAGATCGACGCCTTCGTCGAGCCCGTGGGCGTCATCGCCGCGTACGCCGGGAAGGGATTGGTGGTGGTCATCGAGAGGGCCAGACCCGTAAAGGTGTCGACGGGCACGGCGGCCATCACGTAGACGAGGCGAAGTCCGGGGTGAATCTTGTACCCCCGCTCGATGCCAAAGGCCGCGCGAAAAAAGAGGTAACCGACGACGAGAAAGGCGATCTGCTCGAGATGGTGGAACCACTCGTGCTCCATCATGTAGTTCATCAGACCCGTCAGGTGCGTCAGGGGAATGAAGACAAAGTAGAGGGCGAAGGCGACGAGCGGGTGGGTCACCCGGGCCACGAATCGACTATCGAGCCAGCGTCGGATCGTGGCGCCCCCGCCCGCGTAGGCGAGATCGAGCGGCGCACTGAGCGCGAAGAGCGGAGCGGCCACCATGATCAACAAGAGATGTTGAACCATGTGGTCACTGAAGTACTCCATGTCGTAGACGCCGAGAAATGTTTGGGTCGCGATGAACGTCACGATCAGTCCCGAGGCGAAACAGATCGAACGAACGCGGAGCCACGACGTCGCGCGACGCACGCCCCACGCGTAGAGCAAG
Organism: Acidimicrobiaceae bacterium; assembly: GCA_003131665.1. Classification (GTDB taxonomy): domain Bacteria; phylum Actinomycetota; class Acidimicrobiia; order Acidimicrobiales; family RAAP-2; genus RAAP-2. The sequence continues at coordinate 9,448 of PKWA01000035.1, forward strand.
CCCGCGCCAATCAACAAGATGAGCGGCAGCACTCCGAGGTCCCACACGTTCAGATGGTGCCAAGAAAAAGGCTGCATCATCTCGGCGGGCACTGCGACATCTTACGACGCCGAATTTCAAAGAAAGGCGGCTCGTTAGGATGGCCCCGTGCGCGCCAAGTATTTTTCTCGTCGAGCCTTTGGACTGCACTTGGCACTGCTGCTCTGGATAGGGATGTGTGCTTCGGCGGCGTGGTGGCAAGTGGGCCGTGCCTTTGAGGGCAACTCATTGAGTTTCCTCTACTCCATCGAGTGGCCCGTCTTTGGCGTGCTGGGCGTACTCGGTTGGCACGCGTTGTTGAATCTGGAAAGGCCCACCGTCGACCAAGAGACGCTGCGGCGCGAATACGAAGAGTCGATGCGTGCTCGGGCCGTGGCCGCGAGGGATGTCACTCGAGCGGACGAAGACCCGGCGCTCGCGGCCTATAACGATCACCTCGCGCAGCTCTCACACGTTCCAAAGAAGCGACTCTGGGGCCACGGATGAACGCGACGTTCCGGCGTTATCGTCTGATGTCCTTCGTGACCGGCACCACGTTATTGATTCTCTTCGTGACGCTGCTCTTGCACACGGTGGACTTGACGCTGTGGAAACAGATGTCCTGGTTCGTCAAGATCGTGGGCATTGGCCACGGCGTGGTGCTCTATCCCATCTACATGATCATGTGTTTCAATCTGGTGATGAAGTTCCGATTGAACGTCTCCTATCTCGGCCTGATGTTGTTCGCGGGCTTTGTCCCGGGTCTGGCCTTCTACCTCGAGCATCGCATGCGACTGAAGCTCTATCCCCAAGGTCTACCCGTCGCGTGAGTGAGTGGCTTACGCGCAGGGTCATCGCCTTCGCACATCAAGGCGGCTCCTTCGAAGGACCCTCCTCGACGCTCGCTGCCATCGACCACGCGTTGGCCGCGGGCGCGAGCGCCATTGAACTTGACGTGCACGCCACTCTCGATCGCCACGTGGTGGTCTGTCACGACGAGACGGTTGATCGCACGACCAATCACCACGGCGAGATAGCGCGACTAACGCTCAACGCGTTAGGCGAGATGGACAACGCGTTTTGGTGGATTGAGGGCGACGTCGTGAGCCCCGGTCACGCGCCCGGCGAGTACCTCCTTAGAGGTCGAGCGCCCATCGATCGTCGTTTCGGCGTCGCGACGCTCGAGGAAGTGGCCGTCGCGTTTCCCGGGGTTTTGTTGAACCTCGACATCAAACGCACGAGCCCCGAGGTTGAGCCCTACGAGGAGTTGCTCGCCAGCGAGTTGCGACGATTGGAGCGAACCAATTCNNGCGACGAATGAGACCGCGACGTTCTACTTCTCGAGTCTTGAAGGCTCGGCGACGGTGCCCCCGGTCAGCGCCTTCCAGGTTCCGGCGACCTACGGCGACATTGCTGTGGTGACCGAGTCCTTTATCTCTGCGGCCCACCAGGCCGGCATCGCGGTGCACGTATGGACGATCAATGAGGAAGCCGAAATGGCCCGGCTGGTGGATTTAGGCGTTGACGGGATCGTGAGCGATCGACCGACGCCACTGGCCGCGATATTGAAAGAACGGGGCTGTGCGTGGGACGGAAAGCTGGAGAGACGGTCTTAGCCGCGACCGCAGTTCGGCCGTTTGCCGTGATTGGCCTTCTTTTTTGCGCGCAGTTTGCGCTTCACGGTTCGCTTTGACATAGGTGACAATGTTACTAGGTACAGCGCGTCGCGAGCCAAACGAGGAAAACGCCGTGGATGAGAGTGGGACGGTCGGTCAACTAGTGCTCGTGGCGACGCCGCTGGGCAACCTCGGCGATCTGTCACGGCGGGCACTCGATCTCTTTCGTCGCGCGGACGCCATCTACTGCGAGGACACGCGCCACTCGCGCACGCTCTTTAGCGCGCACGGCATTCCGACGCGAGGGAGGCTGCACTCCCTGCACGAGCACAATGAAGCCGCTGAGTGTGAAGGCATTGTCGAGCGAGTGCGAGCCGGTGAACTCGTCGTGCTGATTAGTGACGCGGGGACGCCGGGCATCTCGGACCCCGGCAGTCGCGTGGTTGCAGCCGTCGCCGAGGCGGGCCTCGTGGTCACGACCGCGCCGGGGCCCTCGGCGGTTATCGCGGCGCTAACGATTAGTGGCCTGGCCACGGAACGATTCGTGATGGAGGGATTCTTGCCACGCAAGTCCAGCGAACGCGCGCACTACTACGAGAAGTGGGCGCGCGAGGAGCGCACCACCGTGTTCTATGAGTCTCCCCAGCGATTAAAGACGTCGTTGAATGAACTCGCGGCCCGGTTTCCAACTCGACGAGTAGCCATCGCTCGTGAGATGACCAAGGTGCACGAAGAGGTGACGCGTGGCACTCTCCACGAGGTGGCGGCTCTGATAGACCAGCGCGACGTCCTCGGCGAGATCGTGGTCGTCCTCGAGGGAGTGTCGTTCACGCCCGAGGTCGACGAGTCGGTGGTGCACGCGGCGCTCGTCGAACAGTTCCAGAGCGGCGCGTCGACTCGTGACGCGGTGGACTACGTGGCCGCGACGTTAGGCGCGTCGCATCGCGACGTGTACCAACTCGCACTCGAGATACGAAAGAACGAGTCGCTCTAGTTCACTAACCTCTATCCATGGGCCGCTTCTACATCACCACTCCCATCTACTACGTGAACGACGNNCGTACACGACCGTGAACGCCGACGCGCTGGCGAGGTGGCATCGCCTCCTGGGCGACGAGACGAAGTTTCTTACTGGCACCGACGAGCACGGTCAAAAGATGGCCGACGCCGCGGCCAACAACGGCTTCTCACCCAAGGAGTGGACCGATCGGACGGCCGAGAGATTTCGAGAGGCCTGGGATTTGCTCAATATCAGNNACGACGACTTCATCCGCACCACCGAGTCACGCCACTACCTGACTGTTCAGACGTTTCTCTCGGCGATCTACGAGAACGGCTTCATCTACAAAGACGTCTACAAGGGCCTCTACTGCGTGAGTTGCGAGGACTACTACACCCTCGAGGCGAGCGACAACGGTAGTTGCCCGATTCACCATCGGGTCCTGACCGAGATGGAAGAGGAGAACTGGTTCTTTCGACTCAGCGCCTTTGAAGACCGCCTACTCGAGTTCTACGCCGCCAACCCTCACTTCGTCACCCCCGAGACCAAGCGCAACGAGGCGTACTCGTTCATCAAGGGCGGACTACGCGACATCTCCATCACGCGCTCTTCGATCACGTGGGGTGTGCCCGTGCCCTGGGACGACTCGCAGGTCTTTTACGTGTGGTACGACGCACTTATCAACTACCTCACCGCCATTGGTTACGGGCGCGCCGACGACGAAGTCGCGCTCTGGTGGCCCCATTCGCACCACTTGATTGGAAAAGAGATCATTCGTTTTCACTGCGTGTGGTGGCCCGCGATGTGCATGGCCGCGGGATTAGAACCGGTGCATCACGTTCAGGTTCACGGGTGGCTCTTGGTGGGCGGAGAGAAGCTCGGAAAGACCTTGGCCGCCGAAGGGGGCGTGCGCCTCACCGACATCGCACCCGTCGACCTCGCCAACGAATTCGGCGTCGATCCGCTTCGTTACTACCTCTTGCGCGAGACGGCCCTGGGCAACGACGGTGAGTTCTCCCTCGAGGGCATCACCGCTCGCTACAACACCGATCTCGCGAACAATCTCGGCAATCTCGTCGCGCGCGTCGCCGCCGTGGTCGACACCAAGTGCGCGGGCGTGGGCCCCTCGCCAACGAGAGACTCGACGCTTCGACCGTCAGCCGAAGCGGTTCTGTCGAGCGCCGCCGAAGCGTGGGAGGATTTCGCGCCCCAGCGCGCGCTCGAAGCGACGTGGGAACTCATCGGTGCGACGAACGCGTACCTCGAGCTGCACGCGCCCTGGAAGATGGAGCCCGGCGCGGCGCTCGACGCGGTGATGGGTGACGCGCTCGAAGCCATACGTCTGATCACGATTCTCGTGTCGCCGGCCATGCCCGCCGTGGCCGAAGAGATTTGGCAGCGCCTCGGGCTGAGCGGTTCACCGGCCACGGCGCCCTTCGCCGACTTCGCGACGTGGGGTCTCTACCCCGGCGGCCTACGAGTTACCAAGGGTGCACCTCTCTTTCCGCGCATGACGAGCGACGGATGAGTGGGTGGACCGACGCCCACTGTCACCTCCAGGGAAACTTTCTCACCGCGCCCGAGCATCCCGATGGTGACCTCACCGCGACGTTGGCACGGGCCCACGATGCCGGCGTCGATCGGGTCGTGGTGGTGGGCACGGACGCCGCGAGCTCCGCAGAAGCACTGGAGCTGACCAACTCAACGGGACCGGTCGAGGTGTACGCCACCGTTGGACTTCACCCCCACGACGCCCTACAGGACCTGGCACCGGTGGCGGCGCTGGCGAGGGNNCTTGACTATTTCTATGAGCACTCGCCGCGCAGCCAACAGCGCCAGGCTTTTGCCGCCCAAATCGCCCTCGCGCACGAGCTCGAGCTCGCTTTGGTGGTGCACGCACGCGACGCCTTCGACGATCTCTTCGCCATCTTGTTGAGTGAAGGCGTACCTCCTCGCACGGTCATCCACTGCTTTACCGGCACGCCGGTCGAAGCCGAGATGTGCCTCGCCGCGGGTTGTGATATCTCGATTTCGGGCGTCGTGACCTTTAAGAACGCGGGATCACTTCGAGAAGCCGCCGCGCTGGTGCCCTTGAACCGTCTGCACGTCGAAACCGACAGTCCGTTTCTGGCGCCGGTGCCCTATCGCGGCAAGACCAATGAACCGGCGTTCGTCGCCGTGGGCGGAAAGTTCGTGGCAGAACTACGAGGAGAGGACCTCGAGACGCTACGCGACGCCACGTCAAAGAACTCGGCTCGGCTCTTTCGTCTGCCCGCTCGCTCGAACTAAGAATCCATTCTTTTCAAGGCGTTTGGGGGGTGGAGTTGCCCCGGGCGTCGCCCTCTCCTAGCGTTAGAGAGGGGAAACTTCCAAAAGAGCCGCTGTCCTGGCGGAGGACGGATATCTGAGGACATCACGACGTCGGGCGCTCGGGCGCCCGCGGTTACTTCGTACCACGTGGGCCGTCCTGGCCACTTCTTTGGTACTTTTGACGCCCGGCTCGGCCGGCGCCGTGACGGCGCACGCCGCGAGGCACATGCCCGACCTCATCGGGCGCAATCGGGCCCAGGTGTATCGGATCATGCACGATGAAGGGCTCTACTTCGCCACTCGAGGACCCGGGAGCGCGACCGAGACCTGGGTCGCGGTCTCGGCTCAGTCCCCAAAGCCCGGCGCCGTCATCGCCTGGCACGCCGAGGCGAACCTGACGGTCACGACCCAAGTGCCCTTTGGCCCCAGGCCGGTGCCGCGCCTTGTGGGGCTGTCACGTGCGCGGGTCTTTGCCGCGATGCGACGGGCCCAGCTCTACTTTCGAACGGTCGGACCAGGGAGTTCGAACGGATCGTGGACCGTCGCGCTTGCTCAAGCCCCCACCGCGGGCACCCGCGTCGCCTGGCACGACGAGATCACCGTACGCGTCAGTACCAAGCGCCCGACGCAGCCGGTGAAAACCAAGGCCCCGGTTAAGGCGCCGGGCGTGGTGATCAACGGCGCGGGCTTCAAGATTGGTGTCGCGACCTGGTACAACTACATTCCAGGACGTTGCGCGACGTGGTACTTGCCCAAGGGCACCCGACTGACCGTGCGCGATCTTTCGACGGGTAAGTCCATCACCTGCATCATCTCGGACCGCGAAGATCACGGAGGCAACCGGGTGGTCGATCTCTCCGAAACCCAGTTCAGTCAACTCGCGCCACTGTGGGTCGGGGTCATTAGTGTCAAAGTCTCGTGGTGACCCTCACCCGCACCGAACTCGTCGCGCTGCTCAAGGAACACGGGGTCACCCCTTCGCGCGCGCTCGGCCAGAACTTCGTGGTCGACCCCAACACGGTGCGGCGCATCGCGCGACTGGCGAACGTGGGACCGGGCGACCAGGTACTAGAGATCGGCGCGGGCCTGGGCTCGTTGACCCTCGCGCTGGTCGAGACCGGCGCCGAGGTGCACGCGATCGAAGTCGACCGGTACCTCATTGCCCCGCTTCGCTCGGTCGTCGAGGCTCACGGCGTGCACGTGCACCACGTCAACGCGCTCGAGGCGGACTACGACGCGGTACTTAACGGAAGAACGGCGATCGTCGTGGCGAATCTGCCCTACAACGTGGCGACGCCACTCGTGCTACACCTGCTCGAGAGCCAGCCCCTCATCTCGCGCATGCTGGTCATGGTGCAAAAAGAAGCCGGTGAGCGTCTCGTGGCCCACGCCGGAGACGAGGCGTACGGAGCGGTGTCGCTGCGAGTGCAGTACTTCGCCGAGGCCAAAGTGGTGGGCAAGGTGCCCCCGTCGGTCTTTCTGCCTCAACCCAAGGTGGATTCGGTACTCGTCTCCTTGGTCCGCCGCGATCAGGTGCGCGTCGACCCCGCACTGGTGAGCGAGGACGATCTCTTCTCCTTGATTCGAACGGCCTTTGCTCAACGCCGAAAGATGTTGCGCCGCTCGCTCGCCTCGTGGGCGAGTGAAGGTGTCTTTGAGCGCTCGGGCGTCGACGAGACGCGCCGTCCCGAGGAGTTGTCCCTCGAAGAGTTCGCGGCCCTGGCGGCGTCTCGATGATCGAGTTGCTCGCGCCCGCCAAGTTGACGTGGTTCCTCGAAGTGACGGGTCGTCGCGATGACGGCTTTCATGAGTTGCGCGCCGAGATGGTCACCCTCGACTTCGCTGATCGACTCGAACTGGACGAAACCGGCGACTTCCTGAAAGTGGAAGGACCGTTTTCCGTGGTGCCCCTCGACGAGCACAATCTCGTCACCCGGGCGCTCGAGCTGGNNGGGGCGCCGGGCCGGGGTGACCCTGCACAAAGTCATTCCTCCCGGCGGCGGGCTCGGGGGCGGCAGCGCCGACGCCGGGGCGATCCTTCGTTGGGCCGGTACAGTGAGCGCCGAGCGGGCCCTCAGCTTGGGTGGCGACGTGCCATTTTGTCAGCTCGGCGGTCGTGCGCTCGTGGAAGGGGTGGGCGAGCAGGTCACGGAACGGCCCTTCGAGGCTCGCGAGGTGACCTTGGCGATATCGAACTTTGGCCTCGACACCCGCGAGGTCTATCGGGCCTTCGACGAGCTTGACGACGAAGGCGAACGGCCCCACGGCCGTAACCACCTCGAATGGGCGGCCCGGATGGTCGAACCACGACTCGCCACGACCATGGACTGGTTGCGCGCCACGTTGGGCGACCAAGTGCACCTGGCCGGCTCGGGATCGACGTTGTTTATCGAAGGACACCTGGAACGTGGCGTCGAGGCCTGGGACGTGATGGGTCCCGAAGGAGTGGTTCAGTTTCGCCAGACCATCACCACGCCGAGATCGGCGTAGTTGGAACTATTTGCCGGCGGCGCGACNNTCTTGTGCTTCTTCTTGCGCATACGCTTGCGGCGCTTCTTAATTAGTGATCCCATGGCTCGTAGAACACTACTAGGTTTTCGTTACGGTCCATTCTGAGGAGTTCTTCGCGTGCCCTGGCAACTCGATCACGTGCAACTCGCGATCCCTCCAGGCGCCGAGGGTCGCTGTGACGAGTTCTACGTCACGCTGCTCGGATTTCACGCACTCGAGAAACCACCAGTGTTGGCCGCGCGAGGGGGACGGTGGTATCGAAACGGCGCGGTCACGTTGCACCTGGGCGTGGAAGACGACTTTCGTCCCGCGAAAAAGGCCCATCCGGCGTTGTCGCTGGACGACTACGAACCGTTGTTGGCCCGACTTAACGGCGCGGGCATCGAAGTTCGTGACGACCAGTCGATTCCCGGCACGACGCGCTGTTACGTCGAGGACCCCGTCGGCAATCGGCTGGAACTCATCGACGCCTCGACTCTGCACTCATGACCTCGGGTGAGAACTCAATCAGCCGCGACCCGACCTAGACCTCGTTCGATTCGCCGTCCGATGGTGCCTCGGGCAGGGTGAGCGTAAAGCGGGCGCCACCGAGTCGAGGGTCTTGATCGATCGTGACGCTGCCGCCAAGTTCGGCGACGACCTGGGCCACGATGGCGAGCCCGAGGCCGGACCCGGGCAGTGAGCGGGCCGACGGTGAGCGCCAGAAGCGATCGAAAATCAGCGGGCGGTCCTGCTCTGGGATCCCCGGACCGCTGTCGGCCACCGTGACGGCGCCGTGAGCCGTGCTCACCAGGATTCTCCCGCCGATCGGCGTGAACTTCACCGCGTTGGTCAAGAGATTGGAAATTGCTCGAGAGAGCCGATCGCGCCGCCCGATCACCGTCGAGGACTTGATGTCGGTGTCGATCGTGATATCGCGAATACGTGCGTGGGTGCGGGCGGTCTCCACGCACTCATCGACACAGTCGTCGAGGGCCAGCGCGACGACGTCGCCCTCGGATCGTTCGCCCCGGGCCAGCTCTCCGAGGTCGGTCACGAGGGCCGCGAGTTCGTCGACCTGAGTGACCATGTCGTCGGTGATCTGACGAAGCTCCTCGGGAGTGAGTTCCGAAGCCCGTGAGAGAACCTGGGCGTTGGTGCGAAGCGACGTCAGCGGCGTTCGAAGTTCATGACTGGCGTCGAGCACGAGTTGACGTTGCAGGGTCTGGCTGTTCTCCACCGATCCCAGTAATCGGTTGAAGACTCGTCGCAGTCGTCCCAGTTCATCGGCGTCACCTTCGACGAGTCGGTACTGCAGGTCGTTCGTGAGGGCGACGGACTCAATCTCGTCGGTGACCTCTTCGAGGGGGTGCAGGGCCTGGCGCGCGAGAAAGAGCCCGAGCCCGAGCGCCAAGAGCAGTCCGCCCGCCGAGACGAGCATCAGGGTCGTGAGCAGGTGACTCAACTCGGTCACCTGTCCCGTGATATCGACAATGAAGAGTTGCGCCGAGGTGGTCGAGATCTGACAGACGCCCGTCGGGCAGTTCACCACCGAGTTCTTCGCCAAGGGCACAATGAGCTCGCGGTAGCTCTGGGTGCCGATGGTGATCGTTCGAAAGACCTGGGTGCTCTTGCCCTTGGCCACGTTCATGATCGTCTGATCGATCGGGATGTTCGAGGTGGGCAAGGTGGTGCCGCTGGGCAACACCAGTTCGAAGTACGAACCCGTCACGCGGTCGTTGTCGCTCGTGACGCGCGATTGGTGTGACGCTTGAATCAGCGACTCGTCCACCGAGTGCAGGAGGGCGTTTCGAGAGGTAAGAAACGACGCGAAGCTGCCCAGAATGACGGCGATGGCCGCGGCGCCGACGGTGGCGGTGATGACCCGAGCGCGAAATGTCACGTCGTTAGAAGCGCGTAGCCCACTCCGCGCACCGTCTGTATGAGACGCGCCTTGTCGCCTTCTTCGAGTTTGCGGCGCAGGTAGCCGATGTACACAGCGAGCGAATTCGTCTCGGAATCGAAGTTATAGCCCCACACCAGATCCAAGATCTGATCACGGGTGAGTACTTGACGAGGGTGGTGCAGGAACAACTCGAGCAGGTCAAACTCGATCTTGGTGAGCGCGATCGCTCGCTCGCCTCGATGCACCTCGCGCGTGAGGGGGCTCAACGTGAGATCCTCAAAGCGCAGCACGGTCCCGTCGACGTCAGTGATGTTGTGACGGCGTAACAGTGCGCGCAGCCGAGCCAGTAGTTCGGCCAGGTCAAAGGGCTTTACAAGGTAGTCGTCGGCGCCGACGTCGAGTCCCTCGACCCGGTCATTCACCGCATCGCGAGCGGTCAGCATCAAGATGGGCGTCGTGTCGCCGGAACGTCGGATGCGCCGACAGACCTCGAGTCCGTCAACGTCGGGCAACTGAAGGTCGAGGATGATCGCGTCGGGGGCACGAAGTTGGATCGACTTGAGGGCACTGGTGCCGTCGTCGAAGAGTTCGACGGTGTAGCCCTCCATGCGTAACGCGCGGCCGAGTGAGCTTCGTATCGCGCCGTCGTCGTCGACGATGGCGACGTAGGAGCTGGGAGTGGGGGCGGAGGTCACGGCGCGACTTTCGTAAGGTAGGTGTACAGGCTCTAGTGTTGCTGGTTGGTATTAAGCATCCTCAGACATACTCTAAGAATCTCTGAAGATTGCCACAGTACCGGCAGTGGCGGGTAGTTCAATTGGCAGAACGACGGACTTTGAATCCGTAGGTTGGAGGTTCGAGCCCTCCCCCGCCAGCCAAGAACGCTTAAAAGCAGACGCGCTCCAACAGAGCCGCCAGTTCGAGGGGCCGGTCGCCTTGGATTGAGTGTCCCGCATCGGTGACGTGAATCACCGTGGCGTGGGGTTGACGACGCAAGAGTTCGGCTTCGTCGGCGTCGTCGACGACTGAACCCTTGGCCATGCCGCGAAGCAAGGTGACCGGCATGCGCAACTCGCCGAGCTTCTCCCAGAGATCGCCGGCGGCCGGTGCGCTGAGTTCTGACGAGGGGTGTTGTTGGTGACGCCACACCCACGTGCCGTCGGGACGTTGAAGAGCGTTGTGCAAGATGCCGCGGCGCAACGACGAGACTGACCTCGTGGGGTTGTGCTCAATCGTTCGCGTGAGCAGATCACTAAAGTCGTCGAAGGTCTTGGGGCCGTTCACGAAGTCGGTGATGTGCTTGGCCTTGTCGGCGTTCACGCCCGGCGTGATGTCAATCAGCACCAAGGAGCGAACGAGGTCGGGTCGTTCGTGAGCAAGCAGAATCGAGCACATGCCGCCGAGGGACATGCCCACCAGCGGCAGCGCGACGTTCGTCAGTTGCTCGAGCGCGCGCGCGAGGTCGCGCGAGTGGCTCGCGATGGCCGACGAGGCGTACGGCGACGCGTCGGAGTGTCCGTGCCCGGGCAAGTCAAACGCCAGCAGAGGTCGCTGCAGGACCAGCGCGGTCGTGTCAAAGGTGTGGGCGTTCTGTGCGCCGCCGTGCACGAACGCGATCTCGGGATCTCTTTCGCCCCAGCGCAGTCCGCTCAGTTGGCGTAGTCCATCCACGGCGACAAAGAAGCGCCGCACCGTGGGGATCGGCACCACCAGGCCCCACTCGCTGAGGTTCTCGTGAAACATCGAGAACTCGTCGTAGGAGATCTTGTCCATACAAGGAATCGTAGAAGATGGCTGCTAGAGATAGGGGAGTGAGTCGACCAACCTGTGTAGTGATTCTCGCCGCCGGCGAGGGGACGCGGATGCGTTCGTCACGTCCCAAGCCGCTCCACCAACTCTGCGGTCGGGCCATGGTGCTGTACGTCCTGGACGCCGCCGCTCAAGAGAACGTACGCGCCACGGTCGTCGTAGTTGGCCACAACGCCACGTGGGTGGAAAAGGAGATCCTCGAGCAGGCCCGGAGCGGTGTGCGGGTGACGTTTGTCGAGCAGAGTGAACAACTCGGCACGGGACACGCAGTGGCGGCGGCGCTGTCCAGCGTGGAAGATGCCATTGGCGCCACCGACGGCGACGTGCTCATACTGCCCGGCGACACGCCGTTGCTGCGTCACGCCACGGTGGCGCGACTCTTGGAAGTACACCGAGAACGCAACGCCGCGCTGACCGTACTGAGTGCGCGAATGGACGACCCGACGGGGTACGGACGTCTGGTGTACGCCAAAGACGGCACGGTCGAGCGCATCGTCGAAGAGCGTGACGCCAACGTCGATGAGCGCGCCATTACCGAGGTCAACACCTCGATCATGGTGGTGCGTCAGAGTCTGCTCGGGCCGGCCCTTCGCCGCATTGGTCGCCAGAACGCGCAACACGAGTATTACTTGACCGACTTGGTGGCCGTGTTGCACGACATGGGACACGTCACGAGCTCACTGTTGCTCGACGACGCCAGCGAGGTCGCCGGGGTCAACGATCGACTGCAACTGGCCCGCGCGGAGCGAGTCCTGCGCCAGCGCATCAACGACCAGTGGCTGGCGCGTGGGGTGACGATGTGGAATCCGTCTGAGACCTATATCGACGCCGACGTCGAACTGGCGGCCGAGGTCTCACTCTTGCCGGGCACCATCTTGAAGGGTCACTGCGTCATCGCCCGCGGCGCTCAGATCGGCCCGAATGCCTACCTCACTGACGTCGAAGTCGGTGAAAACGCGTATCTCGGCACCGTCGAAGCGTCACGGGTTCGCGTGGGGGCCGACGCTCGCGTGTCCTCCTTCGCGGTATTGAGTCCTGGCACGACCGTCGCGTCGGGCGAGATCGTCGCGCCCTTTACTCACCGTTCTCACTAGGCCCGCCCGTTCACCTGTACGCTGGCGCCGTGGAGTCTCTCGCCAAGCGCCGCCTCGTCATCGTGACGGGTCGTTGCCACCCGGCGCTGGCGGCGGACGTCGCCGAGAAGTTGGGGGTGGAACTCACCGAGGCGAACCTTCGCGAGTT
>PKWA01000070.1:0-543 GCA_003131665.1 Acidimicrobiaceae bacterium
TGCCGTTCGTGCCCGTGATGTGTATCGCGCGGTAGTCGCTCTGAGGGTCGGCGAACTGCGCCAGCGTGTCGCGAATGGGCTCGAGTGTGGGGACGGCTTGACGATTGGGCGCGACGCGCTCGTAGTCGATGTGTGATTCGAGCCAGTTCAGCGCTTCAGCGTACGAAGCGAAGCGCACGTGTTAGCTCGCGCGACGGGTCCGCGTCGCCTTTCGCATTTCATAGTTGGGCGCCTCGTGTTGGCGAACCGACGCGGCGGTCACGACGCACTTGACGACGTCACTACGACCGGGTACGTCGTACATCGGCTCTAACAAGACGTGTTCGAGAATCGAGCGCAGTCCACGCGCGCCGGTGCCGCGTTCGAGTGCGAGATCGGCGATCGCGACCAGTGCGTCCTCTTCGATGACGAGTTCGACGCCGTCCATCGCGAGGACCTGTTGAAACTGTTTCACGAGGGAGTTCTTCGGTTCGGTCAAGACGCTGATCAACATGTCGCGGTCTAGCTGTTGAACCGCACTGACAATCGGCAGACGGCCGATGA
>PKWA01000070.1:573-707 GCA_003131665.1 Acidimicrobiaceae bacterium
AAGGCGCCGCCACAGATGAACAAGATGTTCGCGGTGTCAATATTGATGAACTCTTGGTGAGGGTGCTTGCGGCCCCCCTGAGGCGGCACGCTCGCGATCGTACCTTCAAGAATCTTGAGCAGTGCCTGCTGCAC
>PKWA01000070.1:764-7020 GCA_003131665.1 Acidimicrobiaceae bacterium
GTCGCGTCGGCGATCGCGAAGGGCACGTTCAACATCCGCGCCAGCGTCTGGGCGAGGAAGGTCTTGCCGCAACCCGTCGGACCGAGCAAGAGCACATTGGACTTTGCGACCTCAACGTCCTCGTCGTGGAGCGGGCCAGTTTGAATGCGCTTGTAGTGGTTGTAGACCGCCACGGCCAGGATCTTCTTGGCGTCGACTTGGCCGATCACGAACTCATCGAGAAAGGCCGAGATCTCACGCGGCGTCGGCAGTTCATCGAGAATGAACTCCGGGCGGTCACCGAACTCGTCGGCGATGATGTCATTACAGAGGTCGATACATTCGTCGCAGATGTACACGCTGGGTCCCGCGATGAGTTTCTTGACCTGCTTTTGACCCTTCGCGCAGAAACTGCACTTAATGAGGTCGTTACCTTCACCGAATTTAGCCACGGGCACCCTCCGACACCTTTACCGCCGGGCCCATCCTACGGTCCCCCTGCACGAAAACGAGGTACCTAGGGACGCGCGCTAATAACTTCGTCAATCAGACCGTATTCCACGGCCTCTTCGGCGCTGATGATGAAGTCACGGTCCGTATCTTTGGTGATGCGCTCGACCGATTGTCCGGTGTCATTGGCGAGCATCGAGTTGAGCATGTCCTTCATTCGAAGGATCTCGCGCGCTTGAATCTCAATGTCCGAGGCCTGGCCGCCCACACCACCCCACGGCTGGTGCAACAAGACCCTGGCGTGCGGCAACGCGTAGCGCTTACCCTTCGTGCCGGCGCTGAGCAGGACCGCGGCGGCCGAGGCGGCCTGGCCGAAACAGAATGTCGACACGTCGGGCTTGATGTACTTCATCGTGTCGTAGATCGCCAAGAGCCCAGTCATGTCGCCGCCGGGCGAGTTGATGTAGAGGCTGATGTCCTTGTCTGGGTCTTCCGACTCGAGAAAGAGCATCTGAGCACAGACCAGGTTGGCGATGGTGTCGTCGATCGGCGTGCCAAGAAAGATGATGCGCTCGCGTAACAAACGGCTGTAGAGGTCGTAAGCCCGTTCGCCGCGGTTCGAGGACTCTACGACCGTGGGGACGAGGTAATTCTGAGTTTTGTAGTTGTCGTTCACGTCACTACCTTAGGCGTCAAGGTCCTCAGACTGATCCGTCGTCAGCAGTGTTCGGTCAATCTCTACGCCCTCGGGATCCACGTACGTCACGTTGTTGGTCAGCCAGCGCGAGGCTTTCATTTTCGCGACTTCGGCACGAAAAGTAACCACGCGACCGGTGTCACGCAAGTTGGTGCGCAACAGATCGGAGGTCACCTTCATCGCCGCCGCGGTCGTTTCGAGCTCTTCGTCGATCTCTTCGTCCGTCGGCTCTAGATCCTCAGCCTTGACGAGTGCGCGCAACGCCAGATCGATGCGAACGGCGCGAAGGGCGTCAGCGCGAAGCGTCTCGAGTAGTTGATCGGAACTCTGATTGGTGACCTGCAAAAAAGTCTCCAAGTTGAGCTTCTGCTGCTCTAGGCGTTGGCCGAGGTCGTAGAGTCGCTCGTTGGTCTCAGCTTGAACGAGGGCCTCGGGCGCGACGTCTTCACTGACCAGCTCACTTAAGGCGCGAAGGACGGCGTCGCGTTGGGACATCTGCGCTTCGACAATGCGCATCCGGCGCATTTGATCAAGAATGGCGTCGCGCATCTCCTCTTCGCTCTGCCACTCGGTATTGCCGAGCACCCACTCATCGCTCAGCTCGGGCAGTTCACGCTCTTGGACCTTCTTCAGTGTCAGCTCGTACGTCGCCACGACACCCTGGCCCACCACGCCATTGAGCTTCAGCTCTTCGCCGGCCTTCATGCCGAGGATCAAATCATCGACGCCCTCAGTGATCGTGCCCGATCCCACCGTGTACATAAAGTCGCCCATGTCGAGGGGCTCGACGTCGGTGGCGATCTGTTGGACGTGTATGTCCATCGTCACCAGGTCGCCGGTCACGATCGGCCGGTCCACGTCTTTCAACGTGGCGTCGGTTTCGCGGAAGTGATCGATCTGAGCGTTCACCTCGTCGTCCGTGACGACCGGCGAGGGAATCGTCACGCGTAGCTCGTGCTGCCCTCGTATGAAAACCTCCGGACGGACCTCGACGTCGGCCTCAAAGACCAGGTTGCCGTCGTCCTCGCCGGCCGTGACGTTGATGTCGGGCGAGGCGATGGGGCGAATCATCGTGTCGGCGACGGCGTGGGCGTAAAAGTCGGGGATGGCGTCGCGGATGGCCTCGGAGCGCAGTGCGCCCGCACCGCCCAGGTGGGCTATCAGCACGTCTTTGGGCACCTTGCCTTTGCGAAATCCCTTGATGCTCACCTGTTTGGAGAGCTTCTTCGCCGCGGTGTCGATGGCTGTTTCCATCTCCGGTTCGTCAACTTCGACGGTGAGTTTGACCCGGTTGTTCTCAAGGAGGGTGGACGTGGCGCGCATANNGCTAAGGAATGAAAGTGAGGGCCTCGGCGAACGAGCTCGCCAGTTCTTGGTCACCGCGCACATTCGTCGCCGACGCGTTCAACAGGGCCTGAGCGCTGATTCGCCCGGCCGCGCGACGCCAGAACAACGCGATGGGCGTCGTCAGTTCCAGGTTCGGCACGCTCGTGATTCGCTCGACGGCGCTCGCTCGTTCGTCCTTCACACTCAGGAGGATCGTTCGAGCGAGGCGACCGCTGAGATTTATCTGCACGAGTACGCCGTCCGGCGCTCGTACCTTTTTGCCCAAGACGAACGGCAGCGCCGCTTCCACTCGGTTCACCACAATCTCTTCGCCCGGCCCGTGATCGTCCGCGGGCTCTAAGAGTGCGTCACGAATGTCTTGAAGATGAAT
This sequence comes from Acidimicrobiaceae bacterium, assembly GCA_003131665.1. Lineage (GTDB taxonomy): Bacteria > Actinomycetota > Acidimicrobiia > Acidimicrobiales > RAAP-2 > RAAP-2. The sequence goes on from PKWA01000070.1 coordinate 3,608, forward strand.
CCAACTGTCGAGCACCCGCGTCTCTTGAAAGCGATGGTACGGGCGCTCCCCCTCGGGACTCCAGCCGACTTTCTCCCACTCGGCGTCGCTGAGCAGTCGAAGTGCGTCGAGCGATTGGTGCGCCGTCTCGCGAAAGAGGTCCAGCATCTCCACGCCCGATGTCGAGCGATAGTGCTGCACGAACGCCTCATTGATCTCGCCTATGGGATTCTTCACGTAGTTCGGCCACGCGCCGCCGTGTGGCGGCACCGGCTCACCACGCATCATTAACTCAAAGCCGACCAGGTGGCTTAGTACGTCGCGCACCCTCCAGCCCGGACAGGGTGTCGCTAAATCGTAGACCTCGACGGATTGAGGACGAAGTGTCCGATCGATCGACGTCCAGGTCTGGTCGAGTGCGTCAATAATCCACTCGTAAGCCATGGCACACCCCCGTTCGCTCGAAGCCTACGCACGGCGTCGTTCTTCGGTTCGACGGTTCGAGTGTGTCACGATGGAGACTTCGGGAAGTAGCGCAGCTTGGTTAGCGTGCCTGGTTTGGGACCAGGAGGTCGCGGGTTCGAATCCCGCCTTCCCGACCGGGTTCACGAAGGGAATGATCATGTCGTATTGCATCAATTGCGGGACCGAAGATGCTGTCGGTCAGAAATTCTGTCCGGTATGTGGCGCCGCGTCGACCCTCGCGTCGGCCCTAGGGGGTCCCCCTGGCGGCGAAGCCCGCGTGCTCGTCGGCATCAATCTCAATCCGCCCCGTCAATCACGATGGTCGATTCTCTTTCGGTTCATTCTGTTGCTACCTCTCAGTTTTGTCTTGGTGGCGATCTGGGTCGCCGCGTTATTCGTCTCCATTGCTGCGTGGTTCGCGGCGCTGTTCACCAAGCGCGTTCCGGACGGCACGCAGCGATTCCTCACCAAGGCGCTTCGATTCAATGCCAACGTCATGGCCTACGAATTCCTCCTGATTCCTCGGTGGCCGGGCATCACTCTTAATGAAAAAGCCAACGACCAAGTTCGCATTGAAGTCGATCACGTCGAGTTGCGCCAAACGGCAGTGTTCTTCCGTTTCATTCTGGTGTTTCCCGCGCTCATCGTTCAAGAAGCAGTGAGTTTGGGCTCGTACCCGTTGCTGTTGGTGATGTGGGTGTGGGGAATTATCACCGGCCGAGAGCCACGCGCACTCCATCAAGCACTCGCGCTGATGATTCGCTTCACCCTCCGCTTGGAGGCCTATCTGCTTCTGTTGACGCCAACCCAACCGTTCAAAGGGTTCTTTGGCGATGAGAGTGACATCAGCGTCTACGATCCCGTCGCGCCTGACGCCAACACACTTCCTACCCTCTGGAAGGTGATCCAGCCGGCCAAAGTCCTCCTCGTCATCGCCTTGATACTCAGCGTGCCGCTGTACGCACTCCAGCGCCACGAGCAGTCGGTGTCGTGGTGCTTCTCCTCGCAATCGCCCAGTTGTATGTCGCTGCCGTTGCCGGTCCCCGATAGCCACGTAGCTTTGGCTCGACCGATCGCAGTGGCCACATCGATCGCCGCTCTTTCGTCTGATCCAGCGCGCGGTCTACTCTGAGCTCATGTGTCGAAACATCACGACTCTGCGTGGCCTCGAACCGGTGGCGAGCGCTGAGGAGATTGAAGCAGCAGCCCGTCAGTACGTACGCAAAGTCAGTGGGGTCCAGTCTCGGTCGAAATCGACCGACGCACCTTTCGATCTCGCGGTGCACCGCATTGCCGAAGCCACGGCCCAACTGTTGAGGGAGTTACCGCCTCGCCGCCAACCCCCGACGACTACCCCACCCCTGCGCCGCGTAGCGACCAAGTAACGAATACCGAACGAGGCGATCACGACAGGGGGCCAGGACACCTGGTGCCCCCGGCAGGAGTCGAACCCGCAACCTGGTGGGTAGAAACCACCTGCTCTATCCAGTTGAGCTACGGAGGCAGGCACATCCGCCGTCCCCAGACGGACCTCGTGTCCCGACACTGCCAGGTTAGTCCCGCCCTGGGCGGAGACCATGTGCTCCGTCTGTGTCATGCTGGACCGGCTCGGTGGCCGTAGCTCAGTTGGTTAGAGCGCCAGGTTGTGGTCCTGGAGGTCGCGGGTTCGATCCCCGTCGCTCACCCCAAGAACTTTGACGCTCTGGATTGACGTTTGTTCACCATTGTCCTTGGTCACGGGCTGTGCAATCGCGTGTAGATTTCGCTCTAGCGATCCGATCGGCGCTCGCTACAGGAGGCTCTCATGACTATCGTTCGCGACTCTTTTTACATCAACGGCGAGTGGGTGAAGGCCTCCTCCAAAGAGACCCTGGAGGTCACGACGTCGGGCACCGGCGAGCTCTACGCAACCATTCCTGCCGGCACCGTCGACGAGGCCAATCGGGCAGTCGAAGCGGCCGCGGCGGCCTTTAGTGGCTGGGCGAGCACGAGTCCCAAAGAGCGCGGTGAGTTCTTGCTGCGCATCTCAGAGAAGTTGGCTGAGCGTAGCGACGAGATCGCGCTCACCATCGCCAACGAGGTCGGCATGCCCCTCATGCTCTCCAAGGGTATTCAAGCGGGACTGCCGACGATGACCTTTAGCGACAACGCCACGCGCGCGATGGAGTTCGTCTGGGAAGAAGAGGTCGGCAACTCCACGCTCGTTCGTGAACCGGTCGGCGTCGTCGCCGCCATCACGCCGTGGAACTATCCCCTGCACCAGATCGCCAACAAAGTGGCCGCGTCCTTGGCGGCCGGGTGCACCGTCGTCTTAAAGCCCAGCGAAGTGGCGCCAGTGAACGCCTTTATCTTGGCCGACATCATCCACGAAATCGGTCTGCCGAAGGGCGTATTCAATATGGTCACGGGGCTCGGCCCGGTCGTCGGCGAAGCAATCGTCGTGCACCCCAAGACCGACATGATCTCCTTCACCGGTTCGACCCGCGCGGGCAAGCGAGTCATGCAGTTGGCCGCCGAGATGGTCAAGCGCGTCTCGCTCGAACTGGGGGGCAAGTCTGCCAACGTCATCCTCGAAGACGCCGATCTAGCCAAGGCCGTCGGCGACGGCGTGTTCAAGTGCTACTTGAACTCCGGTCAGACCTGTTCGGCGCTGACGCGAATGGTGGTGCCGCGTTCGCGTTTGGGCGAGGTCGAGGACATCGCCGTCGCGGCCGCCGCAGGCTTCATGCCCGCCGACCCCATTACCGGTTCGAGTCTCCTTGGACCACTCGTGAGCGCCGTGCAGCAACAGCGCGTGCGCGACTACATCAACAAGGGCGTCGACGAAGGCGCGCGACTGATCGCGGGCGGCGTCACACCGCCCGAGGGCCTCGAGAAGGGCTACTACGTCGCGCCCACGGTCTTTTCTGATGTGCGCAACGACATGACCATCGCCCAAGAGGAGATCTTCGGGCCCGTCGTGACGGTGA
>PKWA01000023.1:0-4009 GCA_003131665.1 Acidimicrobiaceae bacterium
GGGTTCAGGTCAGTTGGTGCGGGCGGAGGGACTCGAACCCACACTCCGAAGAACTGGTACCTAAAACCAGCGCGTCTGCCAATTCCGCCACGCCCGCAAGCCTCACCACTCTAGAGCGTGAGAGGGGGAGCGAGCGGTCTCACACGGTAGATTGGTCGCATGAATAACTCCTCCATGTCCGATGGTTTTGGCTCGAACGATCTCAATCATCGCCTTTTGCGCGAGCGCATCGTCTTTTTGGGTTCCGAGGTCGACCAGAACACGGCCAATCGAATCTGTGCCGAACTGCTCTTGCTCGAGGCCGAAGAGCGAGACAAGGACATCAGTCTCTACATCAACTCGCCCGGCGGTTCGGTATACGACGGGCTGGCGATTTACGACACCATGCAGTACGTCAACTGTGACGTGCGCACGATCTGCATCGGGATGGCCGCTTCGATGGGTCAGTTTCTCTTGTGCGCTGGCGCTCCGGGCAAGCGACTCTCGCTGCCGCACAGTCGCATCTTGATGCACCAGCCGTCAATCGGCGGCATGCAAGGCCAGGCCTCGGACATCGCGATTCAAGCCGAACAGATCATCTACATGAAAAAGACGCTCGCGGAGCGCATTGCCTTTCACACCGGTCAAACGCTCGAGCGCATCGAAGCTGACTCGGACCGCGACCGCTGGTTCACGGCACAAGAAGCGTTGGAGTACGGCTTCATCGACGCCGTCATTGAGCGTTCGGCCGTTCGTCAAGGGGTCTAGTGAGCGACGCCCCTTCGGCGGGCCAACGACATCGCTCGCTGGATGACGCGCCAGTTCGCGTCGTCAGTGCTCGCGCCACACTCTCAACTCGTCTAAAGAACCTCTGGTCGCGTCGCGAACTACTGCTGGGACTGATCTCGTCGGACATTCGCATCAAATACAAGAATTCGACGCTCGGGCTCTTTTGGTCGATGCTCTCACCGGCATTCACCCTGGCGGTCTACTTCATGGTTTTCTCCATTTTCTTGAAGAATGGCATCCCGAACTTTGTGATCTACCTCTTTTCCGGTCTCGTGGTGTGGAACATGTTTCAGAACTCCATCAACACCGCCACTGGGGTCATCGTCGATCGAGCGGCGCTGGTGAAGAAGGTCTCGTTTCCCCGCGAGATTCTGGCCCTGTCCAACGTCGGCGCCGCGGTGGTGTACTTCGTCGTGCAACTCGTGGTGCTGGTCATCTTCGTGGCCGCGCTGGGCCACGCGCCGGCGTGGCGATTCCTCTTGATTCTGCCCTTTTCGTTCGTCGCGTTGTACCTGTTCACCTCGGCGCTGGCCATCGTGATGTCGGCCGTGAATGTGTACTTACGCGACATGAAACACCTGATGGAAGTGCTGTTACAACTCTGGTTCTGGTTGACGCCGGTGGTGTACTCCTACGAGAACTCGATCGCGCCGCACCTCGCACGCCACGGTCTCTCGGCGCTGTACTTCTTGAATCCGGTGACGCTCATCGTGGTGACCTTTCAACGAGTCTTTTATGTCAGCACCGTGGTGCACTCAACGGTCACGGGTCAGATCCTGCACATCTTGCCGACCTGGTCGTTCTCGAAGTTCCTCTATCTGAACCTTCTGCTCTTGGGGATATCAGTGGTGCTCTTTGTCATCGCCGAGGCGATCTTTGGTCGTCTTGAGGGAAACTTTGAGTCGGAGCTGTAGTGGCGGCGGTCATCGATGTTCAGGGCGTCTCGAAGCAGTTCAAGATTCATCACGAACGTCACCAGTCGCTCAAGGAGCGCCTGCTCCATCCCCGTTCGGGTTCGACGGAGGTCTTTCACGCCCTAAAGGGAATTAACTTCACGGTGGGCCAAGGCGAGACGGTGGGTATTGTCGGCCAGAACGGTTCGGGCAAGTCAACGCTGTTGAAGTGCATCTGTGGCGTGTTAAAGCCCACCACCGGTGAGATCCGCCTGCGCGGCAGCCTCGCGGCCCTGCTCGAACTCGGGGCCGGTTTTCAGACCGAACTGTCTGGTCGCGACAACGTCTATCTCTACGGGGCCATGTTGGGCTTCTCCAAGAGGATGGTCGACGCCATCTTTGACGACGTCGTCGCTTTCAGTGAGATCGAACAGTTCATCGACACCCAGGTCAAGTTCTATTCGAGTGGGATGTACGTTCGCCTGGCCTTCGCCGTAGCCGTGAACGTCGATCCGGACATCTTGGTGGTCGACGAAGTGCTGGCCGTGGGCGACGAGCGTTTCCAAGCCAAGTGCGTCGACCGCATTCGCCGCTTCCAGGAAGAGGGCCGCACGATTCTTCTGGTGACGCATAACGCGGACCAGGTGCGCGCGTTGTGTGATCGAGCGGTCGTGCTCGACAGCGGTGACATGATCGCCGACGGTCCGACCCAAGAGTCGTTGCGAATCTTTCGTGAACACCTGTTCGAAGATGGGATCGAGCACGACGCCACTCGGCTCCACGACACCATTAGCATCGACGCCGTCACGACGCCTTCGGGCTCGTTTGAGATTCGCAGTGGCTCAGGTCTGCACCTCGACGTGAGCGTGAGTTCAAAAACTGCCTTCAGCGGGAACTTCGTGATGGAGGTCTTTACTCGTGGCGGGCTCTTGGTGAGCCGCAGCGACGCACAGGGCTCACCGGTGAATCTGGTACCAGGTCACAACGTCATCGGCATCGACATGGCCCAGATCCCACTCTTGGACGGTGTTTATGACATCAACGTGGGCATTGTCGATCACCACGGCCATACGGTCATCGCCTGGCGCGAGCAGGCCGCGTCAATTCAGGTGACCTACGACGGGCGAGAGGGCGGCATCGTCGAGCTCGGTGCCTCTATTCGCCAGCAGTAGGCGCGGACACGTTCGTTTCGTTCTGGAGTCGTGGAAAGCGCCGCAGCGTACCGAGTCGACCCAGTCGTCCGACGTTGAAGGGATAGTTTGCCGCGCGCAGCATGGCGCGGTCGGTGATGTGGAAGGCANNTGGTCGCCTCGAGAGTTACCGTAGGCGAAGGTGAGTGGCGTCACGTCGTAGTCTCGCTGCTCGATCCACTCGCTCAGTCGGCGCATCTTCTCCTCGCCCCGACAGTTCTTGCCGAGATAGCTCCCGGTGAGTTTGCCGAGAGGGTCGACGGCCAGTCGCGTGCCGAGAGATCCGGACGCGCCAAGCTCGCGAGCTACGACGTCGACGTAGATCTGCGGTGACGCCGAGACGATCACGATCGCATGGCCCTGACGACGGTGCCACTCGAGGCGTTCGAGCAGACGCCGACGTCCGCGGGTGGCAAAGTGCGCGAGCGCAAAGGTCGTGGAGGCTTCCGCGACCACGTTCACGTCACGACCGCCAAGAAGACGTTGAAAGAGCCGTTCCTTCGCGCCGTCGGCCCACCTCCCACTTCGAAGGGCGCCCACGACGAGCGGTCCCGCGAGGCGAATCGACGCCGCCACGGTGGCACGAGTGCCGCCGACGTGGCGCAGCCACTTAACGACGCTGCCGCCATGACTGAGCGTGCCGTCGAGGTCAAACGCCGCCACCACTGGCGGGGTAATTATCGTCACCTCTCTAGTGTCACAGGGTCCGCCGGGGGACAGGATTCAATAATCTACAAATCCACTAGTTCTTTGCGAGAATTCAGGTCAAACCGCTAAGGTGACGAAGTGCGGTCGAGCGACTGGCACGACACAAGGAGCAATCATGGCAATTCGATTGGGCGACGCGGCCCCCAACTTTACTGCGGACACCACCGAAGGATCGGTGAACTTTTATGACTACCTCGGTGACGGCTGGGGAATTCTCTTTTCTCACCCCAAGGACTTCACGCCCGTGTGCACCACCGAACTCGGGGCGTGTGCGGCTCGCCGCGGGGAGTTTGACAAGCGCAACACCAAGTTGATCGCGGTGTCCGTTGACAACGTGGAGTCACACCAGCGCTGGAAGCGCGACATCAGCGAGACGCAGGGCGCCGAGTTGAACTTCCCGATCATTGGTGACGCGGACCACACGGTGGCGGACCTCTACGACATGATCCA
>PKWA01000023.1:4024-16122 GCA_003131665.1 Acidimicrobiaceae bacterium
GAAGGACGGCGAGGACGTCATCATCGCGCCGTCTGTCTCCGACGAAGACGCCAAAGCGAAGTTTCCTAAGGGCTTTCGAAAGGTCAAGGACTACCTGCGTTTCACGCCGCAGCCCAACAAATAGCACGTCGTTCTCGAGTCGGTCACTTTTGGGTGACCGACTCGTGACGTCACCGAGTCACCGAGCCTGAATGACTTCGTTACGAAGTCGGCGTCGACGTGATCTGCTCGACCAACGAGTCACGTAGTTCGCGCTTCAGCACTTTTCCTTGAGGATTGCGCGGCAGCGCCTCCGAGCGAAAGACCACTTTGGTCGGCACTTCAAAGCGCGCCAAGCGCGCGCCCACGTGACGGGTGAACTCTTCGGCCTCGACGACGCGACCCGGTCGCAAGACGATGACCGCCGCGACCTCTTCGCCGAGCGTGGGGTGTGGCACGCCGACGACGGCGCAGTCAGCGACGTCGGGGTGCTCGAAGAGGGCGGCCTCGACGATCACCGAGTAGACGTTCTCTCCGCCTCGGATGATCATGTCTTTCGCGCGATCGACGATATAGACGAAGCCGTCGTCGTCGATGCGCGCCACGTCTCCGGTGTGCAGCCAACCCTTCGTGAAAGACTTGGCGGTGGCTTCGGGTTTGTTCCAGTAGCCGCGAACCACGTTGGGTCCCTTCACCCAGAGCTCACCCACGACGTCAGGTCCACTTGGCAACTCGCTCGTCGGCTCGTCGCCGTCGAACCCTTCGGGCACGATCGCGACTTCGCACGTTGGCACCACCGGACCACAGCTGCTCGGCTTGGCGATGTAGTCCGGTCCCGCGTTAAAACAGACGCCGGCGGAGGTTTCGGTGAGACCGTAGCCGTTGCCGGGCTGTCCGACCGAGAAGGCCGCGCAGATTCTCTTCACCAACTCCGGCGGCGCCGGTGCGCCGCCGTAAGAGACGTTGGTGACGCTCGACGTGTCGAACTGGGCGAACGCCGGATGATCCAGGATCTGCATCGCGATGGTGGGCACGCCGCCGATGGCGCTGATCCGTTCGTCCTCGATGAGTTTGAGGGCGAGTCCGGCGTCAAAGTGGTGCATCATCACGATTTTGGCCCCGGCCGCGGTGCTGGTGGTCATGACCGCCAAGCAGCCGGTCGCGTGAAAGAGCGGTACGTTGAGCAGGTTTGAACTCTGCACGACCTCGCCGGCGGGTTCCACGCCTTCGGAGCCGGCACGTAGTGAAGCAATCTGGCCCCGGAAAAACAGATTCATGATGTTGGTCGTGGCGTTGCGGTGGGTGCCGAGTGCTCCTTTGGGATGTCCGGTGGTGCCCGAGGTGTAGAACATCGTTGCCTCGTCGTCGGCGAGGAGTTCCACGTCAGGTGGCGTCGCGCCCGGGTCGACGGCGCCGAGAAACTCGTCGAAAGCTACGACGCGCAGTCGCGAATGGGCCGCGCCGAGCTGGGCCGGCCGTGTTGGGCTGTCGCTGAACACGACGACAGTAGTGAGAAAGTCGAGTTCGTCGAAACGAGGCCGTACTCGCTCAAGTCGTTCTTCGTCGACAAAGAGCACCGTGGTGCCCGAGTCACTCAGTCCGTAGATCAACTCGTCGGTCGTCCACCACGCGTTGAGGGGCACCACGACCGCGCCGGTGGTCATCGAGCCCCAAAAACTCATCACCCATTCGGGCGAGTTGCGCGCCGCCACTGCGATCCGGTCGCCCTTTTGCACCCCGAGATCGATCAGCCGCCGGGCGAGGGTTGCCGCGATTCGATAGTGCTCGTCGAAGGTGTAGCGACGATCTTCGTAGACGAGGAAGTCTCGCGGCGCGTGGTTCATCGAGAGTTCGAGGATCTGACGCAGTGTCGTCGGGGCGTGCTTCCACACCTTCATCTCGATGCCGTCCACGACCGCGCGCTCGGTCTCGATGCGGATCTCGCCGACGAGATTGGCGATCGATGCCGTGGCGGACTGGGACTCCTCGGCGAGCTTGNNCGGTCTCGAACATCTGACCGGCCGATGTCAAGTGCGCCGTCGCCTCGTTGATCGAAAGGGGAGCCTGGTTCATGGCGGTTGAGATTACTTGGTCTCGTCGAGGGGTTGAAACAAGGTGGTCCGGTAGTGCGTGAGTTCGCTGATGGACTCTCGAATGTCCTCCATGGCGCGATGAGACGTCGCCTTCTCGGGCAGGGCCGCGACGGCGTCGGGTTTCCAACGTCGAGCTAACTCCTTGATGGTCGACACGTCCACGTTGCGATAGTGCAAGAACGACTCCAGCTCGGGCATGTACTCCTGGAGGAATCGTCGGTCGGTGCCGATCGAATTTCCACAGAGTGGAACCGAGCGCGGCTCGGCGATGTGAGCTTTAAGAAACTCGAGGGTACTCGTCTCGGCTTGCGCCACCGTGACTTTGGACGCGATGACCTCGGCCAACAGGCCCGACGTGGTGTGCATTTCGGTCACGAACGTACCCATCTCGGCGAGCTGTTCGGATGTCGCGTGAATGACGAGGTCGGGACCTTCCGCGATCACGTTGAGTTGATCGTCAGTGAGCAGCGTGGCGATTTCGACGATGACGTGACGCAGGGGTTCTAGGCCAGTCATCTCCAAATCCATCCACACCAGCACAGTGCGACACTACTGAATCGTCTCTCGAGCCGTGAGTAGCCTTCCGGGAATGGAAATCTTCATTAAGGTGCTTCGCCCTGACGCCGTGATGCCGCAATACGCCAATGAGGGCGACGCGGGCTGTGATCTGGTGGCGGTGGAGTCATTCATCCTCAAAGCCGGAGGAGGGCGAACCCTGGTCGCGACCGGCCTCGCGATCGCGATTCCCGAGGGCCACGGGGGCTTCGTCTTGCCACGAAGCGGACTGGCCACGAAGCACGGAGTGACGTTGTCGAACTCACCGGGCCTGATCGATCCGGGATATCGCGGGGAGTTGAAGGTCGCACTGGTGAATCTCGACCCCGAGCGTGACTATCACGTAAAAAAGGGGGATCGAATCGCCCAGCTCGTGGTGCTACCCGTCGGGGCACCACATTTTAAGGTCGTGGACGAACTGCCCAGCGCCGCTCGAGGCGCCGGCGGTTTTGGCAGTAGCGGCCGATGACAAAATTTCTCGACCCGCTCGACAGTGCCTTCATCCTTCTCGAGACGCCCGGCACGGCGATGAACATCGGCGCGGTCATCGAACTAGAAGTCGGTGACGTGGCCGATCCTAAGGAGCGATTCGAGTTGATACGGGGCAATATCGCCGCCAGGCTCCACGAGATCCCGGTCTTCACCCAGCGCGTCGTACGCGCACCATTAGATATGACGTGGCCAATATTGATTCACGACGAGAAGTTCGATCTCGATCGTCACGTGGTTCGCGTGGTCCTGCCGTCACCGGGCTCGCCGGACCAGTTTGACGCCCAGATCTCGGAGTTCTTCTCGCGCCCGCTTTCGCCGCAACGCCCGCTCTGGCAGCTACTGGTTATCGAAGGACTCGAGGACGGTCGAACGGCACTGGCGCTCAAGGTGCACCACGCGTTGGTCGACGGCGTGTCGGGGGCCGAGACCTTCGCCAGTCTCTTTGATATTTCACCCGAGGTGCGAGCTCCCGAGTCCATGGTTGAGGTCGGCGACGACGAACCCACCGTGACGACGTCACTGGGGCTCTTGCGCCAAGGCATGGGCCGAGTGCGCCAGCGACCGCAACTCATCCTTGAGAACCTCCGTTCGTGGGGGAGTCGACTTTACGAGATCGTGCGCGCGTTGATTCGGGTGATCGTGATACACGGGCGTCGGAACGCCACGCCAGACCAGCCCTCCATCTTTGAAGCAAGGCGCACGTCGCTCAACGGCGCCGCGGGAATCGAGAAGTCGTATCACCGCACGCGCGTGTCGCTGGCGGAAGTGAAGCGCGCTGCGAAGACTCGTGGGGTGAGTGTCACTGACTTCGTGATGGCGACGACCAGTGGCGCCCTGCGTCGACTTCTCGAGGACCGCGGCGACGTCCTGAAGCGAGATCTCATCGCGTTTGTGCCGATCAACGTGCGCGGCGAAGGCGATACCGCCAACTTAGGCAATCAGATCTCGGGCATGCTCGTCGCATTACACACCGATATTGCGGACCCCGAAGAACGGTTGTCCGCGATTTCCGCTGACGCCGAAAAGACACTTGGTCAACAGCGCGAACATCGTGCGAAGATTTTTCAAGACCTCCCGCGCGTGCTTGGTCCCACGCTGATGTCCTTTGGCGCCAAGATTGTGTCGGCCTTCGGGTTCTTCGATCACGTGCCGATGGCCAATTTGATGATCTCGTCCGTGCCGGGACCGCCGATTCCGCTCTGGCTGAGTGGTCATCGTGTCGCGTCAGCCGCGCCGGTCGGGCCACTCTTTGGCCCGTTCTCACTTAACGTGACGGTGCTCGGCTTCGAGCAGTACTTGGAGTTTGGACTGCTCGGTTGTGCGGATCGAATGCAGGACCTAGCGACGCTGCGCGACTATATGTTCGAGGAGGCGACGGCACTCATTGCGTCAACGCCGGGCTAGTGCGGGTTGGTTTGTCGATGGTCGTCGGCTACAATTGCACCACCACGCGGACGTAGCTCAGTTGGTAGAGCGCGACCTTGCCAAGGTCGAGGTCGCCGGTTCGAGCCCGGTCGTCCGCTCCAGGAAGTCTCTTCTAATGTCGGGCGAGCCGCCATCGAAACTGCGGAGCGGATGCCCTCAGTGACGAAGCAACCCGACCACTACACTGCCCGTCCGGTGAAATTGAGAAACTGCGTCTGCGGGTCGGCCGTGGGGAGTGAAGTGATGGCGTCCTTAAAGCCGCCCGGGACCCGGATGGCGTCGCCCATTTCCGTCAGTTTCTCGTAAGCGATCGCGACCGCCGCTCCGTCCAGCGACTCGTTCGCATTGACAGCGCGCGCGAGGTCCCACGTGTGACAGAGCGTGTCGATCATCAACAGGCCTTCCACTAGGGCCGAGAAGGGCTGTTCGCCCGCTCGAGCGCGAACTGGCGCGTTGGCAAGAGTCGGGTCGTTGAGGGCCCGCTTCAACGTTTCGTTCACCACTTTCCACTGTTCGAGAAGTGTCGCGTCATCATTCAATTCGTCGATGCCGTTCTGATTCACCATCGAATACACCCGCTGATGGGTCGCCACCACGTGCGCCACGAGTTCGCTCGCGTCCCACTGATCACACGGCGTTGGATTGTCCCATTCACTCTCTTGGACCGTTGCGAGCGTTTGGCTAAACCCGTCAGCCACTCGAAGATACGTTGAGTCGTTCGTCGCCATTCGTCGAGTCTACGAACCGAACCCTCGAGGCGCGCTCGACACGACGTTCTCGGCGTTGCCTAGTGTTGGCCCAGGAGGTGACCGTGGTCCACCCAGCCTTTGAACCTATTCTTCGCCAGGCCCGCGAGCACCCTCAGGCGCACCCTTCGAGTGTGAGCATTCAAGAGCGTCGTCAGATCTTCCGCGACGAGACGATCGCTCTTCAAGGCGCGATGGCTCCCATGGCGTACCAGGAGGAACGAACGATTCGGCTCGACGATAGAACACTGGCGGCCCGTTTGTACGTTCCTCAAAGCGAAGAGTCCCAGGCGTTGGTGATCTATTTTCACGGCGGCAGTTTCGTCACGGGCGATCTGGACACGCACGAATGGCTCTGTCGTCGCCTGGCGTCTGATACCAAGATGCGATTCTTAGCGATCGATTACCGACTCGCACCCGAGTACCCCTTTCCGGCGGGGTTGAGTGACGCCATGGACGCGATTCGTTACGTCGCAACTCATCGAAGTGAATTCGGCGTCGGCGACTCTCGCCTCATCATCATGGGCGAATCGGCCGGCGCAAACCTCGCCACCGTGGCCGCGGCCCAGCTGCGCGACGAAGGTCTTGGCATCGCCGCGCAGGTATTGATCTATCCGACGCTGGGCCCAGAGTTGATGACCGATTCGGCGTATGCCTTCGCGTCCGGGTACCTCCTTGATTTAGATCACCTTCGCTACGACTACCGCCAGTACCTTGGCGAATTCGGTGACCACACCGATCCCCGTGTGACACCCTTGCTCTGTATCGATCTTTCCCGGGCGGCGCCGGCGGTCGTGGTGATCGCACAGTGCGATCCGCTTCGCGATGAGGCGGTGGCGTACGCGGGACTACTTCGACACTGCGGCGTGCCCGTTGAACTGCTCGAGGCCAAGGGTATGGTGCACGGATTCTTGGAGATGGGCGGCGTGGTGCCTGAGGCGTTGGAGGTGGTGGAGAAACTCGCGACGCACCTGCACCGCTTGGTGGAAGACCCGAGCACGTGAACGTTCTCTTTATCACGCTCGATCAGTTTCGAGGCGACGCCTACGGCGCGGCCGGTCATCCGTTGATCCTCACGCCGACCCTTGATCGCGTGGCCAAAGAAGGCGTACGCCTCGAACGACACTTCTCGCAGGCGGCCCCGTGTTCGCCCGGCCGGGCCGCCCTCTACACCGGCATGTACCAGATGAACAATCGAGTGGTGGCCAACGGCACGCCGCTCGCCGGCAGCTTCGACAACCTCGCGTTGGTGGCCCGTCGGGCGGGCTTTGACCCGACGCTCTTTGGCTACACCGATCAAGGACTCGATCCCTACCGCGCCGTTGGCGCCGACGATCCCCGTCTGGACTACTACGACGGCATCTTGCCCGGCTTTTCGGTGGGGCTGTACCTGCCCGAGAGCCAAGCCGGATGGATTCAGTACCTGCGAGCCAAGGGCTACGACGTGGAGAGCGGGTGGGTGGAACCGCTACGCGGTGAACCGGATCGACCGGCCGAGGATTCGCTTAGTGGGTTTTTGACGAAGCGTTTTCTCGAATGGCTTGAGCATCAAGAAAGCGGCTGGTTCGCGCATCTGAGCTACCTGCGCCCGCACCCTCCCTACGCGGCGGCGGGGGAGTTCTCCAAGATGTACGACCCCGCGGATATGACCATGCCTCTCGCCCCCGTCGAGAGCGGGCATCGTCATCCCTTACACGAGGCGGCCTTGAAGTGGGAGGCTGCCGCGGCCCCCACCGACGAACACGCGATGAGACATCTGATGGCCCAGTACTTCGGCATGATCTCAGAGGTTGACGCACAGTTAGGACGAGTGGTTCGCGCAATTGAAGAGCGTGGCGAGTGGGATGACACCTTGGTCGTCGTGACTTCTGATCACGGTGAGCAGTTGGGCGATCACGGACTTATTCAAAAATTAGGTTTCTTTCCTCAGAGTTACCACATCATTGGACTCTGGCGCGATCCCCGAGTGAGCGGGGGTATGTCGATCCACCACTTCACCGAGAACGTCGACCTGCTGCCCACACTGGCCGACGCGTTGGGCATAGAAGAGCCGGTGCAGTGCGATGGCCGATCGTTGACGCCGCTCTTTAATGGCACTGAGGTTGCCTGGCGCGACGCCGCGCACTACGAGTGGGACAGTCGATATTTTCTGCTCGGCGCCACGACGTCGCCGCGACCGAAGAGCCGGACGCTCGCTCAACGCAATCTCGCGGTTTCGGTCAGCGACGACGTCGCCTACGTGCAATTTGGCGATGGCTCGTATCGATGTTTTGACCTCGCGGCCGATCCGACGTGGCGAACCGAGTGCCGTGACGTGGATCGGGTGTTGCACGCGGCACAACAACAGTTGATCTGGCGTCAAGCGCACTTGCGTCACGATCTCACTGACATGCTCTTAGGCCCCGAGCGTCTCGGCAATTGGCCCCGCGATCTCCGTCTCGCCCCTTTAGCGGAATCCGTCTCGTAGCGTCGTCAGTAGCAGTTGGTACGTGGCGTCGCGATCGGCGGCGAAGTTGATTCCGAGCAGTTCGAGTGACACGTAGCCGTGACAGGCCGACCAGATGACCTGGGCCGCGTCGCTCGCCGCGGTGTTGGCAAAGAGACCGTTTTGTTGACAGCGTCCCACACTGTCAACCAGTGTTTGATACGTCTGGGCGGCCAGTTGGGCGGCCGCGATGGAGGGCTGAAAGCCTCGGAAGCGGTGCATGAACATCACCGTGTAGAGCCCGCGATTCTCGAGTGCGAAGGATCGGTAGGCAACGGCGGTTCGAAGTAGGTCGTCGTCCGAATCGCCCGTCTCGAAGGTAAGGGCGTCGAGGAACTTCTCGAAGCCCTCGATCCAAAGGGCTTCGAGCACCCCGTTCACCCCGTCGAAGTGGTTGTAGATCGCCATCGGCGCGACGTTGGCCCGTTGGGCGATAGCTCGAACCGTGAAACCATCGGGACCCTCGTCGTCGAGGATTTCGCGCGCGGCCGTAAGGACGTCGGGACCGATTCTCTCAGACGGCGTTCGAGTGGCACGATTGGTCATTTGACAAGTATAGAACAATGTTCTACAGTTGTGGAACATTGTCCTATAGGAGCCGCTATGCCTTCTTCCGTTCACGATCGCCGTTGGTGGATCCTGGGCGTCTTGTGCGTCGCGGTGTTGATCGTCGTGATCGACAACACCATTGTCAACGTGGCGCTGCCAGTGCTGTCGAGAGATCTTCACGCGTCGAACTCGTCCCTGCAGTGGATCGTTGATGCCTACTCGCTACCCTTTGCCGGACTGTTGTTGGCCGGGGGAGGACTCTCGGACCGTTACGGGCGCAAACTCGTCATGCAAGTCGCGCTCGGCGCCTTCGGGGCGTTTTCTCTCATGGCGGCCTTTTCGCACGATGTGCCCACGTTGTTGGTGGCGCGCGCCCTCATGGGTGCGTCGGCGGCATTTATTTTCCCCGCGACCCTCTCGACGTTGACGATCGCCTTTGAGAATCTGAACGAACGGGCGAAGGCCTTTGGCATATGGGGCGCTGCCAGTGGTGTCGCCATTGCCATCGGTCCAATCGTCGGTGGCTCACTGCTCGTGCACTTTTGGTTCGGATCCATCTTTTTGATCAATGCCCCCCTGGTACTCGTCGCCATCGTGGCCGCGGCCTACGTTGTGCCTGAATCGAAGAGCCCGCAACGTCGGCGCTTCGACTTCGTCGGACTCGTCTTGGGCACCGCTGCGGTGACGTTACTCACGTTGGCGATCATCGAAGGTCCATCGTGGGGATGGCGCAGCACGACGACCGTGTCACTGTTCGCGTTGGCTGCGCTGACACTCCTGACGTTCATCGTGTACGAGCTGCGTCGTGAAGGTCCGCTGCTGGACGTACGCGTCTTCAGCAATCGTGCGTTCTCCGCTGGCGCTGGCGCGATCGCGGCCAACTACTTTTGCCTCTTTGGTTTCATCTTTCTCATCACGCAGTACTTTCAATTGATTCGCGGATACACACCGTTGTCGGCCGGAGTGCACACGTTGCCCTTTGCCATCGTGGTCATGATCACGACGCCCCTCGGAGCCGTCTTGGCGCTGAAATTTGGCGTGCGTTACGTCGTGTCGGCGGGTCTGGCGGTGATGGCGTTGGCCCTGATCTGGGTCGGCGTCATCGTGGCTCACGCNNGCATCGGCTCCATGATCACGTTGGCGTTGGGATTTTCTCTGGTGAACGCGCCCTCGACGGCGGCGTTGATGAGTACGCTTCGACCTGACCAGATTGGCGCGGGATCAGCCGTGAACGAGACCACCCGAGAACTCGGGGGCACGATGGGCGTGGCGATCGTCGGTTCGGTGTTTTCGTCGATCTTTGGTCCCGGCGTTCGCGCGGCACTGAGCCCGTACCTCTCGCACGGTCTCACGAAGATTGAACTGAACGCTGCGGTGAGATCAACGCAGGCGGCCCAGGCCACCGTGGCGCACTTCCCCGCGTCTTTGCAAAACTCCCTTAACGCGCACGTGACCGATGCGTTCATGCAAGGACTGCATCGCGGATGCTTCGTCGCCGCGGGCGCGGCGCTGGTGGTCGCGGTGCTCGTGTTGACGTATTTGCCCACTGCGGTAGCGCCCGAGCCACGTATCGCGCCGACGCATGCCTAAACGCCTTGGTCGAAGGCCGCCGCTCCTCACTCGCTGATTTCTGGTATCAATGGAGGCCTGACGCCGTGCACGGCGGAACAGAACACTGAGGGAGATTTCATGCAGCGGATTTCGCGGGTACGTCAGGTACTCGTCATCGTGGGAATTGGCTCGCTGATGCTGGCCTCCAGCGTGGTCGCCGGGGCCGCCTCCACGAAGGGCACCTACAACGCCGTCGACGCCAAGTTGGTACCGGCGTCGTTTAAGAGCACGACGCTCCAAGTCGCCACGGACGCCACGTACGCGCCTGACGAATCGATGAGCGGCACCACGATGGTGGGCTTTGACGTCGACTTGATGAAGGCGGTCGCTACGACCCTTGGCATCACCATCAACGAGAACAACGTGACGTTTGACAACATCATCGCCGGCATTAAGTCCGGCCGGTACCAAGTCGGCAACTCGTCTTTCACGGACACCAAGGCCCGTGAGAAGCAGGTCAACTTCGTCGACTACTTCCAAGCCGGTGAAGGGGTCTACGCCAGAACGAGTTCGAAGGTTAACTTCAAGGGTTTTTCGAGTTTCTGCGGTTTGAAGGTCGCCGTGGAAACGGGCACCGTCGAACAGACTGACGCGCAGGCCGCCTCCAAGTCGTGCTCGTCGAAGAAGAAGATTGATGTCGTGAGCTTTCCGACTCAGACCGAGGCGAACGCCGCGGTGTTGTCGGGACAGGCCAACGTGGGATTCGTGGACAGTCAGATCGCGGGATACATCGTGGCCACGGCCAAGGGCGTCTTTAAGCTGCTCGGCAGCGCGGTCAACGTTGCGCCTTATGGCATCGCGACACCTAAGACCACGGCGGGTGGCGCGCTGGCGATGGCCATAGAGGCGGCCATCA
This sequence comes from Acidimicrobiaceae bacterium, assembly GCA_003131665.1. GTDB lineage: Bacteria > Actinomycetota > Acidimicrobiia > Acidimicrobiales > RAAP-2 > RAAP-2. The sequence goes on from PKWA01000023.1 coordinate 14,816, forward strand.
AGACACTCATTGCCAACGGGACCTACCACGCGATCCTGGCCAAGTACGGCGTGACGGCCGGCGCACTGACCTCGAGCAAGGTCGCTCTTAACGGAGCTCTTTCCTAAGAGTCACTAGCGCGCACGAACATGGCTACGAACGGGGACGCCGTCAAGGTTGTCCCCGTTCGTCACTATGGACAGTGGATTGCCGCCGCCGTCGCGATGGTATTGGTGGCGATGTTGGTCCACTCAATTTTCTCCAAGCTGCCCACGGGCCAGTACGCCTGTCGGGTGGTCAGCGGCGTTCGAAAGTGTCACGCACTGAGCGAGTGGAGGTTTAGCTGGAACGTCGTTGGGCACTACTTCACGACCTCGGAGATTCTCCACGGTCTGGTCGTGACGTTGGAACTGACCGTCTTGGCGATGCTGGTGGGTGTCGTGTTGGGAGTGACGATCGCGGTCATGCGTCTGTCGACCAATCGCCTGCTCTCGTCGACCGCGTGGACTTACACCTGGTTCTTTCGAGGAACGCCGGTATTGGTTCAGCTCTTGGTGTGGTACAACATCGCGATTCTCTACCCGGTGATCTCGATCGGCATTCCCTTCACGCACATCGCTTTCGTGCACTTCAACCTGCGGGCGTCGGGCTTCACGCCCTTTCTGGCAGCGTTGGTGGGCCTGGGGCTGAACGAGGCGGCTTACATGTCCGAGATAGCTCGTGCGGGGCTCATCGCCGTCGACGAGGGTCAGATCGAAGCGGCCACGTCGCTCGGAATGACTCGTCGACAGACGCTGCGACTGGTGGTGCTGCCCCAAGCGATGAGGGTCATCATCCCGCCCACCGGTAACGAAGTGATCTCGATGCTCAAGACGACGTCGTTGGCGAGCGTGGTGGGCGTGATTGAGTTGCTCGGGGCGGCTTCGAACATCTACGCGGCCAACTACCTCATCATGCCGTTATTGATCACGGCCAGTCTGTGGTACTTGGTCGTGACCACGGTGCTCTCGGTTGGTCAGTTCTATCTGGAACGTCACTTCGCCAAGGGCGCGCTGCGTTCGCCGCCGCTTACGCCCTTACAGCGACTGCGCCGCGACCTGCTCGGCGTGCTCTCGAAGTTCTACACGCGCCGAGCATCGATCGAGGCCGTGCGATGAGCGGGCCCATGGTCGAAGCGCGAGGCGTGCATAAGTCCTACGCCGGCGTTGAAGTTCTAAGGGGAGTCGATCTCACGGTGGTGCGCGGCGAAGTTACCTGTTTGATCGGACCATCGGGCTCGGGAAAGAGCACGTTGCTTCGCTGCATCAATCACCTCGAAAAGCACGACG
>PKWA01000156.1 GCA_003131665.1 Acidimicrobiaceae bacterium
CTCACCCCAAGCATGAATTAACTAGATGTTCGTAGCGACTAGAACTTCTCCGTCAATCATTCGAGCACGAACTGTCGTATTCGCAGGGTACGGTCGTTGTTCCACACGATCTCATCATGAACGTTTAGCGTTCGCGCGCGCACGTGCGTCTATGACGTTCCGGTATAGACTCTCCACGCGCCGGTAGCTCAATTGGCAGAGCATTTGACTCTTAATCAACAGGTTCCGGGTTCAAGTCCCGGCCGGCGCACGAAGAGTCGTGTTGGGGCTCGAACGTTTTGCAACATTGAACGTCGGTGGATCGGTGCACCATCGAGTCCGCTGGTCGATGAACGCACAGCGACACGATCACGGCGACCACGCAACTTCGGCGCGGGCGGGTCGAAGAGGCCACGAGAATTTTTTCACAAGTCACCCCCGAGTTCGTTCGACAGGTCACCCACCAGAGTTCCTCTCTGAATTTCTCCGCCTTGAACAGGGAACTCCTTGATCCCACTTCCGAACGAGATGGCGTGAATTCTTACCAATCAGTGACAGTTCTGACTTGACAACGTGAATTTCGCCGTCTACGTTGTAAGCGGTTGCAGGGCTGTAAGCGGTTACACAAAACTCTGTTGGGGAGATTTGGGGGGCAAGGTGGTCGATTCACCACCAACGATTTACGACGTCGCACGACGCGCCGGCGTCTCCACGGCCACCGTCAGTCGAGCCCTCAACTCACTCTCTTCCGTGCGTCCTTCCACGCGCGCCAAAGTGATGGCCGCGATGGAAGAGCTCGAGTTCGTGCCCAACGTGGTCGCGCGTGGTCTCTCGAGCGGCAAGCACATGATCTTGGGACTGGTCTTTATGCGCGCGACCGTTGACGGCAGTGTGCTCGGAGTCGAAGAGGCCAGCCTTCTTTATACCGACATCGTCATTCGAGGAGCCGAGAAGCGCGCGGCCGAACTCGGTTACTCACTTTTGTTGAGCAGCGCCGACGATAGCCACCCCTCGGGGATGACGTCGTTACTGAGTCTGACCGGCACGGTCGACGGACTGATTCTNNAGTGCTGCGCGACGACGACGTCGCTGATCTCGCCAGACGCATTCCGGTGGTCTTACTCGCCGGCAAGGGAGATTCAACATCGGCCGTGACCGTTCGAGTCGACAACGAACAAGCCATGCGCAGCCTGGCCGAGCACCTCATCAATGTCCACGGCATCACGCGTGTTGGATTCGTGACGGGTATGGAGGAAAGCCCCGACAGCGTCGCGCGGGCCATCGCGTTTCGTCACGTGATCGAGGAGTTGGGCGGGACGCTCGATGACGTTGATCTTCTGGAGTCGGACTGGACGTCCGCCGGTGGCGAGGAGGCGATGCAGAAGCGAATCATCCGCGACGAACCGTTGCCCCAAGCATTCGCGTGTGCCAACGACCAAACCGCGGTGGGCGTCATCTACGCACTCAGTGCCAGCGGTCTACGAGTTCCAGAGGACCTGGTCGTCACGGGCTTTGACGACATCACGTTGACCCGATACTTCAATCCTTCGCTGACCACTATTCGCCAGTCGGGCAGCATCTTGGGAGAAGTCGCCGTCGACGCCTTAGTGGCCATGCTCAATGACGACAACGACGTGAAACGAACCATTGTGTTACCGACCGAGCTCGTCGTGCGTGAAAGCTGCGGTTGCGTCAACGAATCCGACGCGCGAGCATCGCTCGGCAAACTGGTCACCCTCGGCAAGGAAGTGGGCTGAGCATGCGAATGCTCGCTCGTCGCCTCTTGCTCTACATCGTCACCGCGTGGGTGGCCATCACCGCAAACTTTCTTCTGCCGCGAATGATGCCCGGCAATCCGATTCAGACGTTGATCGGCAAGATCACCAATACCGTCACTCCGGAGGAGATTCGCGCGATTCGACTCTCTTTTGGTCTGGGCTTTCATCAAGGTCTCGTCGCCCAGTACTTCACCTACCTGACCCAACTCGTCCACGGCAACCTCGGCATATCAATCACCCTCGGGGCGCCGGTGAGTTCAATTCTGCGCGAAGCAGTCCCCTGGACGGTGGGGCTCATTGGGCTTTCGACCATATTTAGCTTCGCGATCGGCACATTTGGCGGGGCGCTCCTTGGATGGACTCGCGGTTCACGTCTCGACTCACTGATCCCCACCGCTACCTTTTTCCAAGCCGTGCCGTACTTCTTCTTGGCCACGGTGATGCTCCTGCTCTTCGGCAGTGATCTGCACTGGTTCCCCGTGCTCGGCGCCTACAGCCCGACGGTCACCCAGGGGTGGAATCTGGCCTACATCGAAAGCGTGATTCGATACGGCGAACTACCCCTGATCGCGATCGTCTTGAGCTCCCTCGCGGGCTGGATGCTGGGCATGCGCAACATGATGATCACGATGATCGGCGAGGACTTCGTTCTGATGGCGGTCGCGAAGGGTCTGCCGCGGCGAAAGGTGATTTGGCACGCCGCGCGCAACGCGATTCTCCCCAGCATCGCGAACCTGTCGCTCGCCATCGGTCTGGTGGTGTCCGGTGCTCTTCTCGTTGAACTCGTGTTCAACTACCCCGGGGTGGGCGATCTGCTCTTGCAGGCCGTGCTCAACGAGGACTACCCGCTCATCCAAGGCATCTTCTTAGTCATCACGCTCGCGGTGTTGGCCGCTAACTTCTTGGCCGACATTGTCTACCTCTGGCTTGATCCGCGAACGAGAACGGTGGCCGCGGTATGAGGTCTCTTCGTCTGCCTCGCTCCCCCAAGGTCATCATCGGTCTGGTCATTGTGGGCTTTTTCATCATCATGACCGTCATCGGGCCGTGGCTCGCACCGTACGATCCGAGTTCCACGGCCTTCGCGCCGTTGCTCTCCCCCTCGGCGCACCACTGGCTCGGTACCACGAGCCTCGGTCAAGACATCTTTTCTCAACTGCTGGTCGGAGCGCGCGCCACCATGGTGGTGGCCCTACTCGCGGGACTCGCGGCCACGATTCTCTCGATGACCGTGGGCATCGCCGCGGGGTATCTCGGCGGATGGTCCGACGAGGGGCTCTCACTCGTCTCGAACGTCTTTCTCGCGATACCGGGCGTGCCGTTGCTCATCGTGATCGACAGCTATCTGCCGGTCAACAGTCGCTCGAACTTCTTCGTGATTGGACTCATCATCAGCCTCACCGGGTGGGCCTGGGGAGCGCGCGTCCTTCGCGCCCAGACGATGTCCCTGCGAAATCGTGACTTCGTCGAGGCGGCGCGCATCATCGGCGAGAAGCGTACGCGGATCATGTTTACTGAGGTCGCGCCCAACCTCCTGCCCGTGCTCGCTTCCTCCTTCCTCTTTACGGTTCTCTACTCCATCGGTGCCTACGTGACCCTCGCCTACATCGGTCTGACCAGTACGGCAGTGTGGAACTGGGGCACCATGCTCTACTGGGCCCAGGCGAACAACGCGCCGCTGTCGGGCGAGTGGTACTGGTTCGTGCCACCGGGCATCTGCATTGCCCTGGTGGGCACCGGACTGGCCCTGGTGAACTTCGGGATTGACGAGTTCATTAATCCCCGCCTTCGCGCGGGCGGGCTCACCGCTCGCCAACGGCGCCAGCTGGGTCTGCCCCGGCGTATCCGACTCGGTCTCACGCCCGTGCTGCACGCGTCTTCGAAGCCAAAGATCGTGCCCGCACACGCAAAGTTGGTGAGCCAGTGATCGCCGACCCCCTAAAGACCCAAGCAACGTCGAAAATGATGGACATGCAGTTAAGAGAGGTCGCGCCCGCCAGTGCGCACCACGAGTTCGTCCTGGAAGTTAATAACTTCAATGTCGACTATGGCGTGGGCGAGAACATGGTGCGCGCCGTCAACGACGTGACGCTCAAGCTCCGGCGTTCCCAAGTGCTCGGTGTCGCCGGCGAAAGTGGCTCAGGCAAGTCCACGCTGGTGTACGCCATGACGCGTCTGTTGCGAGCGCCCGGCGTGATCAGCGGCGGGGACGTGACGCTCAATATCACCAACGACGGCGACTCCGATGAGGTGACGCCGATCAATCTCGTGACGGCGAGTGAAAAGGAACTACGACAGATCCGCTGGTCGCACGTCTCGATCGTCTTGCAAAGTGCGCTCAACGCACTGAACCCGGTGCTTCGTGTGGGTCGTGAGTTTCACGAGGTCCTGAAGACCCACCGCCGTGAATTGACCAAATCCCAACGTCACGCTCGGTCCGTGGAGTTACTGAAGATGGTCGGTCTCAATGAAGACCGACTGGCCCGCTTTCCCCACGAGCTCTCGGGCGGTCAGCGCCAGCGGATCATGATTGCCCTCGCGCTCGCGCTGGATCCAGAGTTGGTGATCATGGACGAGCCCACGACCGCGCTCGACGTGGTCACCCAACGCGAGATCATCAACGAATTGAACGAACTTCGCTCGCGCTACGGCTTTGCCTTGATCTTCATCACCCACGACCTCTCGTTACTCATTGAGCTCGCCGACGAGATCGTCGTGATGTACGCCGGCGCGATCATCGAACGCGCGGGCGCGAGCGAACTCTACGAGGCGCCGCGCCACCCCTACACCCTCGGACTCATCAACTCGTTTCCCCCGATGCACGGTGATCGACGAGAGCTCACCGGCATTCCCGGTTCGCCGCCCGACCTCGCCGAACTGCCCGAGGGCTGTAGTTTTGCCCCCCGTTGTCCCTACGCCATGGCGCGCTGCCTGCACGAGGCGCCGGCGCTCTTGAACATTGGCGACTCGGATCGCAGCGTGGCCTGCTGGCTGCACACCGGGGACTCGTCGGTGACGGTGCCGGTCGAGCTTTCACGTTCATCGAGTCCCTCGCGCGCACACGTCACCGTGTTACAGGACCACACGTGAGCGAGATCACGACCACGCCGGCGCAGTTGAGTGTCCGACACTTGACGCGCCACTTCACGACCCGCGTGCCCGGGCGACTCCTTCACGCCAAGCGTGTGGTGCGCGCCGTGGACGACGCGAGTCTCGACCTGGTGCGCGGCCAGGTGACGGCCGTCGTCGGAGAGAGCGGCTCGGGCAAGTCAGTCCTCGCGCGGATGCTGGCGAGGATCATCGCGCCGACGTCGGGTGAACTAATCCTCGAGGGCACGACGATTCCCGCAGGCGCCAAGCGCACCCTCGAATACGCGTCCAAAGTGCAGCTCGTCCTCCAAGATCCCTACGCTTCGACCAATCCCGTTCACCGCATCCGCCACAGTCTCGAGCGTCCGCTCCTCATTCACGGTGCGAAGAAGCACGACGTCGAAGACCTGGCCAAGGCCGCGCTCTCGCGAGTCTCGCTCGATCCACCCGAGCGCTTTTTGGATCGCTATCCCCACGAACTCTCCGGCGGTCAGCTCCAGCGCGTCTCGATTGCCCGTGCGCTCTGCGTGAAACCAGACGTTCTCCTCGCCGACGAGCCGATCTCCATGCTCGACGTCTCGGTGCGCCTGGGCATCTTGAACCTCCTCAAGGGGCTGTGCGACAACGAGCACCTCGCCGTCTTGTACATCACCCACGACATCGCCTCGGCCCGCTACCTCGCCGACGAGATCATCGTGATGTACGCCGGCCAGATCGTCGAACGTTCGCGCGGCACGGCCCTCGTCGACGAGCCCACACACCCCTACACCCAACTCCTGATCGCCTCGGTTCCGGATCCCTCCGATCCCACCAGCCAGGCATCGCAGTCCGATGAGCACTCCTCGTACGCCGTACCCGAGGTCGGATGCCGTTTCGCGCCGCGATGCCCTTTCGTGATGGACGTCTGTCGTACGACCGATCCGCCGGTCTTCCAGGTTGGTGAGGGACACACTTCTCGCTGCTGGTTATACGCAGACAGGCCCGAAGCCGTTGTCGAGATGGCGCTTCCAGAGCGCCGACGAGAGGGGGAAACGACGAAGACATGACGATGATCAACTAGCTGGCCGCACGACTGAACGTTTAGAGGTCGTGCGATCGGCCAAACGCGCGAAGGTCCAACCGGCCCCGCGTCAGGCAAAAAGGACCCACACGGTTCTAATCAACGTCGGCGAAGGCCGGCTGGACAATAACAATATAAAGGAAGCGTATGTTTAGAAAAATAGGAGTTATTTTGACTGCCCTATCGTGCTTAACGATAGGTATGGTGGCGGCGACCGTCGGTGTCGCCTCAGCAGCCAAAAGCTCGGTGTTGACCATTGAGGGCAACACCGGAGTAACCTTCACCGACAACTTCAATCCCTTCGACTCGAGTGCCTTCGCGGAACAGTTGAGCGTTCGCTCACTGGTCAACGAACCGCTTTTTGAGTTCGACACGTTGAAGGCCAACACTCAGTACCCGTGGCTCGCAACCAGTTACGCGTGGAGCAACGGCGGTANNACACCCAGTACCCGTGGCTCGCAACGAGCTACACGTGGTCCAACGGGGGCAAGACGTTGACCTTTCAACTGCGTAAGGGAGTGACGTGGAGTGACGGAAAGCCGTTCACCTCAGCCGACGTGGCCTACACGTTCGACCTGTTGAACCGCGTGCCCGCCGCCAACGTTTATGGCGTGCCGACGATGTCGAGCAACGCNNACGACGTCCGGCAAGTATACGGTGGCACTGCACTACGCGACACCCGAGTACCTCAACATCACGTCCATCGCGGGCGGTGTACTCATCGTGGCCCAGCACATCTGGTCCAAGATCGCCAACCCGGCGACCGCGGTAGTGACCACGACCGTGGGCACGGGACCGTACACGTTGAGCAGCTACTCGTCGACGCTGGTGAAGTACAAGGTGAACCCCAAGTGGTGGGATGGCACGCCGGCCCCAACTGAGGTCAACGTTCCTTCGTACACGTCGAACACGGCGGCCGCTACGGCCCTCGCGGACGGTCAGTTGACTTGGGCGGGTAACGACATTGCCAACGTGAAGAAGATCTTCGTCGGCAAGGACCCCAAGACCAACCACACGTACTTCGCGGGTGGTAGCACGGTCACGTTGGAGTTCAACGTCACGGGCACCGGACCGCTCAGCGATCCCGCCGTTCGTCAAGCGATCAGCGTCGGCATCGATCGTTCCGCTCTCTCCCTTAAGGGTGAGACCGGCTACGAGCAGCCAGCGACCTCGTCGGGTGGACTCATTCTGCCCAGTCAAGCGTCGTACTTGAGTAAGTCGGTGACCAACGACCTCTCGGCGCACTCGGACCCGGCCAAGGTCGCCTCGATCTTGACGGCGGACGGTTACGCCAAGGACTCGAACGGTTTCTACGCCAAGAATGGTGTGGAGATTGCGTTTACGGTGGAAGACCCCACGGCGTACTCGGACTACTACGCGGACGATCAACTCATGTCCAACGAGCTTCAAGCGGAGGGCATTGACTGCACGGTAGATGGAGTGCAGGCCTCACAGTGGTACTCCGACTCAGCGAGTGGCAGTTTCGACACGATCATCCACTGGGGTAACGGCGGGGTGAGCCCGTACGTGCAGTTCGACAACTGGCTCGACTACACCCAATCGGCAGCCATCGGAACCTCGGCGAACAGTGACTACGGTCGCTACGACTCGCCGGCGGCGCAGGCGGACTTGAAGGCTCTTTCAGCCACCAACCCGTCCGACACGGCGGCGGTCAACAAGGACGTTCAGGCCTTGGAGACCCTCGTGTCGACGCAGGTACCGGTAGCTCCGCTGCTGTACGGTGCGGACTGGGATGAGTACTCGACGGCTAACTTCACTGGTTTCGTGACGGCGAAGAACCCTTACGCCGACCCGTCTCCCGGTGACCCGCAGTTGCCGTTGATCATTAAGCACTTGACGAAGGCTTAATCAGCTACTTCTACGCGCGGGNNGCGCGTAGAGGCTCCATTATTCTTCGACCACCCACTACTAGGAGATCTACGTACCGTGAGCACCTCTCGCTCTAATAACCAAAGTCCGACTCGCCCCTTTCCACCAGGTTTTCTCTGGGGAGCGGCGACCGCCTCGTATCAAATCGAAGGCGCCACCACCACCGACGATCGAGGACCCTCGATCTGGGACACCTTTAGCCGCACGCCCGGCGCTGTTTGGAACGGCGACACCGGCGACGTGGCTTGCGATCACTATCACCGGATGGAGGAAGATCTCGACCTCTTAGGCGAGCTGGGCGTGGGTGCGTACCGTTTCTCCGTCGCCTGGCCGAGGGTCCAGCCCACCGGCAAAGGACCCGCCAATCAAAGTGGACTCGATTTCTACCGTCGCCTCGTCGACGGACTTCGAGCGCGCAACATCAAGCCAACGCTCACGCTCTATCACTGGGACCTCCCCCAACCCCTCGAAGACCAGGGCGGTTGGTGCGAGCGCGACACCGCCGAGCGCTACGCCGACTACGTGGACCTCGTCGCACGAGCCTTGGGCAGTGACGTGGAACAGTGGATCACCTTGAACGAACCGTGGTGTTCGGCCTGGCTCGGCTACGGCGCCGGGCGCCACGCGCCCGGGATCAAGGACATCGGCAAAGCCGCGGCCGCCCATCACCACCTACTGCTCGCCCACGGCATGGCCGTTCCCGTCCTTCGCTCGGCGGTGCCTTCGGCCAAGGTCGGTATCACGTTGAATTTGGGTGATCATCGTCCCGGCTCCGAGCACGAACTGGACGTCGCCGCCGCTCGGCGCGCCGACGGTAACCTCAATCGTCTCTTCCTCGAGCCGATCTTTCACGGCCAGTATCCCGAGGACATGCTCACGCACTACGACAAGTTTCGACCGGGCTTCTCCGTGGTTCAAGAGGGCGACCTCAAACTGATCGCGCAGCCGCTGGACTTTCTCGGGGTGAACTACTACTTCCCCACCACTGTTGTTGATACCTCGCGGGCCACCGAGGCTCGACTGGCCGGATACGTGGTGGCGCAGAGTGAACAGTTCCCCGACCTGCGCGTTCGTTCACTCGAGACTCCCGGTCGCGAACGAACATCGATGAACTGGGAGATCGCGGCCTCGGGACTCACGTCGCTCCTGGTTCGTGTTCGTAACGACTACACGAATCTGCCGATCTACGTCACCGAAAACGGCGCCGCGTTCGACGACTACGTCGATCCCAACGGTCACGTCCTTGACCACAACCGGGTGGCGTATCTCCAAGAGCACATCTCGGCGGTGCACGACGCCATCGACGCCGGAGTCAACGTACAGGGCTACTTCGTGTGGAGCTTGCTGGACAACTTCGAGTGGTCCTTTGGCTATTCGAGACGATTCGGTATCGTCTGGGTTGACTTTCCCACTGGTGATCGACTCATCAAAGAGAGCTACCGCTGGTATCACGACACCATTCAATCGAACTCGGTGGAGTACGCGACGTCGCTGGGTGACGACTAAATCGGCGCCAGACGAAGTCAACTCCCCACCAACGTCCATTGTCCGAGCGAGTGGTGAATCAGACCACGCCACCTTCTAGGGGTTCAACGACGTGGCACTGGCTCGTGGCGCAACGGGCCGTCGTAGTGGCCGTCAGGCTAAGCCCGCTCGGACCTCAGCGTTCTGCTAGACAGGCGGTATTGGCGCCAAAGAAGTGGTGCCAGTTCGCACGGAGGCAGCGACTCGTTAGTCGCGGCGTCCATTATTTGGGGGGAATCACATTGAGTACTCGAACCAGACAGTTGCTCACCAACTCAAAGTCAGCGCTGGGCGCTGTCGTGGTGGCGGCGACGATGGTCGTCTCGCTGGGCGTGGCCGTGCCGAGCAGCTCGGCCTCGAGTACCAGCGCGTTTTGCTCAACGATCCGGACCTACAAGCCGACCACGCCGCCGAAGTCCATCACCACCGCGACGTACCACGCCTGGGCCAAGTCGTTGCTCCCGTTCTATGAGAAGTTAGCGAGTGAAGCCCCTAACGCCAAGACGAAAACAGAGCTCAATGAACTCGTGACCATTTTGAATTACGAGGCGGATTCGACGAAACTCACCAGTTTGGAGGCGTACATCGCCGCCAACGGAACGGCGTGGGCGAACGGCCTCAAAGCGTTGGTGAGTTCGTTGATGGCGTGCGTGTAGTACCTCGTACTTTCGGCTCACGAACTATCTGACCTGGCATACGCCCGCAACGCGCGGGTCAGTTCGTTGAGCTACTTACCTTCACGTGGGCTTCGGGGTTGAGTTCTACATCGACCGGCGAGATCGTCGGGACTCGAATCACGACGATCGAGATCAGTAGACCAAGAAACGCGATACCTGCCGCGACGGTAAAGGCCGTCGTGTAGCCGTGTGTCGTGGCAAGCTTCATCGCCGCGGTGGTGCTCTGGTGCAACGAGTGGAGTTTCGAATTTTGGGCGTCGATGGCAACGGTCGCTAAGACCGCCAAACCGAGCGCGCCACCTACCTGTTGCATGGTATTGAGAAGTGCGGACGCCAGTCCGGCCTCGTGAGGTTTCACGCCCGAGACTGCGGTCAAGGTCAGAGGGACGAACGAGAATCCCATGCCCAGCGCGATGACGACGAGTGGACCAACGACGTCGAGATAACTACTCGTCGGCGTGATGCGAGTGAGCCAGAGGATGCCGATGGTAGCGGCGCTCGGACCCACGAGCAGAGGGATGCGAATCCCTATTCGCCCCACCAGACGCGAGGACAACGTGGCCGCGACCACGATGCCGGCGGTCATTGGCAAGAAACCCACACCGGTACGGATCGGGCTATAGCCCAAGACGTTCTGGAGATACTGAGTAAGGAAGAAGAACATCGAAAAGAGGGCGATGCCGATGCAGAGCATCATGGCGAAGCTGCCCGAGCGGTTTCGGTTCTTGAAGATGCTGAGCGGCATCAGGGGCTCGGCGCTGCGGGTTTCAATGAGAATGAAGGTGGTGAGCAACACCACGNNCCGCGGCGGCAAGCGAAACGATCGTGGCCGTGCTGCTCCAACTATGGTTCGACGCGTTCGAGAGTCCGTAGACGAGCGAGAGCATGCCCCCGGTCGCGGTGATGGCCCCGGGAACGTCCAAGCGCCCCGACGTCGTTTGGGATTCGTTGAGCGCGCGCGGGGCGAGGAAGAGAACGACCGCCGCGATGGGGACGTTGATGAAGAAGATCCAGCGCCACGAGACGTAGCTGACCAGGATCCCGCCGAGCAGAAGTCCGACCGCGCCGCCCCCGCCCGACATCGCGGCGTAGACACCCATGGCGCGATTGCGCTGGCGACCTTCCGCGAAATTCGTCGCGATCAGCGACAACGCCGTGGGAGCGGCGATCGCGCCGCCGACGCCCTGCAGGCCACGGGTGATGATCAGCCAAAGATCGTTGGACGCGAAACCGCCGAGGAGAGACGAGACAGCAAAGATGGCGATGCCGATCATGAACATGCGCCGTTTTCCGTAAAGGTCGCCCGTTCTTCCCCCAAACAGCAACAGACCACCAAAGGTCAACGAGTACGCGGTGATGAGCCATTCGAGATTGGCCTGAGAGAAATGCAGCGCGGTGTGTATGGTGGGAATCGCGACGTTAACGACCGTGGAGTCCAGCACGATCATGAGTTGCGCACAGGAAATCACGGCCAGCGCGAGGCCGAGGTGCTTGCCTTCAGTATTGCTGTGGGAGAGCTCGGGAGCTTCTGCGTTCGACATAGTGAGGTACTGGTCTTAGATGCTAACGGTCACCATTCCCGGATGCGCCGGTAAAAGTCAAACCGCTACTAGCTCGAAAAGACTTTGGCGTAAGTGATCGTTTTGGAGGGGACGGTGATCTGAACCGCTTCTCCCCATTTCGAAAAGGTCGTCGTGCTGTGGCTGTCCTTATTGGAGACTGCATCACTCAAGGGCAACGTGGTCTTGCCTGACGAAAAGACCATGGTCGTCTTGGTCTTGGGTACCGACGTGGTGGCCTTGACCGTCCACGTCAGTTGATAGCCGTTGGTGGCCTTATCCCGCTCGCTCAACAACGTCGTGCCCTTGACCGCCGGGAGCAGTTGATCGAAGGCGCCGGCGGTCATGTCCGACTGGAAGGTGGTGTACTCCGTCGTTCCCTTCTTCATCGTCATCGAGGCCGTACCGACCTTTTTTTGCTCCGCGGAACTCAGCCCAATGAGCTTCGTCAGACCACTCGCGCTGCCACTCAAGTAGGCGTACGTTGGCGTCACGGTGATGGTGAAAGTCTCGTTACCCGAGACGTAGGATTCGGATCCGCTGACTCTGCCAATATCGGCCACCAGCGTGCTGTTCACCTTGCCCGCGAAGGTGACGACCTTGACGTGCACACCCTGCTCCTTGGTCAGCGAGATCTTCGCCGCGGCGAGGATGGAGGCGGCCGTCGGGTCCTTGACCGACCCCTGCGCTATCAGCGGCGTACCGAGCGCGATCACGGACGAGAGGAGCGTAAGACATGTGAATCGAAGTGAAAATCGTCGGAGGATAGTCATGACGCAAAGCCTAGGGGGAATTGTGCAATTTTCTTATTCGGCCGTCAAAGTTCAATAACGGGAGAGTCCTAGCGTTTCACGTTAAAAGCAAGCCGCCAATTCAAACAACAACTGCTGGATTGTTCGTATCTCTTGCAAGAGGTCATGCTCGCACGAATCGAGTTTTTCGTCACTCAATATTCCATTCACGACCGCGAGGGAACGAAGAGCCACTTGCAGTGTGCTCAGCCAGGCCCACGCCTCGGCGTCGTTCAAAAACTGTTCATTGAGAGTCATGATTGAGAGTTCGGAGTTCGTGGCTATCTCGTTCTGGCGCGCTAGGGCCGAGAGCGGGTCGTCATCGTCCTTGCTCGGGTTGATGGGAGCGTTCATCGAGAGATGCCAGTCATGATCGGGATCCCGTTCAGCCGCCGCGACGTGGGCGAAGGCCTCTCGAACGACGCTGCGACCGGCGTCGTTGAGGCGCACCTCCACGCGACCGTCTCGTCGTCGAACAAAGAGTTTGCCCGGCATTAGGTGTCCTGCTCGACGGTGGCTTGCAACCCCGCCACCTGAAGTTTTACGCAGTACGATTCCGCTCGTTCGCGCTGGCCGGACCACACGACTGCTCGCCCTTCATGATGGACGGTCAACATCAGATGCGTGCACTTGTTGGCCGAATAACCAAAGATTCGCTTAAACACCACAACGACCACCGTCATCGGCGTCACCGGATCGTTCCACACGATCACGTTCCACGGTCGTTGGGTGACAACCGTCGCGTTAGTTTCGACGTCACTCTTTACGTCGCTCTCGGTCGAAGAGAGGCGAAGACGTTTCAGCGAAGTCATCTCTCTAGTGTCGCAGACGACCGATCAAATTGGAAGAGGCGCGGCCTAAGGTGAGGGCCAGAGACTCGAGGAGGTCGTCAAAGTGGTCGGGTCGTTTCGCAGGATATCGGCGCGCTTACGTCGACGGGCTAACCTCTCGATTCGTCGCTCGGCCGGTCTCTCACGAGATCCACCCGCGCGATGCAACGACCCCAACGAGGCCTACAGCGACGTCTTTGGCATTGCGCGAGTCGTACACGGTGATCTTCCATCGATGTTGATTGGTGGACTCGGTTCCCTCTTCTTTCAGATGCTGCACCCGTACGCCATGGCCGGCGTCGCCCAGCACTCTCGATACCAAGAAGATCCGCTCGGACGACTTCTTCAGACCGCCAACTTCATCAATGCCACGACCTACGGAGCGAGACCGGCCGCCCACGCGGCGATCCAGCGGGTGCTCAACGTCCACAAGTTCATTCACGGCCTCGCCGACGACGGCGAAGCCTACGACGCCAACGACCCCCATCTCTTGTTGTGGGTGCACTGCGCTGAGATATCAATGTTTCTTACGTCGTACCGGCGATTTGGCGCTCTTCCACTGAGCGACCGAGAGGCCGATCAGTACGTGCGCGAGATGGTGCCCCTGGCCCTTGACTTCAGCGTCGTGAATCCGCCCAACTCGCTCGAAGAACTCAACGCGACGCTCAGAAGTTTTCAGCCGGAGCTGCGACTCAGTGCCGACGGACGTATCGCGCGCGACTTCATCGCCCACGGCGTGATGAAGAGTCGGGCCCAGCGTCTCGTCTATCGACTTTTCGTTCTCAGTGCGTGGTCGCTGCTAACCCGGTGGGCACAAGATCTCTTGGGCGTGCGCGTCAATAAGCGCAGGGACCGCGTCGTGGTGCGTCCCGCCACCAAGGTTCTCTGTCGCCTCATTCGCCTGGCAGTACCGCCGGTGCCCCGTCAGACCGCGAGGGTCAATCCCCCGTCCACCACGACGACCTGACCGGTCACGTAGGGAGTTGTTGCGAGTGCGACGATCACCTCGGCAACGTCCTCGGGGATGCCGCTTCGTCGAAGTGGCGCGACCGACTGTACGAAACCTCGAATTGTGTCCCAATCGGCGGTCCAGGGCGTGTCAACGAGTCCCGGCGCCACTGCGTTCACGCGAACCTCGGGCCCGACGACCTTGGCCAACAACGCCGTCAGGTGGTTCAGCGCGGCCTTGGAAACGGCGTAGGGAATCGACGAACCGGTAGGACGTACTCCCGCGGCCGATGAAACGATGACGATCGACCCGCGACTCTCCTTCAGCGCGGGCATCGCCGCGACGCTCAGTTGCCACGTGCCAAAGACGTTCACCTCAAAGATCTCTCGCCAGACGTCCACGCTGGCGGCCTCGAGGTCGTGGTGAGGAATGACCTTGGTAGTGCCGGCGTTGTTGACGAGCACGTCGAGTCGCCCGTAGCGCTCGAGGACGTCGCGAATTAATCCTTCGCACTCTTCGGCCTTGGAGATGTCGGCCCGGAGGTACAGCGAGCCCGGCGTCGCGGCGGCGAGGCGCTCGCCCAGCTCCACGCTGTTCCGAGAGTTAAAGACAACAGTGTCGCCCAACTCGGCAAAGCGCTTGGCGGTCGCTTCGCCGATGCCGCTGGTGGAACCTGTGACCAGCACTACTCGCGCGCTCATCGTTACTTACGTTTCAAACGCCACGAACCGGCCCAGTGCTGTCCGGGCTCGAGTACGACGACGTCCTTACCACTCCTCAGCGCGTCCGGCGGACACGTCATCGGTTCCACTGCCACCGACGTGCGTCGACGACCCTTCTCCAAGTGATCACCGGTGTAGATCTGCAAGTACGGAAAATTTCGATCGAGGCTCAGTTCAATCTCGCCGCCCGTGGCGTCTTCCAGCGTCACCGTTACCAAACCGGAGTCGTCACGTATCAACTCGGTGTAGGTGACGTCGAGTTCGTGACCACTCAACGACTTGCGCTTGGAAAAGTCGAGCAAGTTACCAGCGAGAGGGAGAATCTCACCGGTCGGTAGCTGACGATCGTTCAGCGCCACGTACGCCTTGGCGGGCACTTCGAGCTGCGCTCCTTCGATGGTAGGCGTGGTCACGGAGAGATAAGGATGAAAACCCACCCCAAACGGCACGGGGACCTCGTCGCGATTGGTTACCGTCGTCGTCACGGTGAGTCCCAGTGAACCCAGGTGATACGCGACCGTGATCTCACTGAGAAAGGGATAGTCCGGCGTGGGATGCAAGAGCAAAGTGAGCACGCAGCGATTCTGATTGACAGCTTCGACACGAAAGGGACGCCAACGAACGAGTCCGTGCGAGGCCGTGGCGTGCTGCAGGTCGTCGATGGTCGGGCGGGCGGTTCGCTCGGAGAACGTCCACTCGCCGTCACCAATCCGATTCGGCCACGGATAGAGCACCTGGCCGCGCGCGTGCGTGGGAGCTTCTTCGGCACTGAAGCCTTCGACGACGCTCACGCCACCCTTGACGTACGTGCGAAGCGTCGCGCCCACTTCGGTGACGACGGCGCGCTGATCGCCATGAGCGATCGCAATCTGTTCTCCGGAGGGCAACATCAGTGTTGTTTCTTTCTTTTCACTGGTACGTAACTTAGGACAGTTAGGGTTCCCTGTATGCGAATACTGCTGACCAATGACGACGGCATTTTGGCGCCGGGTATGGCCATCTTGGCCCGCAGCGTCGCCCGGTGGATCGACGAAGCCCCCTCGGGCCAGGCTCGTGAGGCGCTCATCCTCGCCCCGCACCGCAACTACTCGGGCATGTCCTCGGCCGTCGGCGACGTGTTCGATCGTCCCACGATCAAGTACCGGCGCCACCACATCGCCGGAGCCGAATCCATCGTCGCCTACGGGCTCGAAGCCCCTCCGGCCCTGTGCGCCATTTTGGGCGCTCTGGGCAGTTTCGATTTCCAACCCGACGTGCTCGTCTCGGGCATCAACGCTGGCGCCAACGTGGGACGCAGCGTGTTGCACTCAGGGACCGTCGGAGCCGTCTTGACCGGTGCACAACTGGGCCTCTCGGGCCTCGCCGTGTCGGTGCAGTGGGGCGAGGACGTGCACTACGACACCGCCGCGGCGGTCGCCATCGAAGTGTTGGACGAACTCTCTCGTGCGCCGTCTCGAACGTTGCTCAACCTCAACGTGCCCAACCTTCCTATCGGGGAGTTACGCGGCGTTCGTCGCGGACGCATCTCAACCGCCGGCATCGTCAAGGCCGCCGGACCGCGCGCGGGCGGCGAGGCACTCAGCGACGAAGGAGAACTCCCCCTTCGCTTGGGCGCGGCCACGCCCGAACTCGGCGACGTGAGTGACGAAGACGCGGACGAAGATGGGGCGCTCCTCGTTGCGGGCTACGCCTCACTGACGCCGATTCGTGGTCCCCACGAAGACGTGGACCCAGCCGCGAGTGGACTAATGGACAAGGCCCTGGCCGCCATTACCCGTCACTTGGAGCGCTCGCGCTAGTCCTCGAGTGGCCGGCGACGCTGCTCTTTTAGGCGTCCACGAGCTTTCTTATCATCCACCCGGCGAATCTTCGCTCCCCGGGAGGGCTTGGTCGCTCGACGCGGCGTACGCGGCGCGAGCGCGGTGGCCAGCTTCTCGCCCAGCTGTTCGATCGCGGCCGTGCGATTCTGACCTTGCGAGCGAAAGCGGCTCGCGCTCGAACGTACGACCGAACCGAGCGTGTCGGCGACGCGTTGCTTGTCGCCCTCGGAGAGAACGCTCGAATCGAGTACATGAAACGACGCCACCACCCGGGTCAAGGAGCGGTTCGCGTGCTGTCCTCCCGGGCCACCCGAAGTGGTCACGCGCAACAGAATCTCATCGGACGGTATGGTCAGGCGCGAACGGACCGTGAGCGATCCGTCGTCGTTCAAGTGCGGGATGCGCACCACCTCAGCGACCCTCACGAAAGCGAACCATGGCGATCTGAGACGACGACGCTACGAGTTCGCCCGTCTCATCAAAAAGTTCGCATCGCTCATCGACCAGACCATCAGCGATCACCGCCGCCCACTGGCGCGCGCGTAGCCACTCGCCACGTGGCACGCGCGACACTCGCGAGGTCAGCTGCAACGTGGGGACCCAACCCGACGAGCCCAGTGGGAACGTCGCCGGAGGCAGCGCGTCACCCGCGAACAAGAGACTCCACGGGGTCCACGACGCGTCGCCATCGTCCAAACGTAACCAACCCAAGACCTCGCCCCGTGAGGAAAGCTCACCACTCCACCAGCCGGTGCTCGAGGGGTCGAGTCGCAGCTCGAGTACGCGGATGATGTTGATGTCGTCGCTCCCGGTGGACTGTCGACACTCCTCGAGCGGCGTCACGTGGGGCGCTTCGAGGTCTTGATATCGAAGAAGAGAACCCTCGTGAAGCGTGCCGAGGGTGACGAGTGACTCCGCACCCAGCACGCCCTCTTGATAGAGCGCGGCATAGACAAACGACGCGCCGCGCCCCACGCGACGAACCTCGGTGCGAATGTCGGCCGCCCCGACCTCGAGAACCTTCACGAAGTTCGTGGAAATCGACGTGACGTGAAGATGCGTCGCGCCTGCTTCACTCGCGGCCGCCAGGGCGGCACTGGCCATCACGCACTGCAGGTAGCCACCGTGGGGATGTCCCATCACGGTGTAAAAAGGCGACAGATTCAGCGAAAAATGGCCGCGTTCCAACGGTTCAACGGACGCCGCGATCCGAAGCGCACGCCCTTCGTCGCTCGGGTTCATGGAGCAACCCTACGGGCAAAAAGGTGCCTCCCGATAGATTGGCACTGCGAAAGAGGATTGAAATGAGATCGGTTCCCCACTTCATCAACGGCGCTCTTGTCGAAGAGCGCGGCCACTCGCCCGTCTTTAACCCCGCGACCGGTGAGGTCATCGCGAAGGTCCCGGTGCCCTCGCGCGACGTGATCGATCAGGTCGTCGAGGTGGCCCGATCAGCATCCACGAGCTGGGGCCAGTCTTCTCTCTCTCGGCGCACGAACATTCTTTTCACGCTGCGCCAACTACTGGTCGAACACGTCGATGAACTGGCCGCGCTGATAACAACCGAGCACGGCAAGACCCACGCCGACGCCAAGGGCGAGATCGCTCGGGCGCTCGAGAACGTCGAGTACGCCTGCGGACTGATCGAACATCTCAAGGGCGGCTTCTCTGATCAGGTCGCCGACGGCGTTGACGTGCACTCCACGCGCGAGCCGGTCGGCGTCGTGGTGGCAGTGACGCCCTTTAACTTTCCCATCATGGTGCCTCTATGGATGACGGCCAACGCTCTGGCGTCGGGCAACGCCGTTATCCTCAAACCCTCCGAGCGCGATCCCTCGGTCTCGGTGCGCCTGGGCGAACTCTTGCAACAGGCCGGTTTGCCCGACGGTGTTTTCAACGTCCTCCAAGGAGACGGCTCGACCGTCACGGCCCTGCTCGAACATCCAGACGTGGACGCCGTGAGCTTCGTCGGCTCCACACCCGTGGCGCGTCACGTGCACGACGTCGCCAGCGCGCACCACAAGCGGGTCCAGGCTCTCGGCGGCGCGAAGAATCACATGGTCGTGCTACCCGACGCCGACTTAGACGTCGCGGCCGACGCGGCGATCAACTCAGGTTTCGGTTCGGCCGGCGAGCGATGCATGGCCATCAGCGTCGTGGTCGCCGTCGGTGACGTCGCCGGAGATCTCATCGACAAAATCGCCACGAGACTCGACAAACTCCGAGTGGGACCGGGCCAGGACCCCGCGAGTGATTTTGGTCCGTTGATCACGAAAGAGCATCTGGATCGCGTCGTGAGTTACGTCACGTCCGCCCCCGACGACGGCATCAACGTCGTGCGCGACGGTACCTCGATGGTGAGCCCGCGGGGCTTCTTCGTCGGTCCGAGTCTCTTAGACGGAGTTCGACCGGGCACCAAGGTCTACGACGACGAGATCTTCGGGCCGGTCCTCGGGGTCGCGCGGGTGGCGACCTTCGATGACGCCATCGCACTCGTGAACAACAATCCTTACGGCAATGGCGTCGCGGTGTTCACGCGTGACGGCAACGCCGCTCGACTGTTTTCCCGTCAAGTGCACGTCGGCATGATCGGGGTAAACGTCCCCATTCCGGTACCGATCGCCGCCTACTCCTTTGGGGGTTGGAAGAGTTCGCTCTTTGGCCACGCCCACATCTACGGCCCAGAGGGCTTCGCCTTTTACACCCGCGCCAAAGTCATCACCACGCGCTGGCCCGATGCGTCAGAGTCCCAAATTGACCTCGGGTTCCCCACGACGCGCTAACTCATGATCGGAGCCACCCCCGCGTTCGTGCACTGGATCGCGGTGGGCCTGAAAGAGACCGCGGCCATGATCTGGCTGACCTGGTGGCCCCTCGTGCTCGGATTCAGCCTCTCGGGACTGGTCCAGAGCCTGATTCCGCGTGACGCGCTTCGCGCCCAGTTGGGCGAGACGTCGCCTCGTTCCGTTGCCAAGGCCTCTCTCTTGGGCATGCTGTCCTCGTCGTGCAGTTACGCCGCCAGCGCGATGTCCCGCGCGCTCTTCGCTCGGGGCTCGTCGTGGTCTAACGCGATCATCTTTATGGTCGCCTCGACCAATCTGGTCATCGAACTCGGGGTCCTGCTCTATCTCTTGCTCGGCTGGCAGTTCCTCCTGGCCCAACTGGTCGGCGGGTTGCTCATGGTCATCTTGTTAGCGCTGACGACACGGGTTATGTTCAACGCCCAACGAGAGGCGAAACTCAAGGCGCGAGTCTTGAGAGAGTCGCCACCCGCCGAGCACGCGGTGGGCATCACGTGGCGAGAACGTCTGCACGACAAGGAGAGTCTCTCGCTGGCCGCGCGTTATACGCTCGGCGATCTCAAAATGCTGCGCAAAGAGCTCGTGGCGGGATTCTTGGTGGCGGGATTTCTCAGTGTGCACGTGCCCGCGTCGTGGTGGTCACACATCTTTGTGACCGGACACGGTGGATGGACGGTGCTGGAAAACGCGATCCTCGCGCCGTTCATCGCGCTCATCGCGTTCGTCTGCTCCATCGGCAACATCCCGCTCGCTGCGGCGCTGTGGGCGAACGGCGTCGCCTTTGGTGGCGTGATCGCCTTCATCTTCGCTGACCTGATCACCTTGCCCCTGCTCGCGATCTACCGCCGTTTTTACGGCACGGCGTCCGCGTGGCGAATGCTCGCGTTGCTCTGGTTCGTGATTAGTGTCTCGGGGCTTGTCGTCAACGGACTCTTTCACGAAGTTCACCTCGTTCCCGCCACCCATCACGTCACCGCCCTCGACGGCAAGTTTCCTCTCGGCGCAACCCTGGTCTTGAACATCTTGGCGAGCGCGGTCCTGGTCGCCACGTGGTGGTTCGCCCGTCCCGCCCGGGCAACTTCTCGCGGCGCCACCGATCCTGTGTGCGGCATGACCGTCGACACTTCGTCGCCCGCGGCAACGCTCGAACGTAACGGCCAGACCTTCTACTTCTGCTCGATTCGCTGTCGCGATCGCTTCGAGCGTGAGCCCGGCACCTCTACTTCGAGTGAGAGCCCCCGGGGTGACCAAGTCGATCCCGTGTGTTCCATGCGCGTGGACTCGCGCGACGCGTTGAGCGCTGAGGGGCCGGGTCAGGTGACCTACTATTTCTGCAGCGAGGGTTGTCGCACAACATTCCTTGAAGGTGCGCATCCCCCAGCGAGCCAATCGAGCGAGTTAGGACTACGGGCCACCGATGAGTAAACAGCACACCAGCGTGCGGGCCTACGGCATCTTGGTTCACGAGGGCACCGTCTTGCTCGTTCGCTCCAGCAGTCCCCAAATCAACCCGCCCCTGTGGTGGCTGCCCGGTGGTGGGATTGGCTTCGCCGAGTCGCCCGAGGACACCTTGCTGCGCGAGTTTCGTGAGGAGACCGGTCTCGCGATCAAAGATCCCGTCTTGCACGACGTGGTGAGCGACGTTCGCCGTCGCCCCAACGGCGACCGCATCCATACGGTTCGCGTGCTCTACACGGTCTCGCTCAACGGGGGCGAGTTACGCGATGAAGCCCAGGGCACCACCGACCAAGCCAAGTGGTTCTCGCTGCGCGAACTCGACGCCGTCAACGTCGCAGAGTACGCGCTACGCGCGATTCAAACAGCCACGGCGAAGTAGCGCGCGGGCATCTCACGCTTCAGGAGCTTGCCGGCGGGATTACGCGGCAAGGGCTCGCTGGTAAAGGCCACTCGCGAAGGGATCATGTACGCGGCGAGGCGCGGAGCGAGAAAGTCCCGTAACTCCTCGACGCTTAACGTCGCGCCCTCGCGCACCATGATGACGGCGGCGACCTCTTCACCGAGTCGCTCGTCGGGCAGAGCGAAGACGGCCGCTTCGTAGACCGCGGGGTGTTCGTAGATGGCCGACTCCACTTGGGCCGAGTAGACGTTCTCCCCGCCGCGCAGGATCATATCCTTCAGTCGGTCTTCGACGTAAAGGAAACCCTCGTCACTGATGTGCCCGAGGTCGCCGGTACGAAGCCAGCCCCGCACAATGGTCGCCGCGCTCTCTTCGGGCTTGCGCCAGTAGCCGCGGATCATGGTGGGCGTCTTCAACCAGATCTCGCCGCTCTCGCCCAGCGCTCGAGAGTGTTGCGATTCGTCGCGAATGTCGACGTCCATCACGATCGTGGGCACTCGTCCGGTCGACGTCGGATGACTCACGTAGTCGTCGCCGTAGTTGCCCGGACCGTACGCGTTGGTCTCGGTCATGCCGTAGCCCAGATTGGGTCGACCCTTCTTAAAGGAGTGCTCGACCCGCTCGACCAACGTGGTGGGCGCCGGCGCACCGCCGCCGCCCACGGTCGCCAGCGAGGACGTGTCGTACTTAGAAAAGCTCGGTGACTCCATTAAGTCCCACGCCTGGGTGGGCACGCCGACAAAGGCCGTCACGCGGTGACGCTCGATCAACTCGAGCGCGCGCTCGGGCTCCCACTTGTACATCATCACCAGCTTGAAGTGCCAGGAGAAGCACGACATCATCACCGGAATGCAGCCCGTCACGTGAAAAAGCGGCACGATCAAGATGAAGCACGGAGGCTCGCTCGGCATCGTCTGTCCTTCGTCGCGCCGGGCCGCTTGGATCGCGCCGCTGGACGAAAAGGACATGATGGTCTGACAGATCGCGCCGTGCGTGGAGACCGCGCCCTTGGGAAAGCCGGTCGTGCCCGAGGTGTACAAAATCGTGGCGTCGAGCTCGGGCGAGAGCTCGACCTCGGGCATCGCCGCGCCGCTCACCACGACCTCATCCCAGCGCTCGACCGCTCCGTCGTAGGTCTGGTCGCGATCAAGACGTACCCCTAAGAGCCGCGCGCCCGCGCGAGCACAGGGTTCGGTAGCCCGTTGGATCCGTTCGCCGTCGCCGATCAGCAGCGAGAGACCCGAGTCGTTGATCGCGAAGTCGAGTTCCTCCCCGGTCCACCAGGCGTTCAACGAGACCGAGATCGCCCCCACCGAGGTGATCGCGGCGAAGGAGATCACCCACTCGGGGTAGTTGCGCATCGCGATACCAACGCGATCGCCCACTTTGATCCCGTAGTGATGCACCAGGGCGTCACCGAGCGCGTCCACCTCGTGCATGACCCGGTTGAAGCTCCACTCCTCGTCCTCGTAGACCAAGAAGGTGGTCTCGACGCCCCTCGCGAGATCAAAGAACTGGCGCAGGTTCGACGGCGAGTTCTTAAAGACTCGATTCGTCACGCCGTCGTGCTCGACTTCGATGATTTCAAATGGCTGGCCCGGCGCGGAGATCTCCGCTATCGCCTCTTCGAAACTACGCACCCACGACCCCCATGAGTCGTAATACTAGACAGAACCCGCCCGAAACCAGACCACCGCCCACGTAAGTCGAAACGAGTGAGCGTCGTCACGTCGACGCGCGGCGCCGAGGAATCTACACTTCTGTTAACGACCACTGAAAGGATCGCCGTGTTCGCATCGAACTACCCCCTGGCCGACGTCTTCGTCTCCACGCTCTACATCGTCTTGTTCGTCGTGTGGATCATCCTGGTCTTTCACGTCTTCGCCGACATCTTTCGTAGCCACGACCTCAGCGGCGTGGCGAAGACTCTGTGGGTGTTGTTCATTGTGATCTTGCCGCTGCTGGGCACGCTGATCTACGTGCTCGCGCGCGGCGGTTCGATGCACGAGCGATCGACGCTGGCCCTGCAGGCCCAGCAAAAGGCCTTCGAGGACTACATCCGAAAAGTCGCCAACACCAAGGAGTAACGCCCTAGCGCGACGACGTCAGCGAGGATTTGATCTGAGAGGCCTTGTGGGCCATGCGTTCGACGGACTCGGCGATCTTCGCCTTGACGTTCACCAGGTCCACCCGGGCCGTCTCGGCCTCTTTGTTCAGACCTTTTAGGTGCTCGACGTCCCAGATACCCAGAACCGGCGTCAAGACGTCGCCCAGGTACTGTCCCAAACCGTAGATGCCCTCTTTGGCGATGCGCACCGCGTGGCGAGTGAAACTGGGGATGCCGGTGCCGGGCATCGCAAAGGTGCTCACCTGCTTGGACACCGCGATCATCATCGCCGAGGGCTCGATCGCAAAGGCCGCCAAGGTCAAGTCGCGGTAGAAGAGGTAGTGCTTGGTCTCGTCGCCGGCGATGAGCCCTAAGACGTTTCGACCGATCTTGTCGTCCTTGGGCAGTCTCGCTCCGGTGTTGCGATGCGCGATCTGGGTGGCGCGCTCTTGGAACGAGACGTAGGCAATAAGGTCCGCGAAGGTCGCCGGGTGGGGCACCTCGCCCTTGGCCATCTGCACGCGACGGCCCTCTTCTAACAGCGTGGGATTGATGCAGCGACTGATGTGGACCCAGTCGCGCATCACCATCGCATGGCGGTTCTCCTCCATCGTCCACTGACACGACCAGTCGTGGATGGGGTGACCGACCGGCGCGTGGGCCAGAATCGAGCTCGTGTAGTACGGCAGATTGTCCTCGGTCAACAAGTTGACGTAGATCGAACTGCGCACGCCTTCTCCCAAGGGGTAGTCCTCCGGTGACCAGGGCCGTTCGTTGAAACTCTCGCCCTCGCCCCAGTTGATCTGCTCGTGGGGAAACCACAGACGCGGTGCTTCCAGGTGCCGGTTGTAGAGCCGCTCGACGTCGGGGGCTAACTCTTCAAGAAGATTGACGCGGCTCTTCGCCACCCGGGTGCTCAAGTTATAGGACCTCTTTCGTTGGCGCAGTGCGCTAACGAGGTCATCCTAACCTTCGCGCCCCGTTGAGCGCCGGAATCATGTGATTCAGCGCACAAGACGGCTCATGTAACCTTTAAACCTTGTGAAACTCGTCGACACCCTCGTTCCCGTGGATTTTCGCTCCTCGATACGCGGCCCCCTGCGCCGTTTTTACCTTTGCACCTTCATTGGCTGCGTGGGCAGTGGTCTCACCCTCTCACTTTTCGTTATCTACCTGCACAACGTGCGCGGATTCTCCACAACCTTCGCGACGTTGCTACTCGCGCTCTCGGCGGTCGTCGCGCTCGCCAGCGCGCCGTTGTGGGGGACCTTGACCGATCGCTTCGGACCGATTCGCGTCATCCTTTTTGTCTACAGCGCCGACGCGGTCGTGCTCGTCTTTTGGGCACTCGCGCACACGCGCGAGCAGGCGACGCTCACCGCACTGTTGATCGCGGTCTTTGGCGGCGCGGGCTGGGGACCGGCCAGCACCATGTTGAGTCGCCTCGTCACCCCCGAACACCGTCAGCGCGCCTTTGGCGTCAACTTCTTACTCGTCAATCTCGGCATTGGCTTTGGCGCACTCGTCTCGGCCAGTGTCGTCGACATCCAACGTCCCGACACCTTCGTCGCCCTATATATCTTCAACGCCGGCGTCACGGTGGTGGCGGCGCTGTACTACTTGACGTTACGTAAGCACGGCGGTCCGATAGCCGAGTTCCACGACGACCCCGTGAAGAGCGTCGAAGGTTGGCGTGAAGTGATGAAGGATCACCGACTCGTTCGCTACGTCATCGCCGCGATCTTTCTCATGATCGGCGGGTACGGTTCGCTCGACGCCGGTCTCAGTCTCTTTGTCGTGAATAATCTCAAGATCTCGGTGCACGCCATCGGCATCATTTTCTTCTTCAACACCTCGACCATCGTGCTCGTTCAGCTATGGGTACTGAATCGAATTCAGGGCAAGAGCCGGACCCGGGTCATGGGCGTCGTGGCCGCGTTCTGGTTCCTCTTCTGGCTGATCCTCGAAACCACCCTGGCCCTGCCGGCCGGTGCGTCGATCGCCATGCTGTGCCTCGCGATGGTGGTCTTTGCGATCGGTGAGACGATGCTCCAGCCGGTCGGCTCGGCGCTCGTCAACGACATCGCCCCCGAGCACCTGCGCTGGCGCTACAACGCCGCCGCGGGTCTCTCGTGGGGCGTCTCGGGCACGCTGGCGCCCGCCATCACCGCGCTCTACTTCAGCGTGCACCTGAGTAACTGGTGGCCCATTGGCACGGGCCTCACCGCGTTGGTGGGCGGGTTCATGATGATGGACCTGCGTCGACACATCAGCGCCAGTGCCGACGGGCGCGTCGAGGTCGAGAACTAGCACGCGGCCGTTCTAAGTTTTCGTAGTGGAGTTCCTTCGCATCGATGCCCGAGACGACGACCAGTTCACGGCCTGGTTCAACGTCCTCAATCGCGCCGAGATCCTGCGCGATCAAGGACGGAGCGAAGGGTGGCAGCCCGCGGAGTGGCGCGCGCGAACCCTCGACGACGACGCGCCGGCGTACCACCAACTCTTTGTCTGGGGAGAGGACCGCCTGCACCCGGTAGCCGTTGGCGCACTCGAGGTCACGCGCAAGGACAATCTGAGCTGGATCAGGGGCGACCTCTTCGTTGATCCCGTCGAACGAAGAAAGGGCCACGGGACGACGCTGCTCGGCCATCTGGAAGAAACGGCCCGTCAACTCGGTCGTTCATCACTGTTGTTCTGGGTCGTCGAAGACGCCGCCGAACGCGGTCGAGGTCCGAATCGATCCTTCGCTTCGCGCCACGGCTACGACGTCATCGAGGAGAACATCGAACGGCTCCTCACCTGGCCACGCCCAGATGGTGAACTCGACGAGTTCTGGAACCAGTGGTGTCTGCACGCCAGCGACTACGAGATCCTCTCGTGGCGAGGTCCGACCCCCGAAGGGCTGCTGGGAGGTCGCGCGCACCTGTCAGCCATCATGCCCGTTGAGGTACCCCCCACGGACTTTGGACTGGAGGAAGAGCGCTGGGACGAGCTCCGCGTTCGCCAGCACGAACGACGGGTCGACGAGATGGGTCGCGATCTTTTGGTATCGGTCGCGCGACACCGAGCGAGCACGACGCTCGTGGGATTTAGCGAGCTAAGCGTCTCTCGAGCCCGACCCGAGACCGCCTACCAGTGGGACACCATGGTGACCCGCGCGCACCGCGGACACCGACTCGGCGGACTACTGAAGATCGCCACCATGCGTCTACTCACCAAAGGCCAGTACGACACGAGCAAGATCATTACCTTCAACTCCTCGCGCAACGCGCCGATGATCGCCGTCAACGAGGCCCTCGGCACGAGCGTCGGCGGCGGCATCGTGACGTGGCGAAAGGAACTCTCCTAAATCTCGACACGGCGAACACTAAGGCGCCCGAGACGAGATCCAGCGCTACTGATAGGTCTGAAGACCCGAGCGCACCGTCGACATCGTGAGGGTTGATACTCCCGTGCACAGTGAGAGCGTCGCGGTCCTAAGAAAGTACGTAGCGGGAGCGGGGAATTGGATGTAGATGCCGTTAAAGGTCTTCGGGTCGCAGTACTTTTTTGGATAGTCCGTCACCGCCTCAACATCCAGCCACACACTGGCCGTGCCGCCGCGTGCCTTGAGAACGACGTAGGGAGGTTCACCACTGAGGTTGTCTTGCACGCGCGGACCCAGCCTCGCTCGCGATGCCCCGGTAGTGACGCTGAAGTTAGGTGCACCGTCGAGGTAACACGGAGTGTTCCCGCCGTTGGTGAACTTCACGGGAATGTCGTGTGAATTCGCGGGAATGCCTGACTCGGTGCGGCCAAACACCGCCTTCGTGCCGGCGTTTGACGTACAGACTCGTAGTCCCCTATAGCGGCCGGCCGACAACGGCGCGATGGCTTGCCATGACGTTCCGTTCAACGTTCGATACTCGGCACTGTCGCCGACGTCCAGCAGAGCGCCGCTGGCACCGAAGGTACTGATCGTCTCGAGCGATCCCCCCGAACTGACCGCTTCATTCACCCTGGTCCAGTGCACACCACCGTTGGTGCTGTACTCGATGCCCCCTCCGGCCGAGTCCACGCCCGCCACGATGATCTTCTTGTTATTGCTCATGGCCAGCTGCAGCATGAAGTCACCGATATTGCCAACTGCCTTTCCCTGCTCCGAACCCTTCGCCACGACCGACCAACTGGCTCCGGCGTCGCTCGAGCTATAGAGGCCACTTGGTCCTTGGCTCATACCTTCATCGATAAAGCAGTACAGCAGCCAGCCCTTCGGCGTCGAAGGGATCAGTTGGTCCACGATGAGCCCCTCGCAGGGGTCGGCCAGGCGACGCCAGTTCAATCCCGCGTCATCACTGATGAGCAACGACGACGCCCTGCCTTCGCCGTTGCCCTCCACCACCACTGTGGAGGTGGCCGA
The DNA here is from genome assembly GCA_003131665.1 of Acidimicrobiaceae bacterium. Taxonomy (GTDB): domain Bacteria; phylum Actinomycetota; class Acidimicrobiia; order Acidimicrobiales; family RAAP-2; genus RAAP-2. Next base: position 27,835 of record PKWA01000156.1, read on the forward strand.
GACGGCGCTCAGGGCAACGGCCGAGCGCCACGGTCCCACACCCTCGCCGGGAATGACGTACGAGTGCAATGGTGTCGTCGTTCCAACGACGTACTGCGAGAGTTCGCTCGGGCATTTTTTCGCGCCGTATTGAGGCAGCGGCATTTTGCAGACGTCACTCACGATTGACGCCGTCGACCCAGCGACGACGAGAGTGGGCCAGATACCCGGCGTGAGAACCTTCGCCCACGTCGCTCCAGCATCCTCGGTCACGTAGACCGGCCCGTGGTAACCGGACGCGTAACCAACGTCGCGACTAATGAAGTGCAAAGTGGGGTCTTCAAAATAGTCACTCGAGAAACTAAAGGAGCCAAAGGGTAGAACGCCGCGAACCTTCCAGCTCGTCGCGTCGTTCGTCGTCGCTACCAAGTAGTACCAGTTATGGCCTTGACCATTACCTGACGCCACCCCGTAGCCCAGTGTGGGCGACACCATGTCCGTCTCGTCAACCGCCGTGGCGATGCCCAACGTGGTGTCGTTTAAGACGGTTCCGGGTCTGACAATCGGCGGTGATGGCGTCGTGCCGCTCGCCACAGCGCTACCCAGGGAACCTGTGCCGACGGTGACGAGAGCGCTGGCGAGACAGAGCGAAGTGACAAAAAGCAGCAACGCGGTGCGCATCTTCTCCCCTTGGACGAACACGGTGCACCTCTCTCATCTTCGCGGCCACTGCCCGTAAGCCATGGAGAGGCGAAGTATCTTGAGCGTACCGTCGAGCGCTGAGATCGGTCACGCGTTCGTGATGAACATTCAATGACAACTCATCTCGATCGACCAACGCTCTGTAGAAGAGACCAAAGCGCCTTAAGCGACTCGTTGTCGATTGGTCGACGAGACGAAGAGGCGCCGGAACGCTAGGGCCCCGGCGCTACTTCTTGGTACTTGAAGGAGTCGAACTACGAACAGCCACTCGTGGCGCCGCAGGTCGAACAGACGTAACACGAGCCCGCTCGCTGCATGGCGTTGCCGCACTGATAACACATCGGTGCGTCGCGCTGTTCGGCGCGACTTCGTAACACTGGTGACTGAGTGGGTTCTGCGGGCCGCTCGTTGAGCTCCATCAGCGACGGCTGGACGGGCAGGTTCAAGGTCGGCGTCGCCTGCTCCACCACCTCGGGCAAGGTCGGCTGGATGCGCTCACTGGTCGAGAGCACGCCGAGTTCCTCACGCTCCGTTTGGTCTAAGTATTCGAGGGCTAAACGACGAAAGATGTAGTCCACCAGTGACGTCGCGATGCGCAGATCGGCGTCGTCAGTGATGCCCGAGGGTTCGAACTTCATGTTGACGTACTTGCTCACGTACGTTGCCAGTGGCACGCCGTGCTGCAAACCCAGGCTGATGGAGATCGAAAAGGCGTCCATGATGCCCGCCAAAGTCGAACCCTGCTTGGACACCCTGATGAACACCTCACCCGGCCGGCCGTCTTCGTACTCGCCTACCGTGACGTAGCCTTCGCAGTCCGCGACACGGAACCTAAAGGTCGACGAAACGCGACGACGCGCGAGGCGCTCGCGAATCGCGCCTACGACCACGTGCGATCCTTCGCTCTTCGCCAGTTCCAACGCGGTCTCGAGTTTCGCAATTTTGGTGAACAGTTCCGCCGCGACCGAGTCGGTCGCCGTCACTGAAGACGATGACTCTTCGCCATCCTTCTTCGCCGTTGACAGGGGCTGGCCCACCTTGCAGTTGTCTCGATAGATCGCCACGGCCTTCACTCCCAATCGCCAGGCGTCCATGTGCAAGTTCTCCACGTCTTCGATCGTCGCGTCTTCGGGCATGTTGACCGTCTTGGAAATGGCACCCGAAATGAAAGGCTGGACCGCACCCATCATCTTCACGTGACCCAAGTAGTGAATGGTGTTGTCACCCATAGAGCAAGCAAAGACCGAATGGTGTTCGGGCCTGAGACCCGGGGCACCCATGATTGACTTGTTTTCGTCAATGTAGGCCTCGATGGCCGATGACTCTTCCTCGCTGTAGCCCAACTTACGTAGTGCTCGCGGCACGGTCTGATTGACGATCGACATGTTGCCGCCGCCGACCAACTTCTTGAACTTGACCAGTCCGAGGTCCGGCTCGATGCCCGTGGTGTCGCAGTCCATCAGGA
>PKWA01000143.1 GCA_003131665.1 Acidimicrobiaceae bacterium
CCACGTTGCCCGTGAAACCGTCCGCGACGATGACGTCCACCGGTGAGGGGACGAGGTCACGGCCTTCGACGTTGCCCACGAAGTTGAGCGACGTGAGTTCAGTGAGTAATTGGTGGGTTTCCTTTACCAGGGGCGTGCCCTTGGAGGACTCTTCGCCGATCGACAACAGACCGATCGATGGGCTCTGCACGCCGTAGTGCACGTGCACGAGGGTCGAGGCCATTTGGGCGAACTGCACCAGCATCTCGGGCGTGCACTCGGCGTTGGCGCCGGCGTCCACCAACACCATGGGCGTGCGACCAGGTTGGGGGATGGGCGTGGCGATGCAGGGACGGATCACGCCCGGCAGTCGTCCCATGCGCAGCAGCGCCGAGGCCATCGTCGCGCCGGTGTTGCCGGCCGAGNNCCATCGCCATCAGCGCGCCGGTGTTGCCGGCCGAGACCATCGCACTGGCCTTGCCGTCGCGAACCAGTTCGGCCGCGCGCACGAGCGAGGAGTCCTTCTTCTTGCGCACGCTGGCGCCGGGATCGTCATCCATGGTGATGACTTCGCTGCAGGCAACCACCTCCAAGCCCAGAGGGTCACCCATGAGTTCGGGTACGCCGACGAGGGTAACGCTCAGTCCCAGTTCGTCCGCGGCGCGCCGGGCGCCCGCGATGATCTCACCGGGAGCGAAGTCGCCACCCATCGCGTCAAGGGCGATGGGCAGGTTCAACTCAGTTGACCTCTACCGCGACGCGATTCTTGTACCAACCGCAGTTCGGGCACACCACGTGGGGCAACTTCGAGGTCGCGCACTGAGGACAGACGCTGCGCGCGGGTCGCTCCAGGCGCCAGTTGGCGGCACGGCGGCTTCGGGTCTTGGCTTTGCTGGTCTTGCGCTTGGGAACGGCCATCGATCTTCTCTTTCACGGGCAACGGCTGAAACCGTCACGTTTCGTTGGATTCCTCGGACTCGGGGTCCGCAAATTGGAGTCCGTCCAGTGTAGCCCAGCGTCGATCAATCGGGGCCTGGCACTCGCACGTCGCCTCGTTGCGGTCGATCCCGCAGTAGAGACAGAGCCCTTGACAGTCGCTGCGACACAGCGGCGCCAGTGGCAGTTCCAACAAGATGGCGTCGTGGGTGAGCGGCGCCAAGTCGACGAAGTTGTGCTCGATGAGGTAGGTCTCTTCGTCACCGGGTCCGCGTTCGTCGATGAAGCGCTCGTTCACCGTGACGCTCGCGAGCCCGAGCACCGGCGCCGAACAACGTCGACACACCCCGTGCCAAGGCGCTTCTACCCGACCCCGAGCGAACAGTCCCCCGATGAAACTCTCGAGGCGCACCCGCACGTTGACCAGAGCTTCGGGAAAGACGTCGGTTTCCACGGGCGCGCGCGGCAAAAACTCGTGGGGCTCGTCAAAGGGTGCGTCGAAGGCGACTTCGATGGACGACGGCACGTCGCGGAGTAGTCGCGCGANNAAAAGGAACTCTCCGGCTGGCTCGGCTCGTCGTAGTCGTTCGAGGGCCCGGGCGCCGACAAGAAGTCCTCGCTCGGGTTCTCGTCGTTGATCATCGAGGTCGGCAGACCTTGTGCACTGAGACGCTCACGGCCCGAGCGAGCGGTCTTTAAGAGCCGCTCGAGCACAATCTCAAATCCGCCGAGTTTGCCGTCGATGAAATCCTCGGACTGGTTGATCATCTGGCGGGCTTGGGCGTGCGCGTCGGCGACGATCTGCTCGGACTTGAGGCGGGACTGGCGCACGATTTCGGTCTTATCGACCATGCGAGCTGCCTCGGCGCGCACCTGGTCCATGAGCTGCTGCGCTTTTTGCACCTCGCCCGCCATCAGCTCTTCACGGTCGCGCAGGGCCCAGCGAGCTTCGCGAATCTCGTCGGGCAAGCTGCGCAGGGCCTGCTCCAACAGACCCATGACGTCGTCGCGCGAGACGAGCGCCGAGTTCGACAACGGCATCTGCTTCGCGTTCGAGACCAGTTCCATCAGGTCGCGCAGATCAGCCTCGATGTCACGCCGGGCGTGTCGCGCCGAGCCGTCTTCGAAGTCGTCGCCGTCGTAACCGTCAAAGGACGTCACGATTTACCTCCGGGGAACTTCAGGGCCAGTCGCTGAGCGACCGGAGCGGGCACGAACGTCGTCACGTCGCCGCCGTAGCGCGCCACTTCTCTCAACAGACGCGACGAGATGAACGAGTGATGAGAACTCGACGGGAGGAACAAGGTCTCCACGCCCGAGAGCGAGCGGTTCATCTGAGCCATCTGCAGTTCGCTCTCGAAATCCGACACCGCGCGCAGGCCCTTCACGATGGCCGTCGCCTCGACGTCGCGCGCGACGTTGACGAGCAGGGTCGAAATCGAGACGATCCGCACGTTCTTCACGTGCACGAGGGAGTCGGCGATCATGTCGCGGCGCTCGTCGAGGTCGAAGAGCGCTTCGGACTTTTGTGGGTTGCGAATAGCCGCCACCACCACCTCGTCGAAGATCTGGGCGGCGCGCTCGACGATCTCTAAGTGTCCGTTATGAAAGGGGTCAAAAGAGCCCGGAATCAGACCAACCGTCACGCGCCGTCCCCTTCGCTGGGTTCTAACATCGTAACGAGCGTAGTGCCGTATCGCTTGGTTTTGGTTACGTTCCAACCTTCGGGCGCCTCCATATGACGGTCGTTTTCTACGATGACGCGTTTGGCCACGACGCCGTCGAGCACGCTCGCCAGGTCGAGCGGGCCGTAGGGCGGATCGGCCAGCAACAAGTCGAGGTCACTCGGCGGGGTCCACACGGGCAAATTGGCGCGCACGAATATCGCCTCTCCCGAGAGTTGTAGTGGCTCGAGGTTGACTTTGGACGCGGTGAGACACTGCGGATCAGTGTCGACAAAGTAGACCCGCGCGGCACCGCGCGATAACGCTTCAATTCCCATGGCCCCCGAGCCGCAGTAGAGATCGGCCACCACCAGATCGCTGAGACCCCCGCGGCTCTCGAGCATCGAAAAGATCGCTTCTCGGGCGTAGTCGGTCGTGGGACGTACCGTCGCGGGCAGTTTTGCCTTGAGCCGACGCCCGCGGGCCGTACCGCCAATTACTCGCACCCCCTAAGGGTAGGTGCTAGGACTTGAAGAGATAGGTTGCTTCGTCGTCATCAACGAACATACGAAGTTCATCGACCATATCGGCGAGCGTCGTGTCGTCGTCGCGCACGATCGAGACCGCGAGACGCTGGGCGCTCACTAGCAAGTCCTCGTCGCTCTTGAGTTTGGCCAGTTTGAGATCGCTGCGGCCCTTTTGGCGAGATCCGAGCAAGGTACCCTCGCCTCGCATCTCGAGATCGATCTCGGCCAGTTCGAAGCCGTCGTTCGATCCCACGAGGGCCGTCAGTCTCTGCTCGCCCTCGTCGTTCGGGGGCGTGCCCAGTAAATAGCAGTAACTCTGCTGCGCCGATCGACCCACGCGTCCTCGCAACTGGTGCAGCTGAGCCAAGCCAAAGCGCCACGCGTCTTCAATCACGATGACACTCGCTTCGGGCACGTCCACGCCTACTTCAATCACCACCGTCGCCACGAGCACGTCGAGTTCGCCCGCGCGAAACTGGTTCATCACCTCTTCTTTTTCCGAACTCTTCATCTGTCCGTGCAAGAGTCCCACCGAGAGGCCCCTCAACTCATGAAGGGCCAACCTCGTACGCTCTTCCACCGCACTGGTCGCTTCGACGCGCTCGGAGTCTTCGACCAGCGGACAGATGACGTAGGCCCGTCGCTTGGCGGCGACCTCCTCGCGCACGCGGCGCCAACACTCGTCGACCTCGCCGTCACTTCTCGCCCACGTCGTCACGATGGGCCGACGTCCTTCGGGCATCTCGTCCACGACCGAGACGTCCAGGTCGCCAAAGATCACCATGGCCGCGGTTCGAGGAATCGGGGTCGCGGTCATCACCAACAGATCGGGATCGGCCCCTTCGTTCGAGCGCGCCCGTCCCTCATCGCGCAGTGCCGCACGCTGCTCGACGCCAAAGCGATGCTGCTCGTCAATCACGACCAGACCCAGAGACTTAAATCGCACCTCGTCGTTGAGCAACGCGTGCGTGCCCACGAGCACGTCGATCGAACCGCTCAAGAGACCCTCGAGCACACCGAGCCGCTCCTTGGCCCGCACCCGACCCGTGAGCAGCTGTACCGATAAGGGCCGCTCTCCGCCCAACACCGCCTCGTCCAAGACGCTCAGCCCTTCTAAGTCACGGCGCAGCGAGGCGACGTGCTGTTCGGCCAAGACCTCGGTGGGCGCCATCAACACACTCTGGCGACCGCCGTCGAGCGAGGCCAACATCGCCGCCAGCGCCACCATGGTCTTACCCGAGCCGACGTCACCTTGGNNATCTCTTCGAGGACGCGACGCTGCGCGCCGGTCAAGGTGTAACGGTGCCCGGCCAGGTACCGACGCACCAACGAGGCCGTGGGCCCGAGCAGTTCCCCCGGCGCGACGTCGAGGTCGCTCACGTCAAAAGCGTGGCGAATGCCGGCCGAGGACGCCTCGAGGCGCTGACGGCGAAGGGCGAGCAGCACCTGCAGACGCAAAAACTCATCGAAAGCGAGTCGTCGTCGAGCACGCTGGGGTTCATCAACGTCGCTCGGTAGGTGGATGCCCCAGTAGGCCCGCGTGCGATCGACCAGTTCGAGGGCGGCGAGTTCATTACTGGGAAGTGGATCGAACAGTGGACCGGCCCGTCGCAGCGACTCCTCGATGAACCCGCCCATCTCCCAACTGGTGAGACCGGCCTTACCCGACGCGGGATAGATGGCCACCACCCGTCCCACCTTGGAAGCGTCGCGCTCTTCGCCCGAGGCGCCCACGATGACGTCCACGACGGGATTGGTCATCTGACGCTTCCCCTTGTAGTCACTCACTTTGCCAAAGAAGAGCGCCTGCACGCCGAGGGTGAGTTGACGTTCACGCCAGGCCTGATTGAAGAAGACGACCTTAAAGGAGTCGCCGTCGTCGCTCACGGTCACCTCGACCATGACGCGACCCTGGCGAGTACGACGGCTGCTCACTTTTTCCACCTCGCCGTACACCGCGGCCTCGTCGCCCACATTGAGATCGGACAGATCGACTCGTTTGGTCCGATCGAGGTAGCGACGCGGGTAGACCGTCAATAAGTCAAAGACGTTGTCGATGCCGAGCGAGCCGAGCGCCGCGAGGCGCTTCTCGCCGACGTGGCGCAGTTGACTGACCGACACGTCGCCCAACTCGCGAAGTCGCCGGGCCGGCGCGTCACTCACTCGAGGCCGAAGTAATAGGGGTAGAGAGGTTGACCCCCGTGGTGAACCTCGACGTTGATCTGGGGGAACTCCTCGGCGAGAAATTCGGTCACCCGACGGGTGTTGGCCGGTGACGAGCCGTCGCCTTCGATGATGGTCAACAGTTCGTGCTCCGGGCGCACCAGCACTGCGAGCAGCTGGTTGCTCGCGGCCGCGATCGAGCCCGCGACCGACACCACGCCGCTCGCTGCCAGACCGATCCAGTCACCCACGTGCACGTCGCCCGCGTCAGTCGTGGTATCACGCACCGCCTGGGTCACCTCACCGGCCACCACGTTGCAGGCCGAAACTTTCATGGCTTCGGCGTTCTGTTCCACTGAGGCGTCCGGGTCGTAGGCCAAGAGTGCGGCGAAGCCCTCGACGATGGAACTCGTCGGTACCACCCGCACTTGTTGCTCCACGAGACTGGCCACCTGTTCGGCGACGGGACGGATGTTCTTGTTGTTCGGCAGCACAATCACCTGGGAGGAACCGGTGGCGCGCACCGCCTCGACGAGCTCGGCCGTCGAGGGGTTCATCGTCTGGCCGCCGAGCACCAACTGGCGCACGCCGAGTGAGTGAAAGATGCGCCCCACTCCCTCGCCGACCACGACGGCCACCACCGCGGTGGTCGGCGCCGGTGAACTGTCTTCTTCGACGGGCGTCGTTGTCGCTTCTCGCACCCAGCGCTCTTCGATGACCTGATCGGCTAAGTCGGTGACCCGGATCTCGCGCGGCCGTCCGGCGTCGAGCGAGGCTTCGATGGCGGCGCCGACGTCGTCGGTGTGGATGTGACAGTTGTAGAGACCCTCACCGCCGACAATGACGATGGAGTCGCCGATACCGGCCCACACTTGACGAAAGGCGTGCATCTTGGCGTCGTCGGCGTCCAGCAGGTACATCACCTCGTAGCGCAGTTCGGCCAGCGCGGCGTCAGAACGCATCTCCTCGTGCAAGGTGACGTGAATGGAGTCGAGGTTGGGCGCGACCGGTACCTCGTCGTGGGCCACCACGTAACACAACGCGTCGAAGAACAACAAGAGCCCCGCGCCGCCAGAGTCGACGACACCCGCTTGCTTTAGAACTTCGAGCTGCTCGGGCGTTTTGGCGAGCGCTTCTTTCGCGGCGTCGCGCGCACCTCGCACGAGGGTCTCGAGAGTCTCGGGGCAGGCGCCCGCTCCCTGCGCGCCGGCTCGAGCGACCGAGAGAATCGTCCCTTCGACCGGTCGAACGACCGCCTGGCGCGCCAGTTCATCGGCTCGCACCAACCCGGCGGTCAACTGGTCAGCTCCGACCTCACCGTCAGCGGGAAACTCCGCCACGAGCCCGCGCAGGAGTTGAGAGAGTATGACGCCAGAGTTTCCTCGCGCACCCATGAGCGAGCCGTGCGCGATGGCCTTGGCGACGGCCCCCATCGTCGCGTTGACCTCTAAGGCCGCCAGGGCGCTCGACACCGATTCGATCGTGAGCGTCATATTGGTGCCGGTGTCCCCGTCGGGCACCGGGTATACGTTCAAGCGATTGATGACCTCTTTATGGGAGCGAAGCAGCTCGGCGTACGTGGCGACGACGGCGCGCAGGTCCGCAGCCGACAGCGTCGAGGGAGAGCTCATCGTTAGCGATGCTACAATGGTCCTTCGGTTTAACCACTCCCCGCCGCTGAGTGCGGGGATCAAAGGAGAGCGTTCAAAATGGCATCAGTCTGCGAAATCTGCGGCAAGAAGCCGTCGTTCGGTATGAACGTCTCTCACTCGCACCGTCGCACCAAGCGTCGTTGGAATCCGAACATCCAGCGCGTGCGTGCGCTCGTGGGCGGCACGCCCAAGCGCCTGAACGTGTGCACGGGCTGTCTGCGCTCGGGCAAGGTCACCAAGCCCACTCGCACCGAGGCCTAGCGCGACTTAGAACTGGTGTTCGAAGCCCTGGCGAGCCAACGGCTCACCGGCCAGCGTTCTTACAGCACGATCAGCCACGACGACGCCCAGCGTGATCGGCGCGCGTAGGCCCCGGTCAACGAACATCAGACGCAGTCGCCCCGGATCGTTCGTCGCGATCAGCAGTTCGTAGTCTTCTCCCCCACTCACGGCCTCTTCGAACGTGGCGCCCTCGGCGACGGGCACCTCTCCCAACTCGAATCCGACGTTCGAGGCGTCGGCCAAGCGGTGCAGGTCGAGGCCCAGGCCGTCGCTCAGGTCCATCATCGCGTGCACGTGCGCGCCACGCGCCGCCATCCCTTCACTTAGTAACGGCCACGGGCGCCGGTGAGCCCGCACGAGCTCGTCACTCAACTCCGCGCCCGCGCGCCGTCGGCGAAGTCCGGCCGCTGAACGCCCGAGCGGCCCGGTCACCAACAGCTCGTCGCCATCTTTGGCGCCACTGCGCAGCACCGCCCCGCGACCGGGACATTCGCCAAAGACCGTCACCGCTACCGTGACGTCGTTTCCGCGAGAGAGATCACCGCCCACGACGGGACAGTTCGTTTGGGCAGCCGCTTCGGCGATGCCGTGATGTAACGACTCGAGGTCGGTACCCGCCGGCGCGGTCACCGCGACCACCAACCCTCGCGCACGCGCGCCCATCGCCGCCAGGTCCGACACCGCGCTCGCCACCGCCTTGTATCCCAAGTCACTCAGTGGGAAAAGATCGGCGTCCAAATGAACGCCCAGGACCGCGACGTCGGTGCTCACGATCGCCTCGCCCACGAAGGGCGAGAGCACCGCGGCGTCGTCGCCCCCGTACCGTTCACCGACGGGAATGGCGTCCGGGGCCACGATTTTGGCTATACGCTCCAATACGTCATCTTCGTGCTGACTCTGTTCTTTGGTTGGGTCGGTGGGCACGCTCATGAAGCAGGACCCTGTTCCACGTCGTAACGAGACGGCGTGTGGATCACAAAAGAGGACGTCGTGACGTACCCAACCACGAATAAGAAGTTGATCGAATGGGTCGAAGAAGTGGCGCAGCTCACTACTCCCGATCGTATCCACTGGTGCGACGGATCGGCCGACGAGTACGACCAGTTATGCCAGCAACTCGTCGACCAGGGGACCTTCACCAAGCTCTCCGAAGCTAAGCGGCCCCACAGTTACTACGCCACCTCTGATCCCGGTGACGTCGCGCGCGTCGAGGANNCGCACGTTCATCTGCTCCGAGCGAGAGATCGACGCCGGCCCGACCAACAACTGGCGAGCCCCAAATGAGATGCGCGCGACCTTGCACACACTCTTGCAGGGATCGATGAAGGGGCGAACGATGTTCGTGGTGCCCTTTTCGATGGGCCCGCTCGGCTCGAAGATCTCGCATATCGGCGTCGAGATCACGGACTCGCCCTACGTAGCGGTGAACATGCGCATCATGACGCGCATGGGCCAAGGGGCCCTCGACGTGCTCGGCGAGACCGGTGAGTTCGTGCCGTGCCTGCACTCGGTGGGCATGCCCCTCGCCCCGGGTCAGGCCGACGTGGCGTGGCCCTGTGACGCGGAGAACAAGTACATCGTGCACTTTCCCGAGACCCGCGAGATCATCTCGTTCGGCTCGGGCTACGGCGGCAACGCCCTGCTGGGCAAAAAGTGCTTCGCGTTGCGCATCGCCTCGGTGCTGGCGCGCGACGACGGGTGGCTCGCCGAACACATGTTGATCTTGAAGTTGACCAATCCCTCCGGCGAGTCGCGCTACGTCACTGGAGCCTTTCCCAGCGCCTGCGGCAAGAC
>PKWA01000106.1 GCA_003131665.1 Acidimicrobiaceae bacterium
GGACCTACGGCGACGTCATCGACGTGGTCGCTAACGCCGGCGAGCGACTGGACGAGGTGATGCTGCCCAAGGTGCGACGGGCCTCGGACGTGGTGGCACTGGACCTGCTGCTCTCCCAAGTGGAGAAGAACGCCGGTCTCCCCGAGGGTCATATTGGCATCGAAGCCCAGATCGAGACGGCAGAAGGCCTGATCAACGTCGAGGAAATCTGCGCGGCGTCCCCGCGACTCGAGTCCGTCGTCTTCGGCCCGGCCGACTTTGCCGCGTCGATCGGCATGCCGGTGACGACGATCGACGACTCGATTCACGACGCTCCTTCGAATCCCTTCACCTACGTCTTCTCCAAGATCCTCATGGCCGGCAGAGCCAACGGCCTGCACGTCATCGACGGCCCCTTTTTGAAGGTGCGCGATCTCGAGGCGCTGCGCTACGCCGCGAAGATCACCGCGTCCTACGGTTTTGACGGCAAGTGGGCGTTGACCCCCGAACAGGCGTTGGTGCTGAACGAGGTCTACTCACCCAGCCAAGAGCTCTTCGATAAGTCGTACGACATCCTCGACGCCTACCGAATAGCGACCGATGACCAACGTACCGGCGCGGTGATGTTTGGCGACGAGATGCTCGACGAGGCGTCGGCCAAAATTGCCAACTCCTTCGTGGCCCGAGGCGTTCGATCAGGCATGACCCGCACCACCACGTAATCACTCGTTACTAGGAATCCCTCCTATTAAGGTGTGGTGATGGCCACCGTGACCGTCTCTTCGCTCACCAGAAGGAGTCGGCTACGAGCGGCCTTCACGCCCTCGGAGTGGCGCCGGCTCTACGGCATGTTCGGCTTCATTGTCCTACTGCACGTGGCCGGATGGACGATTCTGATCATCGCGGCGTCGCACCACTACGGCGCCGGCAAGGGTCAGCTGCTCGGCGTGGGCACCGGGGTGCTGGCCTACACCTTGGGTATGCGCCACGCCTTTGACGCGGACCATATCGCGGCCATCGACAACACCACNNTCTTTGCGATCACGGTGTTGCTCGGCCTCGGCGCGCGCGCCCTGGGCAGTCAGGTCCAGAACGCCAATTCGCCGTTGCACCACTACGGCACGCTCATCGGTACCTCGGTCTCGGGTGGTTTCCTCTACTTGATCGCGACGTTGAACCTCATCATCTTGGTGGGCATCGTCCGACTCTTTTTCCAGATGCGCCAGGGCCGCTTCGACGACTCGGAACTCGAAAAGCACCTGAATTCGCGCGGCTTCATGATGCGCTTCTTCGGTCCGCTCGCGCGATCGGTGGACGCGCCGTGGAAGATGTACCCAGTCGGGATACTTTTCGGACTCGGCTTTGACACCGCGACCGAAGTCGCCTTTTTGGTACTGGCCGGCACGTCGGTGGCGGCGGGGCTGCCGTTGTGGGCGATTCTCTGTCTGCCGTTGCTCTTCGCAGCGGGGATGAGCCTGCTCGACACGGTGGACGGATCGTTCATGAACTTCGCCTACGGGTGGGCCTTTTCCAAGCCCGTACGCAAGGTGTACTACAACATCGCGATCACCGGACTGAGCGTCTTCGTGGCCTTTTACATCGGCACGCTCGAACTCATGCAGGTCCTGACCCAGGAGGTCAAGCTGCACGGAGGGCTGTGGAACTACGCGGCCGCCTTCAACATCAACAAGGCGGGCTTTACCATCGTGGGCATCTTCGTGGCCACGTGGGTCTTCGCCCTGATGTACTGGAAGTACGGCCACGTCGAGGAACGCTGGGAACACGCGGCCTTGAAGGCGCAACACGAGCGAGGCGAGGCGCCCAACCTGCACTCGGCCGGCATCACCCTGGGCGCGGTGCACGAGCCCTTCACGATCGATGAGGCGTAACTCTTAGCGAACGTCCTCGAGCAGTCGCCGGGCGATGACCTTGAGACAGAGAGTCTCGTCGGCGCCTTCAAAGATCGAAAGCACTCGCGCGTCCACGAAGTACCGGCTGACCGGATACTCCTCGGCGTAGCCCATGCCACCGTGGATCTGCATCGCTTCACGAGTGACCCACTCCGCGGCGCGACAGACGTAGGCCTTGGCCATCGACGCCTCGAGAGCGCCACCACCACGGCCCATCTGGCGCGCGACCTCGAGCGAGAACTGGCGAGCGCACTGAATGATGGCCGCCATGGTGGCCAGTTTGACTCGCGTGAGTTCGTAGTTGATGATCGCCTCGCCAAAGACCACGCGCGTTCGCGCGTACTCCAGCGCCGCGTCGTACGCCGCCTGCATCAGACCGACCGCGCGCGCCGCGGTTTGGATGCGGCCATTCTCAAAGCCGGCCATCTGAAAGTAGAAGCCCTTGCCGAGCCCCGCCTCCGCCCCGATGAGATGGTCGTCCGCCACGAACCAGTTCTCCAAGCTCAGTTCGTACGAGTGCATCCCGCGATAACCAATCGTGTCGATCGGCCGACCCTCTAAGCGGCCGTCGCCGTCTCGTCTGCCCTCTGACGCGCTGTCTTGGCGAAAGAGAAAGCCGTGGCTGTCGCCCCGGGGTTTCTCGACGAGAAACAGCGACAGACCCCGATGAGCGAGCGAGCGATCGGGGTTGGTTCGAGCGAGCAGGACCGNNCGCCGCGAACGTGCACCACGTTTTCGCGCCGTTGATCAACCAACCGCCCTCGGTCTTGGTGGCGCTGGTGGTGATGCCGGCCACGTTCGAGCCGAAGTCCGGCTCCGTGACCGCGATTGCACAGAGCGTCTCGGCGTTGGCGAGGCGGGGCAGCCAGTGTTCTTGTTGTTCTTTGGTGCCGCCGTGAAGAAGGGCCCTTGTCAAAATCTCGGGACGGGTGATGAGTGAACCACCGATGCCCAAACTGCCCCACGAGAGTTCTTCGGTCGCCACGACCATTCCGACGTACTCCGACTCGCCACCGCTCGAGAATCCACCGAACTGCTCGGGTATCGAGAGTCCAAAGCCACCCAGATCTCTGAGTCCTTCGATGATCGATTCGGGAATCTCGGCGTTCGTTCGATGGACGTGCTCGGCGTGGGGGCGAACTTGCTCCTCGGCGAAGCGGTGAAACAGTTCACCCACCATCGCAAAGTCCTCGCCCAAGTGGCGCGGACCAGGAGATTCCGCGAGGCCGGCGAGAAACGATGGCGCTCGATACGTGGCCACAAAGGAGTGAAACGGCTCGAACCACGTGGGTTCGACGCCCCAGAGGGCTTCTCGACCGAGTACCCGGTTCGCGAGATCCGCGAGGGTCATCGCGAGAAAGGCCGCGACCAGTTGCGCTTCGTTTTCGCCTTGGGCGCCGTAGCTGAGACAGGCCCGGGCCGCCGCGAGGGCGCTCGCCGCGTGGGCGAGGTCGTAGGCGAGACCCTCGTTCTTCTCGACGCCCCCGTGCGCCGCAATCGCACGCAGCGCGCCATCGATCACCGACTGAGCCCGGTCGATGATCGTCGCGGCGACGTCGAGATCGAGCGTGTCGTTGGGCATAGGTGAAATGTACTGGTTCTCTACGACGGGGCGCCGACGTAGGCTGGCGAGGTGAACATCACCATGCTCTTGGCTGACTCGGCCCAAGTGGCCGACGGCAAGCTCTACGTGCTCGGCGGCGGGTGGTCCATCACTGGTCCCGAGCCGACGCCCTCGGCGGTCGCGATCAAGGTCGGTGTCGACTCTCATGAGTTCAATACCTCTCACCACTGGGAACTCTTCTTGGAAGACGCCGACGGTCAACCAGTGCGCTTTGAGACCCCGGAAGGGCCCCAGATCATTGAAGTGCGCGGGGACTTCTCCGCCACGGCGCCCAACGACGTGCCAGTGGGCACGCCGGTGGACGTACCGATTGCCGTCAACTTTGGCCCGATTCCCTTGGTCGACGCCTCGCGCTACACCTGGCGGATGGTGATTGACGGCGAAACGCTGCCCGGTGGACTGGTCTCCTTTACCACTCGTCCCGCGCGCGAAGTCGCCGAAGAAGAGTAAGACCGAGTTGATCGTGCGAAAAGCAGCGTAGGTCAGTGAGTTCGTACGAGCGCCCATTTGGTCGGTACTTCGAAGACTTTGAGGTGGGTGACGTCTACCGGCACTGGCCCGGCAAGACCATTACCGAGTTCGACGACCATCTCTTTTGCATGATCACCATGAACCATCACCCCTTGCACTCTGACGCGTGGTTCGCCGAGCACGAGACCGTGCACAAGAAGAACGTGGTCGTGGGCAATCTCGTGTACTCCTTGGTGCTCGGCATGAGTGTGCCCGACGTCTCGGGTGCGGCGATCGCCAACCTAGAAGTGGAGTCACTGATTCATCGCAACCCGACCTTTCACGGAGACACCCTTTACGCAGAAAGCCGAGTTCTCGAAAAGACGGCCTCGAGTTCGAAGAGTGATCGGGGCATCGTGGTGGTTGAGTCCAAGGGATTCACTCAAGAAGGGCTCGAGGTCTGTTACTTTCGCAGAAAGGTCATGGTCTGGAAGCGTGAGTTCGCCCCGGCGCGACGACGCCCCTACGGTGACGACGTCTGGGCCTAGCGGCCACGTCGCGTTTCGCCGAGCGCTGCGCCGCGCCGCGCCGACGATAGCTCGACCTCTGCCGTGGATCGCCCACGAGAGCCCCTGGGCCGTCTTGGTGAGCGAAGTCATGTTGCAACAGACCCAGTCGTCGCGGGTGATCGAACCCTGGACCAGGTTCATGGCGCGCTTTCCCACACCTAGTTCCTGTGCGCAGGCGTCGCTCAAAGATGTCCTCACCGAGTGGCGGGGCTTGGGCTATCCCCGGCGAGCGAAGTCGTTACACGAGGCGGCGCGGGTATTGCGCGATGAGTTCCACGACGTGGTTCCCCGTGATCCGGCGCAACTTCGTTCGCTACCCGGCGTAGGTCCCTATACGGCGAATGCCGTGGCGTCCTTCGCCTACGGCGTGCCCGCGGCAGTTCTCGACACGAACGTGGGACGGGTGCTCGCACGGGCTATCGCCAATCGCCGACTTCTCCCGCGCGAAGCGAGAACCCTCGCGAGCGAGCTGCTCCCTCGAACGAACTCGGCGCCCTTTAATCAAGCCATGCTTGATCTGGGTGCGCAGTTCTGTCGTTCGGCGCCTCGCTGTGACCGATGTCCGGTGCAGGCTCACTGCGCGTGGCGCCAACGCGGCGGCGAGGACCCCGCCCCGCTCAGTGCGAGCGTCTCTCGCCGACAGTCACCCTTTGAAGGCTCGAACCGTCAACTCAGAGGACGGGTGATGAACGCGTTGCGAGACGGACCGCACTCTCGAAGTCAGCTGGGGAAATATCTGGTTGATGTGACGGCACCGCGTCGAGCCGAGGTACTTGCTGGACTTGTGCGTGACGGGCTCATCTCGCGTCACGCACAGACTTTTTCACTGCCCGCTGACTAGTTATCGAGGAAATCGTCGATAGCACGGTGCACGGCGCCCGGCTGCTCGAGGTGCAAGAAATGGCCGGCGTCTTCTAACAGTTCGTACCTCGAGTCGGCGCCGAGGACGGCGAGGACTTTGGCCGAGTCGACGGGAGCGATGCAGCCGTCCTTAGCCCCGTGCAGATAGAGCGTGGGCAGCACCGAAGTGGCAAAGGCCGCGTCGGCGAACTTTTGCATCGACGCGTCGATGAGCGGTCTGGCGTCGAACATCGCTCGGTAGTAGCCCAGGGCCGCGCGTAGACACTCATTAGTACCCAGTGACTGGCGAACGTGGACCATGTCCTCATCGGGCGCGTAGTTCGGTGACCACGCACGCCACAGTCGCTCGAGAAACTCCAGGTCGTTACGTTCGACCACGCTCTCGGCCGTCGGGTTTTGGAAGTAGAACATGTACCAACTCAATTGAAGTTGACTGAACGTCGAGAGGGCCTCGGCGAAGAGCACCAGCGGAGGCACCGCCATGGTGATGGCGTGGCGCCATCGCTCTGGCTCGGCGCTCGTCGCTACGTACGCGGCGCTCGCGCCCCAGTCGTGTCCGACGATGAGCGCATTCTCGTCGCCGTCCAAGCGTTCGTGCAAGGTCGACGCGTCGTGGGCCAACGTGATGAGCTGGTAGTTGTCCGACTTCGAAAGAGACGAAGGCGCGTAGCCACGAAGGAAGGGCACCACCACGTGGTACCCGCGTTCGGCCAAGTACGGCGCGAGTTGGCGAAACGTGTAGGCGCTGTCGGGAAAGCCGTGAAGACACAGCGCTAAGGGCGCGTCCTTCGAACCGTACGTGAAGGCCTTCAGCGTCACGTCGTCCAGTTCAATGGTGAGTTCACTCATGTCCATCAACTTAATCACGCACTCAGCGGAGTTAGCGACGGCCCATCGACGGACCGCCCGGACGCCGCGCACTCCGATTCCGAGGAGGACTGCGCCAAGCAGACGTCGTGCCGGCTGAATCTCTCTCCGAGCGGTTCGGTCGCGTGGCAGCAAATCTTGACTACTTACCAAGTGAGACGGAGTTCACTACGATTCGTGCTGTGACCCGGGTACCCCAAGTGAGCAGCACCAGCGAGGATCGAGAGTGAAACTCGTCATCGAGATCGTGGCAGCGATCCTCGTCGTGCTTCTCCTGGTCGGGATCGCGTTGCGCGTTCGAAAGCTTCGTCGAGACGAAATGCGCGAGCTCTCCAAGCCCATAGAGCGTCGACTCTTCTCACCGCCGCCGTCGCCTTACGCGCCGTCGAAAGGCTTTCGCCTGATCGATGAGTCGGGCGAGCCGCTTCAACGCCCGGCCGTCGAACGTCCACGTCTTGACCCCGATCATCACTACGTCTTCAGTGAGTCGACGTCGAGCGCCGAAGACGTCGTGGCGTCGCACCTTCGACACAAAGACGACTGGTTCCTTTCAAGGTCTTCTCATCGCTCGACGCTCTTCATCATGTTGCGTCGCGTCGCCGTGATTTTGTTGATTGGCCTGATCATCGCCGTGGTGGTGACCTACTACGTGAACCACGACGCGTCGAAGACCCCCAAGGGCAGTGGCACCGATCCGACGACGACGACACCGGCGAACACGACCACCACGACTGCGCCCTTCCCCTCATCGTTTCAATCGACGTCGACCAATGGCGACGACGCGTTCTATATCGTGCCCGCGTCGAGTTATCAAGTGGTCGTGACGGGTTCACTCGGCGCGACGTGGGCCGTGTACGAGATGGGGACGAAGAACACGTTGGAGTGGCAGGGCCGCGTCGCCCAGGGCCACGACGAGTCGTTGAAGATGATCGGGGACTCTCGGATCACGATTGGTTCGCCCTCGAGCGCGACGGTGAGCGTGGCGGGAAGCCCCGTCGTCTTTCCATCTCCCTCACCTTCTACGTTGAACCTGGTCTTTCACACGACGAGTGTCACTACTACGAACTCGGGATGATCTCATTCAAGGTCCACGCGAGCACTTGAGCTTCGTCGCGCCACGCGTCGTAGCGCCCCGACGGCCCGCGGTGGCCGGCGCCCATCTCGGTCTTGAGCACCGCGTAGTTGGCCTCATTCGCGTCGCGTATTTTTAAGACCCACTTCGCCGGCTCCCAGAAACCCACTCGTGAGTCGTTCAGACCTCCCGAGGCGAAGAGGCGGGGGTAGACGAGGGGAGTCGCGTCATCGTGGCGCTCGCGCACGTTGTCGTAGGGGGAGTAACTCTTCATCGTGCGATAGGCCGTGGCGCTGGCGTCGGGGTTGCCCCACTCCTCCCACTCACCCACCGTCAAGGGGAGCGAGTCGTCGAGCATGGTCGTCAGTACGTCGACGAAGGGCACTTCGGCGACGATGGCGCGAAAGAGTTCGGGCGCCTCGTTCATCACCGCGCCCATCAAGAGTCCTCCGGCNNTGTTCGGGCGAGGTCCACCCCTCACCAACGAGCCAGCGCGCGACCGTCACGAAGTCACTAAAGGTGGTGGGCTTTTGCGCCAGGCGCCCCATCTCGTACCACGAGCGACCCATCTCACCCCCGCCTCGAATGTGGGCGATGGCAAAGATCACGCCGCGGTCGAGTAGCGAAAGTCGAAGCGAGGAGAATGACGGGTCGATCGAGATCTCGTAACTGCCGTAGCCATACAACACCATCGGCGAGGCTTTGCGCGCTCGCAAGGTTCCGTCCTCGCTAACGGTCACGAGGTCGCGGCGAGCGACCACCGAGACGGGCACACGCTGTGCGTCACTGGTCATCACCCACAGCCGGCCCGTTACGTAGTTCGACTCGTCGTAGCCGCCCAGTACCTGTTGTTGCTTGCGCACGATCAACTCACCGGTGGTAACGACGACGTCGGCGATGAGTCGCGGGGTGACCAGTGACGTCATCAATACCCGCACTTGGGTGGTGTCGAAGTTCGGGTTCGACGAGATCCCTACGGTATTAGGAAAGGCGCCGCCCTCTACTAACGCGGAGCGTTCCAAGAGGTCGTCGCCGAACGGTTCCTCACCGTCGAGCATCGGCACGAGTCGAAGGGCGGCGCATCCGTTGTCACGCTCACTCAAGGCGAGGAACGTTTGAAAGGCGTCGACCCCGTCCAGGCGACTCCCGGGTCGTTCGGGGAGAATCTCTCGCCACTCGTCGCCGTCGACCAGTCGGGCCAGAAGTCGAAAGTCCGTCGCTTCCTCATTGGTGACTTTGAGCCACCAACCCCGTCCCCGGGCGTCGGTGAAGTGCTCGATACCGTACTCAATGCCGTGTCGGCGCTCTTCGAGCATCAGGAGTTCGCTGGTGGGCTGCTCGGCGCGCAAGTACCATACTTCGCTCGTCATCGACGAGCTGATCATCACGATGATCATCGCGTCGTCGCGACTCCGTCCCACCGACACGGTGTACTGCGCATCCTCTTCTTGGAAGACCAAGACGTCCTCGGTGGACTTCGAACCCAGCTCGTGTCGCCAGAGTTGCCACGGGCGCATCGCGTCGTCGACGCGGGTGTAGAAGAAGTGACGGCTGTCACTGGCCCAGGCGAATCCGTAGTACACGTCGTCGAGTTCATCGTCGACCGGCGGCTGGTCGGCCAGGGGGCGCACGGTCACGTGGTGGCGTTCGTTGCCCTCAAAGTCAGTCCCGACGGCGACCCAGGTGTCGTCAGGACTGAGCGCGAGGACTCCTACAGAGAGGAAGTCTCGATCGCCGGCTTCGAGGTTCTCGTCGAGAATCACTTGTTCGCCCTCGAGTGTGGTGGCGGGATCAATGACGGGCGGCGTGAGATCGTCGCCGACNNAGAGCTGGTCCTCGAGCAGCTTTAAGGGTGCGAGCTCTTGGGCGAGGAACTCGTTCTCGGCCCGCAAGTGCGCCAGGACCTCTTCGCTGTCGCGGTCCATGATCCAGTAGTAGGGATCGACCCGGGTGTCGCCGTGACGGACAATGCGGTGAGGGCGTTTTGGAGCGACGGGAGGGGTAGGCACCACACCACTTTGCCAGTAATTAGGGGCATGGAGGTCCGGTGAGTTAGTACTATGTCCGTAGGGAATATCCCGAAGGAGAACGATGGCGATTGACAACCTGGACTTCAGTCGTTACCAGCTGGGCTGGTCGGACGACCAGTTGCCGGTCTTCAAGCCGAAGAAGGGCCTCAACGAATCCATCGTTCGAGAGATGTCGGGGATGAAGAACGAAGAGCCCTGGATGTTGAAGTTTCGCCTGGACGCGTTGAAGCGATTCGAAAAGAAGCCAATGTTGCCCTGGTTCGCCGATCGGATGCCCGATCTCGACTTCAACGACATCTACT
>PKWA01000101.1 GCA_003131665.1 Acidimicrobiaceae bacterium
TGGCGTTGACGAAGGCGACGCCCGCGTCAAGTGCGGCCTGGGCGTAGAAGCGCTGGGCCTTCTCTGAGCCCACCGGAAGGTACGAGACGAGAACTTCGGCACCGGTGTCGCGAAGCACCTGGGTGACGTCGTCGGGCTCGAGAAGAGACTCCTCGATGGCGGCGCGGTAGTACTTGTTCAGCCCGTCGAGGGTCGGGCCGCGGCGAACAGTCACGCCGAGCGAAGGGACGTCGGCGAATTTGAGGGTGTTGTTCTGGCCCCCGTCGATGGCCTTGCCGAGGTCGCTGCCGACCTTGGACNNACTCGATGTCGCTGACGTGGTAGCCGCCGAGTTCGACGTGCATGAGACCCGGTACGTGGTCGCCCGCCTTCGCATCTCGGTAGTACGTCACGCCTTGTATGAGTGAACTGGCGCAGTTTCCAACGCCGGCAATAGCCACGCGAATCTTTCTCATGGCTCTCCTTTCCTACTTCGCTTCGTCGGCGAAGGTCTGTGTCTGACTACGTTCTTTGGACAACAGGCTGTCAATCCAGGTGAGGTCCAATTCGACGCCGTCGGCGGCGTGTTCCATCACGCCACGCGCGTAGGGGTCGAGTTCTTGGTTGTGCGATCCAGTGCGAACTTCGGCCAGGCGCTCAACCAGATCGGTACGACGACGCTCGAGGAGGCGCACGCGAAGGCTGGGCGTCAAGTACTGGGCGAGTGCCATGCGTAGAAAGAAGTTCTTGCTGTCATCCAACGTGGCGGGATCGGCGAGCAGGGCCACGAACTCTTGGCGGCCACGATCGGTGATCCGATAGACCTTTCGCCCGCGCCGTCCTAGGCCCGTGGTGGCGCGCAGTGATCGAAGTGACGCGCGCTCACCCGAGAGTGAACCGGTGGAAAGTGAGGCGCCGCGCGGCGCTGCCGGCGCGACGGCCTCGACGAAACCGTGGCGTTCGAGGCGAGCCAGCGCGGGGTAGATCGAGCCGAAGGAAACGTTGGCCCACACACCGAGTCGGTCACGCAGCTGTGTGCGGATCTCGTAACCGTGGTGGTCCCGGTCCATGAGTAGACCGAGGATGGCAATATCTAACACGCGATAGAGCATATCACATCGATATATCGAACGAGACGGTACCTACCACGCCAGGGATTTGAACGGCGGTAAGGTCACCCCTAATGGATAAGCGATTCCGTACGAGCACGGCCAATGGGGCCGTTGTCGAGTTCGGTTTAGTACGTCACGCGCTGCTCGCCAAGTTGACCACGGGCCAGCTGCGTTACGAGGACGTGTGCGACGCACACCCAGAACTGCTGCGCGCCGCACGCAACCTCGGGCGCCGCTCGGGCGAGACCTGCCCGGTCTGTGGTGACGGCGAGCTCGTCGAAGTGACCTACGTCTTCGGTGCTCGACTCCCCTCCGGCGGCACGTGCCCCACGACACGTGCGGACCTCTTGAAACTTGAGCGGCGCGAAGATCCGGTGCAGTGCTACGCGGTGGAAGTGTGCGTCGCGTGTTCATTTCACCACTTAGCTCGAAAGTGGAGCGCGGGTGCCCGTCCGGCTCGTCGCGGCGTCTCGTTCGCAAAGAAGGTCGGCGAATGAAACTGACCGCGCCATTGGTGCGTGGGCATAAACGGCGAAACGGGGCCCCACCCCTTGTGATGGTGACCGCGTACGACGAGCCGGGCGCGCGTTTTGCGAGCGAGGCGGGCGTCGACCTGATCTTGGTGGGTGACTCACTCGCCAACGTGGTGCTCGGTCACCGTGACACCCTGCACGTCAGCGTCGAGGAGATGTGTCACCACGTGCGCGCGGTCGCGGCCGCGAAGCCCGACGTGCACGTGGTGGCGGACATGCCGTGGTTGAGCTATCACTTGAGCGTCGCCGAGAGTGTGCGAAACGCGGCCGCCTTGATTCGCAGCGGCGCCGACAGCGTGAAGTTAGAAGGCGGACGGGTTCGCCGCGAGGTCGTGCGCGCGATTCTGGACGCTGAAATTCCCGTGATGGGCCACCTCGGTCTCACTCCTCAGAGCGTGATGGTGATGGGCGGCTTCAAGGTGCAGGCGAAGACCCGCGAGGCGGCCCAGCAGCTTCATCTGGACGCCAAGGTCCTTCAAGACGAGGGCGTCTTTGCGGTGGTGCTCGAAGGGGTACCCAGTGTGGTCGGCACGCGAATGACCGAGGCTTTGGAGATTCCCACGATCGGCATCGGCGCTGGACCCGACACCGACGGCCAGGTCCTCGTCTTTCATGACCTCTTGGGCCTCAGTCGAGGTACGCCCGCCAAATTCGTGCGACAGTACGCTCATCTTGGGCCCGAGATCACTGAAGCGTTGCGCCACTTCGCCAGTGACGTCCGAAACGGGGAGTTTCCAGGACCGAGCGAGGTCTACGCCAACCCCGAAGACCTGCTCAACTAGCCCTTTCGCGCTCGAGGCAGTAGACTCGTCTTTCCCACAACGGTGGGGAAGTACCAATCACACCCTGCTCTGTTTTCCGCAGAGCCCGGCCAGTCCGGACCAGAGGGAAAGGAAACCGGCCATGAGGCCCTATGAGACGATGATCGTGTTCGACACCTCGGTCGACGCACAAGCTATTCAGATTTCGCTGGATCGAGCGCTCGAAACCATTCGCAGCAACGGTGGAACCCCGGGAACCATCGACCGTTGGGGAAAACGTCCCTTGGCGTACGAAGTCAATAAGCGTAAAGAGGGTTACTACGTGTTGGTGGAGTTCAGCGGTGAATCGGTGACGGTCGATGAGCTCGATCGCATCCTGACGCTCTCTGACGAGGTCCTTCGCTTCAAGATTCTTCGTCACCACGTGCGAGCCAGCGCCAGCCGTGTCACGGCTCAAGCGTAGGTTTGGACGCCTACCACTAAGGAGAAATTATGGCTGATAACACCATTACGGTCGTCGGGAACATCACCCGTGACCCCGAACTTAAGTTCTTGAACAGTGGCCAGGCGGCGGTGCGGATCTCCGTTGCCGTCAATCGCCGCTGGCAGAATCGCCAGACCCAAGAGTGGGAAGAGCGTGTGTCGTACTTTGACGTCTCGGGTTATGGATCAATGGCCGAGAACGCCGCGAACTCCCTCACCAAGGGCACCCGCGTCATCGTCTCAGGCCGGCTCGAGCAGCGCAGCTGGGAGACCGAGAACGGGGACAAGCGTTCGGCCGTTGAGATCAATGCGGACGAGATCGCCCCGTCGTTGCGCTTCGCGACCGCGGTCGTGACCCGCACTCCCCGGGCCGAGGGCTCGAACTTTCAGTCCAACGACCGTCCCGCGGCGCGCACGAACGAGCCGAGTACCTACGCCTTTGACGAGGAGCCCTTCTAATGCCACGTATTAATAACCCCAAGCCGCCCAAACGGGCGCCGAAGATTGACATTCGTCGCGGCGCGAAGAAGAAGCCCTGCTCTTTCTGTCAACACGGCGTCGACCGGGTCGACTACAAGGATCTGGCCCAGCTACGCAAGTACATCTCGGACCGGGGCAAGATTCGAGGACGCAAGGTCTCGGGCAACTGCCAGCAACACCAACGCGACGTCAGCGACGCGATTAAGACTGCTCGCGAGTTGGCACTTTTGCCCTACACGCAGCGAACCGTTACCGAGCGACGTGGCGGACGCGGTCGTGAAGGTCGAGACGGACGAGATGGCCGCGAAGGCCGTGACGATCGGGGTCCGCGCACCCCGCGACCGAGTCGCGACAGCGTCGAGACCCCAGTCGGCGCTGCCGAGCCCGAGGTGGCGTTGCTCGAGGACGCGAGCGTGGCCGAAGAGGTCTTGGAGACTGAGTTGGTCGAGGAGGTCAGCGAATGAAAGTACTGCTCCGCAGCGACGTTCGCGGCCTCGGACGCCGTGGTGACATTGTCGTCGTGAAATCGGGCTACGCCCGGAACTTTCTGCTGCCCACCGGTGCGGCTCTCGTGGCCAGCTCCTCCACCGAGGTCCAAGCGTCCTCAATGCGCAAGGCCCGCGACGTCCTCGACGCCAAGAGTCGCGAGGCCGCCGAGGCCCAAAAGGTGATCATCGAGCAAGCGACGTTCACCATCGGGGCGCGCGCCGCGGCCAACGGCCGGCTCTTCGGCTCGATCGGCGAGACGGACATTGTTAACGCAATACGCAGCGCTACGGGGATTTCTCTCGATCGGCACGCCATTGCCCTTGCCGAGCACCTCAAAGAAGTCGGCAGCGCCAGCGCAACGGCGACCCTCTTTGAGGGCGTCACGGCGAACGTGAATATCGAGGTCGTGACCAAGTAACACCGTCAACATCGTGTCGTACGTCGCCGGAGCCTGAGGCTCCGGCGATGTGTTGTTACACCTGTTTGCGATGATGAGCGTCGTGAACTTAGGCACAGACTTATCCCCACGTTGTTGTTCTTGCGACGCACAGCCAATCTCGGCAACCGTTGAGGTCTTATGACACAGATCGACGTTGAGCGTCCTCGCCAGGTCACGGGTGGACGCGTGCCACCCAGTGTCATCGAAGCCGAAGAGTCACTGATCGGCGCGATGTTGTTGTCGCAAGAGGCGGTCAGCATCGCGTTCGAGAACGTGCAGGCCGAGGATTTCTATCGACCCCTGCACGGGCAGATCTTCAGCGCGATCATCGCGCTGGCGCACGCGGGCGAGCCGGTGGACTACGTCACGGTGCAGGCGAAGCTTCAAGAGCGCGGCGCGGTGGCGATCGAGCTGGCCGTTCTTTCGTCGCTGCAGATCAATACGCCGTCGGCGGCGAACGCTCAGCACTACGCCGAGCTGGTTCGTGAGAAGGCGCAGCAGCGACGACTTATCTCGGTGGCCGGCGAGATCGTGGACGACGCCTACGTCGCCACCGACGACGTCATTGGTCTCATCGACGAAGCGGAGCGCAAGATCAACGCGATTGGCGACGATCGGCGCATGGACTCGGTGTCGCCACTGCAGCGACTTTTGTTGAACGAAGCTGACATTCTCGAACAGCGCGGCGAGACCCGGGGTCAACTGAACGGTCTCGAGACGGGCTATCGGTCGCTCGACGTCATTCTCCAAGGTCTCCAGCCCAGTTCGATGACCATCGTCGGGGCCCGACCGGCCACCGGTAAGACGGCTTTCGCGTTGGGTATCTTGATTCACGTCGGTGCGGTCGTGAACCGTCCGGCGCTCTTCTTCTCCCTGGAGATGAGCCGTCAGGAGTTGGCCGAGCGCATTCTCGCCTCGACCGCGCGCATCGACTCGTCGAAGTTGCGCACCGGCGACCTTTCCGAAGCCGACTGGAACCGGGCCCATGAGGCCTTCGGCTACCTGCAGTCCGCCAAGGTCTTCATCGACGACAACCCGGCGTTGACAATCATGGACGTGCGGGCCCGGGCCCGGCGCATCAAGCAGCAAAACGGTGACCTGGGCGTGGTGATCATCGACTACCTGCAGCTGATGAGTTCACGTGGTCGCGCCGAGAACCGCCAGGTCGAGGTCTCTGAGATGAGTCGGTCGCTCAAGATCCTGGCGCGCGAACTCGAGTGTCCCGTGGTGGCCCTCTCGCAGCTCTCTCGAAAGCTCGAAGAGCGGGCCGACAAGCGTCCGATGATGTCGGACCTTCGTGAGTCGGGCTCGCTCGAACAAGACGCCGACGTCGTGCTGTTCTTGTACCGCCCTGAGATCTACGGCGACGTGTCAAACGACATGAAGGCCGACGCCGAGATCATCGTCGGCAAAAATCGAAATGGCCCTACACGCACCGCGCACCTCACCTGGCGCGGCGAGTTCGCCCGATTCGACAACGTGGCCGAAGCACGCGAGATTTAGTGCAGGGGGAAAGTTCTCATTGACAGTGGCCACTGTGTTTGGTCATTAGACGTGAATCGCGTCGGTCGGGACTTGATCCCGGAACCTGTTGAGTACGAACGAGTTCCATCGATGGATCATTCGTAACGTCATCCTGGGGGCCGTGTCCATCAAGATTCGTGCGACCTTGAACCTCCGAGTCGTTACTGGTGCCTGAGCTTCCAGGTCTCGGCGAACTTGGTCCGCGTTAGTCGAGGAGTTCTGTTGCCAAGCAGAATGGGTGACCAGCCGGGTCGAGAAGGATTCGCCAGTGCTCCGGATTTGTTTGCTCTGTCGCGACTCGAGCACCCAAACCCACCGCCTCAGTTTGCGCTGCGTCAAGGTCGTCGACTTTCAAGTGCAGGTGCATCTGTTTCGGCACGGTCGGGTCCGGCCACGTGTGCGGCTGGTAGTCCTGCACCTTGACAGCGACCAGCATGCCTCCATCCGCCTTGACTGCGCAGAACTCGTCGTTGCGATGTTTGACTTCTCCGCCGAGGAGCGCCGCCCAGAAGTCCGCGAGGACGGAAGGGTCAGAGCAGTCCAGCGCCGTTAAACCCAGTCTCGCCGTTGCCATTCCTCAGAGCCTATGGGACACCCGTGAGACGGGCAGTGAGCGCTCAACCAACGGTGTTCCGTAATCAGATTTCGATTTGAGAGTTTGTAGGAATTGTTCATCTTGAACTTTCCCCAACACTTAGTCGATTCGACGAAGACTATTTGGGCTGNNGCGAATGCCGGCGTCGATACGGATCGACTCGGCGTTCATGTAACTGTTTGACAAGAGCTCCACCGCGAGCGACGCGAACTCGTCGGCGTAACCCAAACGCTTGGGAAAGAGCACGCCCGCGCCCAAGCGCGCCTTGAACTCATCGGACTGAGGACCGGTGCCGTAGATCGGCGTGTCGATCAGTCCCGGCAAGATGCAGTTCGCGCGCACGCCAATTGGAGCGATGTCGCGCGCGAGTGGCAACGTGAGCCCCACGACCCCGCCCTTGGAGGACGAGTAGGCCACCTGGCCGATCTGACCGTCTTCGGCCGCG